>NZ_JAKRDU010000005.1:0-165083 GCF_022347325.1 Corynebacterium nasorum
GGGGTGGGGTCGGTGGGAAGGAGGGGGGATAGGAAGGCGTCGATAAGCGCGAGCTCTTTGCGGGTAGGAATGGCCGAGAGATCATGGGCCTCAGCGGGCATGGGGATGTCCGGGGCGCCGCAGCGGAGGAACAAAAAACGCATGCGCACCATGCTACGCGCGCTTTTTTGGCCGGGAAAGTGTAAAGTTGGAGAGTATTTTGGCTTCAATAATGAGGAAGTGACTAAACAATGGCAGCGATCGTCATTGTCGGCGCCCAATGGGGCGACGAAGGCAAGGGCAAAGCGACCGACATCCTCGGCGGCAAGGTTGACTACGTGGTCAAGCCGAACGGCGGTAATAACGCCGGCCACACCGTCGTGGTAGGCGGCGATAAATATGAGCTGAAGCTCCTGCCGGCCGGCATCTTGTCTGAGAACGCTACCCCAGTGCTGGGCAATGGCGTGGTAATTAACCTCGAGGCGCTCTTTGATGAAATTGATGGCCTCGAAGCCCGCGGTGCGAATGCCTCGCGCCTGAAGATTTCCGCCAATGCGCACCTAGTAGCCCCTTACCATCAGACGCTCGACCGCGTGCAGGAGCGTTTCCTGGGCAAGCGCGCGATTGGTACCACCGGCCGCGGCATTGGTCCGACCTATGCCGATAAGGTCGCGCGCATTGGCATTCGCGTCCAGGACATTTTTGATGAGTCCATCCTGCGCCAGAAGGTCGAGTCTGCGCTGGACATTAAAAACCAGATGCTGGTGAAGATGTACAACCGCAAGGCCATCGAGGCAGACCAGATTGTGGACTACTTCTTGAGCTACCGCGATCGCCTACGCCCGATGGTTATCGATGCTGAGCTCGAGCTCAACAAAGCCCTCGAGTCCGGTAAGCACGTACTCATGGAGGGCGGCCAGGCCACCATGCTGGATGTGGACCATGGCACTTACCCGTTCGTGACCTCGTCTAACCCGACCGCCGGTGGTGCTTCCGTGGGCTCGGGCATTGGCCCAACCCGCATCAAGACCTCGCTGGGCATCATGAAGGCCTACACCACCCGCGTGGGCGCTGGCCCGTTCCCCACCGAGCTCTTTGATAAGTGGGGCGAGTACCTGCAGACCACCGGCGGCGAGATTGGTGTGAACACCGGCCGCAAGCGCCGTTGTGGTTGGTACGACTCCGTCATTGCGCGCTACGCCACCCGCGTGAACGGCTTCACCGATTACTTCCTGACCAAGCTGGACGTTCTTACCGGCATTGGTGAGATTCCTATCTGCGTGGCTTATGACGTCGACGGCAAGCGCTACGACGAACTGCCGCTTACCCAGTCCGAGTTCCACCACGCCGAGCCCATTTTCGAGACCATGCCGGCCTGGGACGAGGACATTACCGAATGTTCCACCTTTGAAGAGCTGCCGCAAAAGGCCCAAGACTACGTCCTGCGCCTAGAGGAACTCTCCGGCTGCCGCATCTCCTACATCGGCGTCGGCCCTGGCCGCGACCAGACCATCGTGCGTCACGATGTGATGGAAGACCAGTAAGGATGTAGTCCTTATTAGCGTGGTGTGAGAGCCCCACCCTCTAGCACAGCTGACTTGGCTCTCTGCACGATGTTTTTAGCCCTCCTAGTAGACAACAAAGGTTCCTATCCCCACCTAGCTCTTGGTCCCTCTAAGGGATTTAGCCCTAATTGAGCGAAAGCGCCCGTGTACCGCCCCTGAGACGGAGCACGGGCGCTGTGGCATTTCAGTGCCCTTTAAGCTGCTCGCAAGACCGTGACATGCCGGCATAGGTCCTTCCCTGTTGAACATAACCAAAAACTCATCTAAAGTTAAGTTCGCTTTAAGTGCAGAGAGTTTTCAGCTTTCGCGGGCCCAATTCCCGCGTATTTCAACACAGGGAGTTATTTCAATGATTGTTAAGCTTTTGAGCGGCCTGCTAGCCACGATTATGGGCTTCTTCGGGCTGGGCGCCCCGGCACAGGAGGCTGCGCCGGCACCTGAGCAGGAGCAGGTTGCTGTTGCTGAGCAGGGCAACACCGACGACGTGCAGGCTCTTATCGACGCCGCCCATGCCGAAGCCGGCTACGAGTTCATCAGCGTCCGCTACGAGGGCGACACCGCCAATATTGCTCTGAACCCGGAGACCTACAACTCGGACAAGGACGGCGATACCTTTGAGGCAGTTTCCCAGCTCCTGCAGGAAAAGGGCTACCAGGTCACTGCTGTTCTTTAAGACTTAATTCATTTCAGGATCCGCACTGCGGCCTCGGTAAAGCATACGCTTGCCGACGCCCGTGCGGATTTTTCTTTGCCCAATTTTCCCTCACCCATGTGCGAGACCCCTAAGTGTGATTGTGGCAACCCTAGGTAGAGTTTTTGCTCACATATGCCTTCTTGAAGGTGAATGGCAATGGGGGTTAAGGCTTACTGCATGTCTAGTATGTCGAACGTGCGTGCACCCTATCGAACGCTCTCCAGTCACACCTGTAACACCAACTTTCTATGGATAATTCCGGAGTAATGCGAAGAAAGTCCGTGCAAATCTCTCTCTTGAATTTGCACGAAGTTAGATAAAACGCAGCGTATGGAAGTGTTTACATGGGTTTAGTTAAATCTAATCTTAGTATTGGTTAAGCTACCGGCGTAACTCTTTAGCCTTAGAAAGCGCGTAGCGGGCGTCGAACATATGTATTTAATACTAGGTTGGCCGTAAAAATAAACGCATCTACCTGCGGGTATGAGATTAGAAATCCTGCATAACGTGTAGTTTTCTAATATTTTCTGGCTGGCGCCTTAAATTTTCCCGTGATACTATCTTGAGAGCACAATAAGGGTTAATTCAGGTTCGGGTTCAAAACCCTGATTAACCGCAGTGTGTTCAAGTCTCAATTTCAGGTTCTGCTCAGCGAAAACACTCGCTGTACAGGAAAACGAATGTAAGTATTTGTACCGCTCGAAGAGGAAAGAATGAGTAAATTAAGAAGCATATCCCGAGAGGGGTGGATGGTCTTTACCGCAGTGCTTGCTGCAATTGCGGTAATCGCGGCCATGGTCACCGTTCCGGGTAGTAAAGCAGAGGCTGCTGAGCCGACAGACTTTACGCCAAACGAAGAGATGGGCGGTAGGGTTAATGTAGGCACCGACGCCCAGGCGTGGGGCTCTCTGACGTGGGCAGGTCCCCCTAAGGATGGCACGCAGGCAAACCCAAATAACGACGTGGGATGGGCTTGGTGTATAGATCCCCTTGACAAGTACCCAAATAACAAAACTAGCGTTTTGTACTCGAAGGACAACGCGACAAAATTGAGCATTCCTTCCGAGTATCGGGACGCTGTGATTCGGTTAGCTCTCGAGTGGCAAAAGGCCATCGAGGCTGGGGATAAGGCCGCTGCGGGTACGTATGTGGTATACATGACAGCGCTGGTAAGTGAACGTCCGGATAACAGGACTGCGGCCGCCTATACCATCAACGGGCAAAATCCCAAGTACATGAACCCTTATGGTCTAGTCAACTTTCCGACCTTTAATGGCTCTATGGAAGAGTTTACAGATCTAACGGGTCTTGAGATTGAGAGCGCTTATAATCCGGGAACTAACGAAAATGGTGGCGGCCCTTCTTTCAAGAAGGTTTCAGAGATTCCTGAGCAACCTGAAGACTATTTCGTCACTGTGGTTCTTCCGGTTGATAAGAGTGGGAACAGGGCTCCAGGCATGCAGCGAGTAATGCCGCCGGATCAGCCGGGTCTGCCCGACGATGAAGGTGAAACTGAGGAACCTACTACTTCTCCGGAGACTCCGAAGACGGAAGAAAATCCGTCCGATGAGACCACTCCTGAGAATCCGGGTGAGGAGACTACCCCTAATAGTGAGACGACTTCCGATTCTGAGCCGTCTAACACTGAGGAAACCACTCCTGAAGATTCCACTACTGAACCGACCTCCCCTGAGGAGACCACCAAGGTAACCGAGCCGACCGCTCCGGTTCCCGGTACTGAAGAGCAGGAGAAGAACCTCGAGCCGAAGATTGGAACCGAGGCTTCTTTTGAAGGCGACAAGCAGCAGGTTGTTGCTGGCACCACCGTTAAGGACAAAGTTCACTACGAGGATCTGGTTCCGGGTAAGAAGTACACCTTGAAGGCTGAACTGCGTAACAAGGCTGCTGACGAGAACGGCGAGCACGCTATTCTTGGTACCGGTTCTGAGACCTTTGAAGCTAAGGGTGAGTCTGGCGACGTTGAGGTAGAGATTGACGTCGATAAGCAGCTGGAGAAGCCAGTTGCTGCTGCCGTTGCTTTCGAGAAGCTGTACTCCCACGAGGTGGACGAGAGCGGCAAGGATGCCCCGAACGACTCTGGCGATGGCAACTTCATTGCGGAGCATGAGGACATTAATGACGAGGCGCAGACCGTCAATACCAAGTGGAACCCTGAGATCCACACGGAGGCCAAGATTAAGGATGGCGACCGTGTAGAGAAGGGCGCCACGGTTATTGACACTGTGACGTATAAGGACCTTGTTCCGGGCAAGAAGTACACCCTGAAGGCGAAGCTGATTTCCAAGGCAGATGGCGAAACCGTACTGGGTGAAGGCTCCGAGGAACTGGTTCCGGAAGAGTCCGCCGGCAAGAAGGACGTCGAGATCACTGTCAACGACAAGGCAGATCCTGCTGTTGACGCTGCGGTTGCCTTCGAGAAGCTGGTATCTACCGAGGTAGATAAGGACGGCAACGAGACCACTGGCTCCACCGATGAAAACGTGATTGCTACTCACGAAGACATCAACGATGAGAAGCAGACCGTTAACACCAAGTGGGCCCCGTCCATTAAGACCAACGCTGATTTTGACCACGCTAAGCAGGTAAAGGCTGGCGTCACCGTCAAGGACACCGTTACCTACACCGACCTGGTGCCAGGTAAGGAATACACCCTGAAGGCTGAGCTGCGTAACAAGGCAGAGAATGCTGAGGGTGAGCACGATGTCGTCGGCAAGGGCGAAGTAACCTTCACCCCGAAGAAGTCTGCCGGCGAGCAGGTTGTTGACATCAAGGTCAACGACGATGTTGAGGGTGTCATCAAGGCTGCTGTCGCATTCGAGGACCTGTACTCCAAGCAGGTCGACGAGAACGGTAAGGAAACTCCGAACTCTGACGAAGAGAAGAAGATTACCGAACACCGCGACATCGATGATGAGGATCAGACTGTAACTTCTAAGCAGACTCCGAAGATCAGCACGAATGCTGATTTTGAGGATGGTTCTCATGAGGTTGTTGCTGGTGCCAAGATTGTTGATGAGGTTTCCTACGAGGGTCTGGTTCCGGGCAAGGAATACACTCTGAAGGCTGAGCTCATTTCCAAGGCCGATGGCGAGACTGTCCTGGGCAAGGGTGAAGCTACCTTCACTCCGGAGAAGTCCGAAGGCAAGGAGCCTGTCACCATCACCGTCAACGACGATGTGACTGAGCCGGTTGAGGCTGCGGTTGCGTTTGAGGAGTTGACTTCTACTGCGGTCGATGAGTTCGGTGAGGAGACTCCGGATGCTTCTTCGGATAATCCGAATGAGATTGCTGAGCACAAGGACATCGATGATGAGGATCAGACTGTGACCTCCGAGGATGAGCCGGAGACGTCTGCTCCGGAGACCACCACCTCGAAGGAAGAAGTTCCGGGTACGCCTGGTGACGGCGACGAGACTTGTGAGTCTGAGGAGCCGGGTAACTCTGAGAGCGAGAAGCCTTCCGAGTCTGAGGAACCGTCTTCCTCTGAGTCCAGCGAGCCGTCTGAGTCTGAGTCTGTAGAGACCACGTCCTCTGAGGCTTCCGAGACCTCTGAGTCTGACGAGCCTTCGGATTGCGGTTCGACTACTCCGGAGAAGCCGGGCGAGCCTTCTGAGTCGACCGAGCCTAACGAACCGGGCACCCCTGGTGACAACGACGAGAAGGACACCCCGAAGGTTTCCACTAATGCGGACTTCGAGGGCGGCCTGCGTGAGGTTGTTGCTGGTGCCAAGGTTGTGGACCAGGTTTCCTACGAGGGTCTGGTTCCAGGCAAGGAATACACTCTGGACGCTCAGTTGATTTCCAAGGAAGACGGTAAGACTGTTCTGGGTGAGACCAAGGGCCACAAGTTCACTCCGGATGAGGCTAATGGCACTGAGGCTGTCACCATCGTTGTCGATGAGAAGGTAACTGAGCCGGTTGAGGCTGCGGTTGCTTTCGAGACGCTGACTTCCACTCAGGTGGATAAGCACGGTGAGGATAAGCCTGCCGATGAGGACAACCCGAACCACGTTGGTGAGCACAAGGACATCAACGATGATGACCAGACTGTGACCTCCGAGGGCTCTGAGAAGACCCCGAAGATCACCACTAACGCTGACTTCGAGAAGGGTTCCCACGCAGTTATTGCTGGTGCCAAGATTGTTGATGAGGTGACCTACGAGGGTCTGGTTCCGGGTAAGGAATACACCCTGAAGGCTGAGCTCATTAACAAGAAGGATGGCAAGTCTGTTCTGGGTACCGGTGAGAAGACCTTCACTCCGGAGAAGTCCCACGGCATGGTCCCTGTGACCATTACCGTGAACGATGATGTGAAGGAGCCTGTCCAGGCTGCGGTTGCCTTCGAGGAGCTCACCTCCACCGAGGTCAATGACAAGGGTGAGGAGACTCCGGGTACTACTCCGGAGAAGCCGAACCACATCGCTGAGCATAAGGACATCGACGATGATGACCAGACCGTGATTTCCCACGAGGTTGAGGATCAGGACAATCCTGACGATGACACCTCCAACGGTGGATCCTCTAACGGTTCCTCCAAGGACAATAAGTGGTGGCTCATCCTGATTCCGGGAATCGGCTTGGGCAAGATCATCAAGGATCACTTCGACCACAAGGATCATGGCAACCACAACGGTGGCCACGGTGACAACACCGGCAACCACAATGGTGGCCACGGTGACAACACCGGTAACCACAATGGTGGCAATGGTCACGAGGTCAAGGGTCAGGACGCTCCTAAGGGCGGCAACTCTGACAATGGACACGGCCGCGGCGTCGAGGTCCAGGGTCAGGAACCTGAAGAGACTGGCAACGCACTGCCATCCAACGCCGAGCGCGTTGAGATTAAGTCCGTACCGTCCGGCGCAACCGAGCTTGAGCCGGGTATGCAGGATTACATCAAGTAGTCCATAAGCATCGGTGAGGCGGCCCGCGGGTCGCCCCACCGGGGTTGAGACTTAAACACCAAAAATCCCCTCCAGGGTGTGACTGCACACGCTGGAGGGGATTTGCATATAACCTGCACAAGGTAGACAAAACGAGGAAGTAAAGGAAGCTAGCTATGGGAAAGCACGCGCAACCACAGCAGCCGGAAGAGAACGGCACTTCGCAGTATCCGGCGAGTGGGGAAGAAGGGGGCGTCGGCAAGCAGGGCATGGGCCGTGGCAAGCTGATCGCCATTATTGCGGCAATTGTTGTCGTGGCATTGGTATTGCTGCAGATAGTGCTGTACCTGGCGCGCGATGATGAGGATGAGGCCGGCTCGGCGCCGGAGACGGTGGCCAGCGAGAGTGCCCCTGAGGAATCCGGGCCGAAGTCGGATGCCTTCGTGGATGATTCGGGCCAGCAGGAGCACGAGTACGAAGCCGCGCCTGGTGAGTTCAAGGGCTTTGCGGGTATGTCGGTAGGCATCGACGGCGAGTACGCGGCCGTAGACCCCGTACAGGTCACGGACCAGGGCGTGCTGCTGCCGCCACACGACGTCACTCGCGTGGGCTGGTACTCCGCCTCCGCTGTGCCAGGTGAGCCGGGCAATGTGGGCTCGAGCGTGATTACTGGCCACATTAACTACCAGGGCCAGGGCACCGGCTATGCGGAGAAGTTCACCAAGCTGAAGAAGGACCAGGAATTTACCGTGGTCATCGACGGCCAGGAGCGCACCTTCCGCGTGACCGAAGCACCATACCGCCTGCCCAAGGGTTCCGGTTTCCCGGATGTGGTCAATGATAAGGAAGGCGAGAACCGCCTGGTTCTTATTACCTGCGGCGGCCAGTTCGTTGGCGGCGCGCTGGGTTATGAGGACAACATCATTACCGTGGCGGAGCCAGTAGGCGAGCCAGAGCAGCCCGCCGAGCAACCGGCGGGGGAGGCGCCGGCTGAATCCCCAGCCGAGGCCCCGGCTGAGGCCCCTGCAGCCTAGGCGGAAGCCTTTCAGGCGCCCTGTGGAATTGCCCACAGGGCGCCTTTTCTTATCCGTGGCACCTGGCATGTGGGTAGTGGGGTTGGGGCCTAAATATGAAATAATTTAAGGCAGTAACCGCCGCTGCCTGCGGCTTAGAAGGAGCATTTTCATGGATAATCCAGGCGAGATCGCCGGTCATATTGGCACGCCGCTGACCAGCAATGCCACCAAGGTATTGCTGCTGGGCTCAGGCGAGCTGGGCAAGCAGCTGGCCATGTCCTTCCAGAGCCTGGGCCTTGAGGTCCACGCGGTGGACTCGTATGCGGGGGCGCCGGCACACCAGGTGGCGCAGTATAGCTACGTCGCCGATATCAAGGACGCCGGGCGCATCCTGCAGCTAGCACGAGAGATTCAGCCGCACTTTGTGGTTCCAGAGGTAGAGACCGTAGCGGTAGAAGCGCTGGAAGAGATGGAAGCGCAGAGTGACGCCATCGTGGTCCCCTCGGCTCGCGCCTGCGCCATGACGCAGGATCGCCAGTGCGTGCGCGAGGTGGCCGAGAATATTGGATTGCCGGTCTCCGCGTATCGCTTTGCTAGCTCATTGGAGGAGCTAGAAGAAGCAGTCGGGGAGCTGGGCTTTCCGTGCATCATTAAGCCGGATGTCTCCACCTCCGGCAAGGGCCACATGATTGCCCGAGATGAGGACGATGTGCGTGTGGCCTGGGAGACCGTGCGGCGGGTGTCCTCGGACTCGCAGCGCGTGGTGGCCGAGCGTTTCGTGGACTTTGATCTTGAGGTCACCCTGCTAGCTATCCGCTCCATCGACCCGGCCACGGGCAAGCTGGCAACGTGGTTTAGCGAGCCCATTGGTCACCGCCACGAGCGCGGTGACCTCGTGGAGGAGTGGCAGCCTACTGGAATGAGCGAGATTGCGCTGGAAAATGCCCGCTCTGTGGCGGCGCGCATCTCCAATGAGCTGGGTGGGCGCGGCGTGTACTGCGTGGAGCTGTTCGTCGCCGGCGATGACGTGTACTTTTCCTCCGTCTCCCCGCGGCCCTCGGATACGGCAATGCTTACCTGCTATACGCAGCGTTTTTCCGAATTTGACCTGCATGCGCGGGCGATTTTGGGCTACCCCATCGATGCCACCTTGGTCACCCCGGGCGCTAGCGTGGTGATTCACGCGGACGAGGAGCTGGGGGAGGTTGCCTATACCGGTATCGCCGCAGCCCTCAGCTACGCGGAGACAGACGTGAAGCTCTTTGGTAAGCCGGGGGCCTATAAGGGCCGCCGCATGGGTTTGGTCTCTTCTACTGCAGAAAATGTGGAAGAAGCGCGCGACCGTGCGGCTCTAGCGGCACACAAGATCGAGGTGACCACCACGCCGGGTCTGCTGGCGCAAGGCGGCGCCCGCGGCATCGATCCAGAAACCGAGAATGTTCCCGATATTGAGGTCGTGGAGTACGAAGGCGGCGTGGAGCTCGATCCGAAGCTCGCCTCCGGCGTGGACGACGCCGACTAGGAGGCGGCCAGCTGTCCAAGCGTCTAGCTGGCGGGGCGCAGCATCGGCTGGTGGGGGACTCCTTCGTCGTCGAATAGCTCGCCTACCGGAGTAAAGCCAAAGCCGGCGTAATAGTCCACGAGGCCGGCCTGCGCCTCTAGGTAGAGCGGCTTGCCTGGGTGCATGCGCTCGCCTAGGTCGACGGCCGCCTGGAGAAGTTCGCGGCCGAGGCCCGTGCCGCGCGCGGCGGGCGCGAGCGCGAAGCGGCCGATTTGTGCGCCGGTGGCGTCGGCAAGCGCGGCGTCAGTAGGCGCAGCCGGAAAGACGCGGGCCGTGCCGAGCAATTCGTGGGAGTCCGTATCCCAGGCCAGCAGGTGCACGGTCTGGGGGTCGGCGTCGGTGGCGTCAATCTCGGCATACGGGCAGCGCTGCTCGTGCACAAAGACATCCACCCGCAGCTTGTAGAGCTGGTGGACGTCCAAGGCTGCCAGTTGACCCAAGGGCGCGGCGGAAATGAAATGCGGCATGGGCTAGGTCTGCGGACCGGCGTGCTTGACCATCTCGTCCCACTCGACGATCTTGATGCGCTCGCGGCCGTGCGGTTCACCGGCGGCGCGCTCCGCGGCATCCAGGCGGTGCCAGCCTTCCCAGGTGGTCACGGCGATATCGCGGGAAGCCAGGAAGTCCAGGATGTCCTGCGGATCGCGCTTGGTGGCAGGCTCCAAGTCACCGGCCTTGTAATCGGCGATGAGCATGGTGGTGGTGTCCTTGGCATCGGACTTGGTATTGCCAATCAGGCCTACTGGGCCGCGCTTAATCCAGCCGGTGGTGTAGAGGCCAGGCAGCTTTTCGCCGTCGACATTGGCCAGCACATGGCCGCCGTCGTTTGGCATGGTGGCCTTGGTCTCGTCGAAGGGCACACCGTCGACGGACTGTGGGTGGTAGCCCACCGCGCGGTAGACGGCCTGGACCGGCCACTCGGTGTACTTGCCGGTACCGGTTACGGTGCCATCGCCGTTGAGCTCAGTGCGCTCGGTCTTGATGGCGGTGACATGACCGTCTTCACCCAGTACCTCTACCGGGGATTCGAAGAAGTGAATGTAGAGCTTGTGCGGGGCATCGCCCGGCTCGCGCATAGCGTAGGACTCTAGCGTCTGGCATACCAGGTCGGTGGACTTGGCGGCGCGGCGTGCCTCCTCGGAGGCGGCGTCATATTCGATGTCCTCGGGGTTGACAATGACCTCAATGGTCGGGGACTCGTCTAGCTCCTTGAGCTCCTTCGGCGTGTACTTGGCCTGTGCCGGGCCGCGGCGGCCGAAGACGTGGACCTCCTTGGCGCGGTTTTTCTTCAGCGCTGCGTAGACATTATCCGGGATCTCGGTAACGAGCAGCTCGTCGGCGGTCTTGGCCAAGATACGAGAGACGTCGAGGGAGACATTGCCCACGCCCACGACGGCGACGGATTCTGCGGAGAGATCCCAGTCGCGCTCGAAGTTGGGGTTGCCGTCATAAAAGCCTACGAACTCGCCCGCGCCGTGATTGCCCTTAAGATCCTCACCGGGGATGCCCATGCGCTTATCGGCGGTGGCGCCGGTGGCGAAGATGATAGCGTCGTAATACTCGCGCATCTCCTCGACGGTGATGTCCTTGCCCACCTCGATATTGCCCAGGAAGCGGATCTCTTCTTTTTCCATAACGTTGTGCAGGGACTGCACGATGCCCTTAATACGCGGGTGATCCGGTGCCACGCCGTAGCGGATCAAACCGAACGGCGTTGGCATCTTTTCAAAAAGATCGATCTGCACATCGAGGTCGGATTTCACTAGAAGGTCAGAGGCGTAAATGCCTGCCGGGCCGGAGCCGACCACGGCGACGCGCACTGGGTTAGTCATGTGCTTAGGGTGTCCTTTCTTTCGTTGTGCTGCATATTCTACGCGGTCACTATGCGATAAAAACCACAGCATTACTAACCCCAGTTTAGGGCGGTCACGATAGGGCATAGGAGGGGGTAAATCGCGTACAGTGGAAGAGTCACCGCGTGTTAATAACTGTGATGGATGACATGAAGTTATGACACGCGTTAATTGTGTTCAAGTGACCGTGAATGAAAGGTAATTTGCATGTCTGCATCCCATTCCGCAGTTATCAGCACTATCGGCCGTGGCTTTGATGGCCTCGACGTGTCGGCCCTAGCCCAAGACTTGGGGGCGGAGTTCATCCGTCTCGAAGACTTTGGCCCCACCGTCGCCGCTGTACTCGCTGAGGCTCCTGCTGCCGAGAACATCGTGGCGCAGGGCACCGGCGATATCTCTTTTGATGCTGAGGTAGCTGCCGCCCTCGGCTTGCCCTTGGCCATCATTTCCGGCGCCCCGCAGCGCACCGGCGAGCTGGCACAGCACAATGCGGAATCCTTGGGTGCCACCGTTGCTGGCATCTTCACCGATCTCGAAGCAGTTCCGGGCGCACTTGCCTCGCTTGGCGACGTCACCCCGGTCATGTCCGCAGACCTCTTCCAGAAGCAGCTCATTGACCAGGCCCGCGCCGCCGGTTCGCACATCGTTCTGCCAGAGGGCGATGATGACCGTATCCTCGAGGCCGCCCACGTGGTGCTGCGCGATAAGGTTGCCAAGCTGACCATCCTGGGCAACGAGGCCGATATCAAGGCCCGCGCCGAAGAGCTCAAGCTCGACCTGGCTGGTGCCGAGATCATCAACCACCTCGAGTCCCCGCTGGCAGAGGAGTTCGCCGCCGACTTTGCCGAGCTGCGCAAGAAGAAGGGTGTCACCCTCGAGCAGGCGCGCGAGACGATGAAGGACATCTCCTACTTCGCCACCATGATGGTGCACAAGGGCTTGGCCGATGGCATGGTCTCCGGCGCTGCTCACACCACCGCCCACACCATCAAGCCTTCCTTCCAGATCATCAAGACCAAGCCGAATGCTTCCGTCGTCTCCTCCATCTTCCTGATGGTCATGCGCGGCCGCCTGTGGGCCTTTGGTGACTGCGCCGTCAACCCGAACCCCACCGCCGAGCAGCTGGGTGAGATCGCGATTGTCTCCGCACAGACCGCTTCCCAGTTCGGCATCGACCCGCGCGTGGCCATGCTGTCCTACTCCTCCGGTACTTCCGGTTCCGGCCCGGACGTCGAGCGCGCCGTGGCCGCCGTAGAGGCCGCCAAGAAGCTGGATTCCTCCGTCAAGGTGGATGGTCCGCTGCAGTTCGATGCCGCCTGCGATCCAGGCGTTGCTGCGAAGAAGATGCCGAATTCTGAGGTTGCCGGACAGGCAAATGTTTTCGTCTTCCCGGACTTGGAGGCTGGCAATATTGGCTACAAGACGGCACAGCGCACCGGCGGCGCGCTCGCCGTGGGCCCGATTCTGCAGGGCCTGAACAAGCCGGTTAACGATTTGTCGCGTGGCGCGACCGTTCCGGACATCATCAACACCGTTGCAATCACCGCTATTCAGGCTGGAGAGAAATAAATGTCATACGTTCTGGTCCTTAACTCAGGTTCATCCTCCGTTAAATTCCAGCTGGTCGATCCCGAATCCAGCGCCACGGATACCCCGTTGGTTTCTGGTTTGGTCGAGCAGGTTGGCGAGCCCCTCGGCGCTGTCACCGTGAAGACCGGTGGCGAGAAGTACAAGGAAGAGCTGGAAATTCCTACTCACTCCTTCGGCCTTGAGCGCGCTTTTGCCATCATGAGCGAGCACAACGTTGGCCCGACCGACGTGGATGTCATCGCCGTTGGTCACCGTGTTGTCCACGGCGGCCGCCTCTTCTCCGAGCCACAGCTCATCGTGGACCAGATCGAGTCCATGATCGAGGACCTCATCCCGCTGGCTCCACTGCACAACCCGGCCAACTTGGACGGCATCCGCGTGGCTCGCAAGATGCTGCCGGATATTCCACACGTTGCCGTCTTCGATACCGCCTTCTTCAACACCCTGCCGCCGGCAGCCGCGCTGTATGCCATCAATAATGAGGTGGCATCCAAGTACGATATCCGCCGCTACGGCTTCCACGGCACCTCCCACGAGTTCGTCTCTCAGCAGGTTCCAGGCCTGCTGGGCCGCGATCCGATGCACACCCACCAGATCACCCTTCACCTGGGCAACGGTGCCTCCGCTGCGGCCATCCGCAACGGCCGCGCCATTGATACCTCGATGGGCCTGACCCCGCTGGCCGGTTTGGCCATGGGGACCCGTTCTGGCGATATTGACCCAGGCATCATTTTCCACCTTGTCCGCCAAGCGGGCATGAGCGTGGATGAGATTGACAACCTGCTCAATAAGCAGTCCGGTGTCAAAGGCATCTCCGGTGTCAATGACTTCCGTACGCTGCGCGAGCGCATCGACAACGAGGACCAGGACGCGTGGCTGGCCTACAATATCTACATCCACCAGCTGCGCCGCTTCATCGGTTCCTACATGATTTCCCTGGGCCGCGTTGACGCCATCACCTTTACCGCCGGTGTGGGTGAAAACGATACCGAGGTGCGCCAGGACTCCCTGTACAACCTGGATATGTACGGCATCCACTTTGATAAGGAGCGCAACTTGGTCCGCTCCGATCAGCCGCGCATGATTTCCACTGAGGATTCCCCGGTTAAGGTCTTTGTCGTTCCGACCAATGAGGAGCTGGCTATCGCGCAGAAGTCTGCCGAAATCGCCGCTATGGCGCGTGAGGCTGGGCTTTACAAATAGAAAGGTTCCTCCCCGGCCAGCGAAAGCGGCCGAGCAGTGAACAAGGGGGCGTGCGGTAAAAAGACCGCACGCCCCCTTCTTTTGTTTTTCTGCGCTGTGCGAGTAGATGAAAGAACGCAAGCTAGAAGGTGGTCACGGGGCGGACCTGGTTGGCAAGGTCCACGAGGGCGTAGCGGTGGCGGCTAAACGGTGCCTGGCGGGCGAGGGCGCGGAGGGTCTCGGACAGGCCGGTGCGCAGACCGCGTTGGGTGAAGGCGTATTCGAAAAGATCGTTGGGGGAGGCGGCATGGGAAAGATCCGCGTTGCGCAGGAAGTTAAGGCCGGCGGAGATGACGGCGATCTTGATCTGGAGGAAGCGCGGCTCGTTGGTGGGGACCTCTTCGAGGCGTCGGGCAGCGCGGCGGATGCGGGACTCGGAGAGATCGTGGACGATGAGCTGAAGAATCGTCGTCAAGCGGGCCATGCGGTAGTGACGCGAGGCATTAGGAACCTTGTCTAGTACGGTGACGGCGACCTCCACCTCTCCCTCGGAGCGCAGCTGGCGGGCGAGGCCAAAGGAGGAGGACACGGTGGTGGGGTTGGTGGACCACACGATGCCGTAGAGGCGCATGGAGTTAAACCGCAGGGCAGCTGGGTCTTGCGTGACGTGGTTCCAGATTTCTGGCTGGCCCTCAAAGGCGGAGTTGGGGAGATCGGCCAAGGTGGAATGCATATTGGAACAGGCCCGGGCCACCCTGGGATCAATGAGCGAGATTTCGCTGTAGTCCAGTTGCTGCAGGATGAGCTCGTTGATGGCGGCGATGGCGAGTTTGGGTGCCGCCTCGCCCGGAAGGAGATCGAGGACGGCGGAGAAGTATTTCTGGGCGTCGCGGTAGTCATCGAGGAGCAGTTCCGTGATGCCGGCATACCACTGGAAGCGCCAGTCCCGGCCGAGGCGGTTTTCGATGGAGCTGAGCCACTGCCGCGCCTGGCCGGTATAGCCCAGGTCGATCATGGAGCGCACCACGCCGAGTGGAATTTCGGCCGAGTGCTCGTACTCGGGGGTCTGCATGGCCTGGCGGAGGGTTTCGAGGGCTTCTTGTGGCTCCGCGTAGGAAGCACCCTGCAGCAGGCCGGCGCCCACATCGTCGCGGTCTAGCAGCGGGGTGGGCAGGGCGGAGACTACCTCGGGGGCGGTGATCTGGACGGTGCGATCGATGCCGTCAATAAGCTGGTCGGTGCGAAAGACCAAGTGCTTGGTGCCAAAGGTGGTACGTTGCGGCGAAAAGAGCGAGTGCTGGGAAGGATATTGCAGGCCGTCGCGGATGGCAATGACCTCGTGCAGCACGCCGTAGAGCTGGGTGCGCAGCTCCTTGATGGAGGTAAAGCGGCGCTCCGGATCCGGGTCCGTGGCGCGCTGTAGCAGGCGGTATAAGGACAAGAAACGGCGCAGTTCCGGCTCCTCGGTGGGGGTGGGGATACCTGGCAGATAAACGCCGTCTTCGGTAGGAAGCTTGAGGCACAGCGAGGCTAAGGTACGGCCGATGGTGTAGATATCGCTGGCGATGGAAGGCCCCTCGGTGGCGACTTCCGGGGCCTGATAACCCTTGGTGCCGTAGATATAGCCAAAGGCGCCGATGCCGGAGACCGCGCCCAAGTCAATGAGTTTGACCTGGTCCTCGGTGACGATGATGTTATCGGGCTTTAAGTCGTTATAGACCACCCCGCGCGAATGCAGGTACTCCAGCGCGGGCAGGACTTCCAGGATATAAGCGATTGCGATATCGACCGGCAGTAGCTTGTCCGTCTGCTTTTTCCGCCTGTTTTTAAGCGACGGCCCGCCGACGTACTCCATGACAATAAAGCCGCCGGGTACCCGGGGGTCATCGATGAAGTTGAAAATCTTGACGATGCCCGGGTGGGTAATATCCGCGAGGAACTCGCGTTCTGCCACCGCAGCGGCGGTTTCATCGGCCGATTTTTGTGCCTGCATACCTTTGAGGACCACCACTCTTCCAGAAACAAAGTGGTCATTGGCCAGGTAAATCCAGCCCATGCCGCCATGGGCGATGACGCCCAAGATTTCATATTGGCCGGCCACCATGTCACCAGGCTGTAACTGCGGTGGCGGGATCTTTTTACCGGAGGATGCCTCGTGTGGGTCGATCAGGGCGTCGGTCGGCTCGGAGGGGGTGATAAACGGCAGGCGCACCATGCCATCGGCCACGCGGCGCTCGGTGCGGTGGGTGCCACGGCGCTCGCGGAAGGTATCGAGTGCGCGGCGGCGCGAGCGCTGCGAGGAGTCCTCCTGGGCCTGCTGGGCGCGCTGCTGTTCGCGCTTAGCCCGGATATTGTCTAGGTCCGCCAAGAGGCTAGAGATATGGTCCGGGTCGATGGAACCATCGCCATCCTCGTCATCGTCTGCGAAGGGATCAAAGGCCACCGCCGCGGTTGCTTCCTCGTCTTCGTCCGCAAACGGGTCAAAAGCTACGGCTGCGGTGGCGGGGCCGTCGTCCGAGGAGGCATCGCCTAGCGCATCCGGCTCCTGCGCGGAATTGGTGGCATTGGTGGGCTGGCGGAAGGCACGCTGGGTATCAAGGTTTTCCGGCTCGATGTATTCGAGCTCATCATCGCTAAAGTTCGGGTTATGGCTCATGGTTTAGCCTCCTCCTCGATATACTTTCCGGCCGGCAGCGTGGGCTCTTCTAAGTAGGCACCGAGCCACTCCTCAAAAAGGGAAGACCACGTGCCATCGCGGCGTATGCGCTCTAGCGTGGAATTTATTTGGCGCAGCAGTGGGCGGGTGTCATGCTGCTTGCTGGGCAGGCGCACGGCCACGCCGTAGTTTTCGGTTTCCAGCGGTTCGCCCACGATGGAGGTATAGGAATCCTGGGCGGCCATGCCGGAGAGCAGGGCATCATCGACGACGATGCCATCGGCCTGGTTGAGCTGCAGTGCCATGAGGCAATCGCCCCAGGAACGGGTGACCAAGATATCGGCTTTGGGGGCGTGCTCGCGGATGGTATCGAGTGCGGTGGATTCGCCCACACCGCACAGCGTCTTCCCAGCGGTGTCCTTGATGGATTTGATGCCAGATTTGCTGAGCACCAGCATGCGGGTTTGGGTACGCATATAGGGGATGGAAAAGGCCACCTCCCGCTCTCGCTCCGGGCTAATGGTCATCGTGCGCACAATCATGTCCACCGCGCCGGAATTAAGGGCATCGACTCGGTTGGAGGATTCCACGAAGCGGAAGTCCACCTTATTGGGATCACCAAAAATATCGCGGGCAACCTCGCGGGCGATATCTACCTCGAAGCCGCGTACTTCACCCGAGGCGGCGTCGCGGTAACTCAGCAAGTTATTGGAACGGTCCACACCCACGATGAGCCGGCCGCGCTTGACGATGTCCGGCACCCGTTCTTTCGCTTTCTTGTCATCTGGGCGGTAGCTGCCTTTAATGTCTTCACCAGAGGCGCGGTGCGCGGGGGTGGTTCCTGCCTTTTCAATCTTTGCCCCATCTGGCAGCGGCGGGCCCGGCTTTGCGTCAAGGGCCTGCTCGGCGGGCGCCTCCAGTGGCGGGGTAGAGCGGACATCGCAGGAAGCCAGAGGCAGCGCGGCGCAGACGCAGGCAAGCGAAGCGAGGACGAGGCGTGGGCGGCGCATTAGAGGTACTCCTGCAATCGGGGACGGATGCCCAGCCACACGGCGATAATGGCGCATAAGGTCAGCAAGAATACGGCCAAGGACACCGCGGTCATGGCGGTCAGGCCGCGTTCCAGGTAGCTGCGCATAGCGACGCGCGCCTGACTAATGAGATCGGAGAGCTCCGCGTCGAGCTCGTCATAGGAACGCGCCGTGGTCATCTCACCGTCCTTGGGCTCGGTGGCCGTGGCCTGGTAGATGGCTTCATCATAGTCGCCGTCTTTCAGCGCGCCCATGAGCTTATCGTGGGTGCCACGCCACTGCTCGGCGGCCGCCCGGGCGCTGTGGATGAGTTCGGGGTCGGTGACCTCCACGTCTTCATCATTGAGGGCATCCTCATAATCCTGCAAGGCCATTTCGATGGAGTTAATCGAGCTGGAAAAGCGCACCATCGTATCCTCCTCGGAGGAACGCAGCACCAGCGCCAGGGTTTCAGAGGTGCGCGCCTGCTGCGCCTCAATACGCGAAGCCGTCAGCGAATCCCATGGGCGCGAGGCTGTCTCAAAGCCCTGGTGGCCGGTGGACCAGGTAGCGAGGTTGGATAGTGCTACCCAAGAAATGGCCAGGAAGAGCAGCACGCTGGCCGTCAAAAAGCCACGATTAAAACGCCGGCGGGTCTGGCGCCACAGCCACCACTGGGCCACAACGAGGAAAAAGAGCGCGGCAAAGAGGCCGGAGAGCGGCACCCACTGCGGCGAAGTGAGCTTTTGCTGCTGCTGGTTTACCTTGGCGGTGGTCAGTTGGAAAAGCTCGGAGGCGGCCGGCAGGATATGCTCGCGCATTAGTGCAGAGGCATTGGACATATAGGAGTTAGCTACCGCATTGCCCGCCCGGTGATTAGAACGGGCCTTTTCCACCATCGCGGTATAGACGGGCAGCTCGCGCTGGATAAAGGTCACCAGCTCGCGCACACGGCCATCTTCCTGTGTGGTACCCAGCACGGATTCGGTGGCTGCCACCGAAGCGGCATCAATAGCTTCGTTATAGCTATCGCGATTTTGCTCTGATTCCACACCGGCCTGTACGAAGCCGGTGGTGGCCACGGTATCGGCCACCGAAAGCGAACTATAAAGGTGGTGCGCCGCATTCGACATCGGTTCGGTAGTGCTTAGCAGCTCGTCCAAATCGGAGTGGCGGGCGGCGGAAGATTGGGACATCGATAAGCCGGCAGCGCCCAGGGCCACGGTGAGGATGAGCGTGACCGTAAAAAGCTTGCCCGGGGTGGTGGAGGCAAAGTAGTAAAAGCGGCGCATCAGGCGCGCCGGGCCTGCGAACCATTGCATGGCGCGGCTGCTGAGCCCGCTGAAGGCCGGGCCGGTGGGCGCGGTGACCTCATCGAGCCAGTGATCGCTCGGGTGAGCGTGCTCGTTGTGCACGCTTTCTGCCCGGACTGCCTGCTCGGTCATTAACTCAGAATAGCGTCCGCAGTGTGCTGGGCGCCACCATATACCCGCGTGTGTGGCTAGGATAGGCAGCATGCATAATCCTCACAGTGGAGACGGCTGGGCGGCAGGTCCTGGCGGCATTCGGGTCTGGGGAAAATTCGGTGCCGCTGGCCTCTTTCTTGTTGCCGGGCGCAAGGTGCTTCTCCAACACCGTGCCGCGTGGACCAATCACGGCGATACATGGGGGATTCCGGGTGGCGCCCGTGATTTTACGGAGACGCCGACCCAGGCCGCGTTGCGCGAAACTCAGGAAGAATGCGCGATTGCGCCCCACGATGTAGAGGTACTCGCTGCGCAAGTCACGGCCGGGCCTTATCCCGCAGCGGGGGATCTACCGGGGGAGTGGACCTATACCACCGTGCTCGCGCGCACGCGCACCGGTGTTCCGCTTCCTACTACAGCTAATGAAGAGTCCTATGAGCTGCGCTGGGTGCCTTTCGACGAGGTGGAGACCCTCCCATTATTGGCTGCCTTTCGCCGCTCCTTTCCCACCCTGCGGGAGAGTATGGAGGCATTGAACAGGTAAAGTTGCCAGATTTATGGCACTCTAGTGCCATGATCGAAGTAGAAGGACTGACTAAACAATATAAGTCTGTCCGCGCCGTTGATGATCTCACCTTTCAGGTAAAACCCGGCATGGTCACCGGGTTCCTAGGCCCCAATGGCGCGGGCAAATCCACCACCATGCGCATGATCCTCGGCTTGGATGCTCCTACGGCCGGCAAGGCGCGCATTAACGGCAAGCACTACCACGAGCTCAAGCAGCCCCTGCGTGAGGTGGGTGCCTTGCTCGATGCCAAGGCAGTGCACCGCAACCGCAGCGCCGCTAATCACCTGAAATGGATCGCACAGTCCAATGGCATTTCTACTTCCCGCGTTGACGAGGTCTTGGGGCTGGTAGGGCTTTCCGACGTCGCCGGTAAGAAAGTCGGCGGCTTCTCCCTCGGCATGGGCCAGCGCTTGGGCCTCGCCGGCGCACTGCTCGGTGACCCGGGCATCCTCATTTTGGACGAGCCGGTCAACGGCCTTGACCCGGAGGGCATTCGCTGGGTCCGCCAGCTGGTACGTGCCCTAGCCAAAGAGGGCCGCACCATTTTGATTTCTTCCCACCTGCTGTCGGAGATGTCCCAAACCGCAGATCACCTCGTGGTCATTGGTAAGGGCCGCTTGGTAGCGGACCAGCCCACCTATGACTTTGTGAAGGACCACTCGGAGTCCTCCGTGCTGGTGCGCTCCGATCACCTCGATGCCTTTGGCTCTGCTCTGCGCGCCGAGGGAATCTCCTTTACCGAGTCCACCGACGAGGAAGGCCGCCCCCGCTTGGTGATTGCCAACCAGACCACGGATTTCGTGGGCCAGCTGGCGTACTCCACCGGTGTGCCGCTTAATGAGCTAAGCCTCAAGAGCGCCTCCCTAGAGGATGCTTTCATGGAGCTTACTGGCGACGCCGTCCAGTACCACGGCTCCACCGGCGCCCCCACCCCCGGAACCGCTGGCGCCGCCACTCCGTTCGCTCGACCCACCCAGCAGGAGGTTTAAGTCGCCATGCTGAATACTTTGAAGTCCGAATGGACCAAGCTGCACACCACCCGCTCCTTCTGGTGGACTACCTTCATCTTCCTCTTCTTTGTCTGGGGTTGGGCCATCTTGAATGCTCGCCTTACCCAACCGGCGGAAACCCCCGAGGATGTGGAGTTGGGCATGGGGATTATTACCCCAGATGGCGCAGTGACTTTCCTTTTTTCCCTTGGCCTGCCTGTACTCATGATCCAAGCCATCATGATTGTCACCACTGAGTACCGCTTTGGTACGCAGACCATCACTTTCATGGCCACCCCACGCCGCTGGTCGGTCGCTGTGGTCAAGTTGCTCATGTACGCGGTTATCGCCGCAGCATTGACCTTTGTGGCCGTGGTGGGTGCCTACCTGCTCACCGAGTTTTTTGCTCACGATGAGGTAGCCGCGCAATTCCAGCCTTGGGACGATGAGATGGGGCAGAAGCAGCTGTGGAAGTATCCTCTAGCCGCCGCGCTGCTCGTCCTTTTCTCCCAAGGTCTCGGACTGTTATTGCGCTCGACGGCTGGTTCCGTGGCCATTGGTCTCATCCTCTTCCTCGGCGTGGATAATCTTGTGGCTGCCCTTCCCAAGTTTGGTAGCAAGCTGGTCAACTTTATGCCGTTCAAGTCTTTCCAGTCTTGGCTGTGGGAGATAGATCCGGTTGATGCTCCCTGGAAAGATAACTGGGTATTTTGCCTGGTATTTATTGCCTGGGCTCTCCTTTTGTGGGTCCTCGGCGTCATCGTCCTGCAAAAGCGCGACGCCTAAACACCTCTAACGCTTAAGCCCCCATTGCTTAGGCGCTTCACCGCCTCGGCCGGCAGCTCATTCGCTGCTCACCGGGGCGGTGTCTTGTTTCCGGACCGTTTTCGCTGCAGCCGCGGTGGTCCGTGTTCGCTCTACTGCAGCGCGGAGGTAAGTCGCATGACATTATCCACGTAGCGGCGGATAAAGCCGCGCTCATTCCATTCCTCCAAAGTTAGCTCGTGACACACGGCGCGGTAATTGGCTACGAGCTGGTTGAACTGGTCAATGAGGTCTCCCTTGGCCACCAGCATGGTGGACTCATAGTTCAGACCAAAGGAACGCGGGTCCATATTGGAGGAGCCGAACATACACAGCGGATCGCGGCCGGGATCGTCCGGGTCGGTAATAATGAACTTGGAGTGAAGCACAAAGGGATAGGGGAATTGGTAGATGTGTACGCCTGCCTCTAGCAGGGCCTGATAGTAGGAGGACTGGGCGTGGTTGACCATAAACTGGTCCGCCTTTGCCGATACATAAAGCTCCACATCCACGCCGCGGTAGCAAGCGGTGGTCACGGCCTCCAGCAAGGACTCATCCGGGACAAAGTAGGGCGAGCACAAAACTAGCCGGTCCTTGGCGTGGTGAACCAGGGAGTTGAACATTCGCAGGTTTGGCTCAGTGGTATAACCAGGTCCGGAGGGGATGATTTGGAGGTGATTGGCGTCGGCAGTCTGGGCGTCGTCATAAGGCAGCTCATCGAGGGGAAGGTTCTCGTCTGCCTCTAGGTACCAATCCACGGCGAAGACCGCGGACATAGAAGTCACAATTGGCCCAGAGAGTTCCACCATGTAGTCGATCCAGTAGCGGTCCTTGGTTTTGTACTGGCGCTTAATCATATTCAGCGAGCCGATAAAGCCCACCTTGCCATCGATGATCACCAGCTTGCGGTGGTTGCGCAGGTCCGGACGCCGGAAACGGCCCTTGTGTATCTGAATGGGCAGCATGAGATGCCAGTCCACGCCTATCTCTGTCAGCTGCTTGCCCAGCTTGAAATAGCCCTTGTACTTAAAACTGCCGATCTGATCCAGCAGTAGCCGCACCTTCACGCCGCGGGCGGTAGCCCTGCGCAGTGACTCGAAGAAGACGTCCGTGACCTCGTCCCAGGACTGGATGTAGATCTCGATGGACACGTACTTCTTGGCGCGGTCAATGGCGGCGGCGATAGCGCGAATGGACTCGTCATAATCCGCGTGCAGACCCAGGTTGTGGCCCACCAACGCTGGGAATCCGGTCAGCTCGCGGTTGAGCCGGATGACCGACTCAGTTTCTGCCGAAAGTATGCCCTGTGGGTGGTCAGGGGTGTGGGCCGTGACGTTTTCAATCTTCTCATTTGCTTGCTGCTGGATGCGGTGGCGGCGCCGGTTGATATACGGCGAGCCCATAAGCAAAAACAGCGGCAGACCGATAAACGGCAGCACCAAAATAGCCAGCAGCCACGCGGTGGAACTGGACGGGCGGCGGCCTTCGGGCACGAAGCCGACGGCAATAATCTTGATGCCGTAATCCAGGATTAGGAATAATAGCTGCCAGAAGCTGAGATCAAGCGACCAAGACATTTATCGCACGGAATCGAAATCGGGCAGATCGAAATCTGCGAGAAGCGGGCAGTGATCGGAAGTTTTATCGCCGGCGCGCTCAACCAGGTCTACCTGTGCGCCGGTTACGTGTTGGGCAAGTGGGGCGGAAGCCAACTGGAAATCGATGCGCATGCCTTCGTTCTTTTGGAAGCGCATGCCCTTGTAATCGAAGTAGGTATAGCGTTGGTCCTCCGTGAACCGGCGGGTGACCTCCTCGAGCCCGGACTCTTCCAGCATCTGGAATGCGGCGCGCTCTGGCTCGGTGACATGCGTCTTGCCGCGGAAGGCTTCGATGTCCCATACGTCTTCATCGCGCGGAGCAATATTGAAATCACCGGTCAAGAGAAGTTTAGACTGCGCATTATTTTCCGCATAGTGCGCCAGGTGATAGAGAAAGTCCAGCTTGTAGTCATAGTGGCGGTCCGTGATCTCGCGGCCGTTGGGCACGTAGAGGGACCACATTTCTACGCCACGGATGCGGGCCCCTAGCGCTCGTGCTTCACGGTCTTGTGGCTTATCTGGATCTTTGGCAAAGCCGGGTTGTCCCGGGAAACCTACAAATACCTTCTCGGGCGCGTCTGTGGACACGATGGCCACGCCGTTCCACTGGTTGATCCCGTGGCACGTGACGTGCAGACCCGCTTCCTCGAAGGGCTCGCGTGGAAACTTATCGTCTTTTACCTTAGTTTCCTGCAGGCACAAAACGTCGATATCGTGCTTGGAGATAAGGTCCAGCGCCCGCTGTGTGCGGGTACGAACGGAGTTAATATTCCACGTGGCGATGCGCATGCCACATACAGTACCTGCCCGCTGCAGCGAGGTCAGTGGGCAGTCCCATAAGGCTCACCACCCAGCCCGAAAGGGTGCTGCGCGGGGCCTAGCCCCGCAGGCGGGCGTAGACGCGGCGGTGTTGCTCGATGAAGCCGAGCTTCTCAGCCAGCCGCACTCCTGCGGTATTGGAAGCCGGAACGGTGAGGTAGGCATGCTCCGCGCCATTATCGCGGCCCCAGTGCAGCAGGTGCTGGCCTAGCAGGGTGCCGAATCCGCGGCGGCGGGAGTTCGCAGCTACCTCCACATTAGAAAGGCCCAGCCACGCGGTGCCATCGCCGGATTCGCTAATGGCACCGCGGGCAATGGCGACGGTTATGCCTTCGAGCGCTAGGCGGCCAAAGCCAAGTGTGCCCTCGATGGGGGCGCTCAGGTGCTTCAGTGCCTGAGGCGAAAGGGTTCCGCTGCGGGAGTGATACATCTCCAGCCACCGGTCATCGGGATGGTCTTCGACATGGAAGGTGGGGGAAGCAGAGGGGGCTTCGGCAAGCGCGGGCAGATCGCGCAAGACCATAGCGAGCGTTTCTGGTTCGGTTTCCCAGGCGGCGTCGGCAAGCAGGCGCTCGGCGGGTTTGCCAATGCGCTCTGGAACCAATAGGCGCACCGGCAGGTCGCGTCGGGCGAAGAAGTCCTTAATCTCTTCCATCGGCACCGGGGTAAAGCCGGCCGAAGGGCCCAAAGGCACGGCCGAATTGGAGCTGCCGGTAGCGCCGTCGCCGGCGCGCAGGAGCCAGGAACCATCGCTTGTCCAGGCGTGTTCCCCGCCGCGGAAAGCCGCGGCCGCTGCAACCTCCACGGCGCGGATATCGGAATTGCGGACCATGCGCGGGGAGAGCCTCTTGATAATCTTCAGCTGTTCCGGCGGGATCTCTACCGCATCCAGGTCAGAGGGGAAACCACCGACCTCCTGCGGGCGGATAACCAGCGGATTGAGGCTCAGTACGTGCCCGATGACGTCGCTATGTACGCCGCCGAAATCGCGCCGGGCCACCACGCGCTCGCCCACCTGGACGGCATCGGAGCGGAAGATACGTGACATTAGTCGTCGTGGCCGAAGGGATCGGCGTCCTCGCCCGGTACCCAGGAATAACCCGGCTCGGTCCACCCATTGCGTTTGATGGCCTTTTTGGCCTGGCGCTTATAGCGGCCGATGAGGGTATCGGTGTACAGGAAGCCATCGAGGTGGCCGGTCTCGTGCTGCAGGCAGCGGGCGAAGAAGCCATAGCCTTCGACGGAGATGTCGTTGCCGTTTTCGTCCTTGCCGGTCACGCGTGCCCAGTCGGCGCGGCCGGTGGGAAAGCCCTCGCCTGGAACGGAGAGGCAGCCTTCGTCATCGGAGCCGTCGTCAGCCGGCATGGTCTCCGGAATTTCAGAGGTCTCCAACACGGGGTTAATAACGCAGCCCTTGCGCATGCCTGCCTTTTCGGACGGCAGCTCGGTGCCATTGGGTCCGTCCGTATCAGGGCAGTGGTAGACAAAGAGGCGCTTGCCAATTCCTACCTGGTTTGCGGCTAGGCCCACGCCATGGGCGGCATCCATGGTTTCATACATGTCCGCGATGAGTTGCTGCATTTCCGGGGTGGAAATTTCGGATTCTTCCACCGGTTGGGTGGGGTTGTGAAGCACGGGCTCGCCGTGGATAACGATGGGGCGAATAGTCATGCCTTACAGTTTAGGCATGAACCCCTTGTCTGACCTAGACGCCGCCATTTTGGACTTTGAAGAAACCGCGCCGCGCAGCATCGGCCGCAAGGAAGAGGCCATCCGCGCGCAACTGGATATCTCCCCGGTGCGCTACCATCAGCGCCTTAACCTGCTTCTCGACGCCCCCGCGGCCGCCCAATCCCACCCGCTCCTAGTCGCCCGGCTGCGCCGCGTGCGCGAGGAGAGAGAAAACACGCGGCGCGCCGCGCGGGGAAATACCCCTTTTAGTTAATTCTGGGTACTAGTGTTGCGTATGTGACTAATGTGAATCCGGAAAATTCGACCGACAAGGTACCCGACGAAACCCGCGCCGGCTCCGCTGCCGGTGCGTCCGCTTCCCGTGCCGCTAAGCGCCCCGCTGGTGGCGGCGCGCACGCTAAAAAGGGCGGACTCCCGCTGCGCGGCCTGGCGATGGTCCTCATCGCGGTGGCCGTCATGCTCGGCCTCTGGGCTTTGTACTCCATAACCTCGGGCGACGATGATTCCACCGTGGCCTCCGAGAACAAGCAAGAAAACTCCACCGGTTCCACCATTGGTGCCGCACCCGAAGGCTCCGCTGGTCCCGATGCCGCAGGTTCCCGTGCCCCCGGTGCCCCAGGCGCTTCCGAGGGCGCAAGCGCTCCTTCCCCTGCACCGGCGCCAGGAAAGGGCGATGCCCCACGTGATTCGGCTGCTTCCGGTGCTGCCGACGAGGCTGCTGCGCCTCAGGGCAATGACGCTGCAGGAGAGGAAAACGCCCACTCCGCCGCGCGCGACCGCAAAGATATTAAGGTCAGCGTCCTCAATAACTCCGGTGAGGTAGACAAAGCCAAGAAGGAAGCCGATTCCCTCAAAGGCGGCGGCTTCAAGGTGGGCTACGTGGGCAACCTGCCTGGCGATGTCCTTACCGTCCCGAAGACCACCGTCTTCTACCCGGAAGGCGATACCTCTGCTGAAGCACTGGCCAAAGAGGTAGCCGCTCGCTATCAGGCCGATATCGCGCCCATGAATCGCGACCTGCCTAAGGAAGCAACCGATGACGGCGCCGTCGTTGTCGCCCTAGCGGTGCCGCAGGCCTAAGCTAGCTGCGTACCTGACCTAAAGTCCAAGGGCATCCGGCCAGAAAGAAACTTTATTGTTCTGTGGCCGGATGCCCTTGGACTTTTATGATCTGAGATATTGCCTACCCGCACGGCCGCCGCTGAGAATGGGTTAAATAAAATTCACGTCTTAATACCTGTCAGCCGTTAAGCTGAATGGGTGAAGATCCCGGCAGAACAATTCGCCCGCTCTCCCGAACCAACGCTAGGTGTGGAATGGGAGGTAGCGCTCGTGGACCGCGAAACGCGCGACCTCGTCCCGCGCGGTGCGGAACTTATCGATCTGGCTAATGCGACCTATCCCGATATCCATCTGGAAAAGGAATTTCTCCAAAATACGGTGGAGCTAGTTACAGGCATTTGCCACACCGTTCCGGAAGCAATCGCTGACCTGAAAAATTCCCTGAACGCGGTGGAAGAAGCCGCCGATAAGCTGGGGGTAGATGTCTGGGCATCCGGTGGGCACCCATTTACGGATTTCCGCGAGAATCCGCTTTCGGATAAACCCAGCTATCAAGAAATCATCGCGCGCACCCAGTACTGGGGCAAGCAGATGTTGCTTTGGGGCACGCACGTGCACGTGGGCATTAGCCACGAGGACCGCGTGTGGCCCATCATCAATGCGCTAATGACCAAGTACCCCCACTTGCTGGCCTTATCAGCGTGCTCGCCGGGGTGGGAGGGCCTGGATACCGGCTATGCTTCCAACCGCACCATGCTCTACCAGCAGCTGCCTACCGCAGGCATGCCATATCAATTCCGCGATTGGGCCGAGTGGCAGTCCTATATGCGCGACCAAGCGATTTCCGGCGTTATCAACCACACCGGCTCCATGCACTTTGATATTCGGCCGGCCGCCAAGTGGGGCACGGTGGAGGTGCGCGTGAGCGATGCGACGTCGAATCTGCGCGAGCTTTCCGCCATCGTTGCGCTTACTCACTGCTTGGTGGTCTACTACGACCGGCTTATCGACGCCGCGGAACCCCTTCCCACCCTGCAGCCCTGGCACGTGGCAGAAAATAAGTGGCGCGGCGCCCGCTACGGCATGGATGCGCTGGTAATTACCTCCCGCGAGACCGATGAAGCCTGGGTCAAAGACGAGCTAGCGCAGATGGTGGAAGAACTCGCCCCCATCGCCCGCGAGCTGGGATGCTTTAATGAGCTGCAGCTTATCCACGAAATTATTGATGGCGGCGCCGGCTATGAGCGGCAGCGCCGCTTGTTCAAAGAAACTGGCAGCTGGCGCGAGGTGGTTGAGGAGACCTGCCGCGAGCTGCGCACCTTCCGCCCGCTCTAAAGCGGGAGGGCAGGGGCCGGTAGCCGCCTCGGGCTTAGTCCTCGGAGCGCGAGTGGCGCCCATAAGCCGGGGTATCGGGGATATCGGTGATGTCCTGGGACGCGGGGAAAGCGCGCGTTTCGGGACCCACCGCGGGCATTTCTGCCGTTTCATCGCTGATAGTGCGCGCTGCCCGTGAATGACCACCACGGGTCGTAGACTCGGTGTTCACTGAATGCGCCGGACGGGCCGCGGTCGTGGTGGCAGCAGGTTGCGCGGCAGCGGGCTGCTGGGGGCTACCAGGGGCGGTCGTTTCCTTGGCCGGTTGGGTGCCAGGGATAAATCCCCACACCGCGTAGAAGGCGATATAGATAACGCCGGCGCCGGTAAAGGCCAACATGCCCCAGGGCTGCAGATCCCAGTGGTTGAGGGAACGGCTCGCAGCAGATAGCCACACGGGGGCGGAAATGAACGGCATGGTTACCGCACACATGGCCAGCACGGATACGAAACCAGCGAACTGTGCGCCGAGGAAGCCGTGCAAGCGCCTGCCCAGCGCCTGGTTAACGGAAACCAGTACGACGACGGCCAACGGCACCGTCCATACCCAGTGGTGATACCAGGAGAAGGGGGAGACCAAGCAGGAACTGATACCGGCGAGCGCAAGCGCGGCCGAGTTATTACGGTGTTTCATCGCGGTACGCAGCGCCAAGCAGGTCAGAATAAAGACCACGACCACGGCGGCAAGCCATACCCAGCCGCCGTCGATGCCCCATGCGCGGACCATCACGGAGCGGATGGACTGCGCACCTGGGTTAGTGTGCTCGCCCACGCGGGAGGATTTAAAGATGGCATCGGTCCAGAATTCGGCGGCATCCGGGATGGTTACAAAGCCAATGGCAACGGTTACCGCGAACGTCAAGATGGCGATAATCGCCTGCCACCAGCGTTTTTGGAAGAGCAGAACCAGTCCCATATAAGCGGGGGTAAGTTTCATACCCGCAGCCAAACCGATGCCGATGCCCGGCAGGGCCCGCTTGCGCGGGAGGAGGTCCAAGGCAACCAGCAACATCAAAAAGATGTTGATCTGGCCAAAGAATAGGGTGCCGTGTACCGGTTCATTTGCCGGGGTGCAGCACAAAAGCAAGATGCCCAATAACCACATTGCCGGGGAGAGCTTGAGCCCGCGCTCGCGCAGAACCAGCATGATGACCGTAAACAGGGCAAGGGCGGTGCCGCCTTGCCAAAGGAGGATCAAAGGGTCGTCGGCAAGCGAGGAAAGCCACGTGAAAAGAGTGCCGGAAAAGGGCGGATAGGTAAAAGGCAGGTCACCAATATAGGCGTTATCGTACAAGTTTGCGCCCTGCGCTACCTCACCACCGGCGAGCCAATAAATCTTCAGATCTAGCGGAACGCGCCACACAAAGGCGCTATTGCCATCGTAGATGCTGAAGCGATAGACAATGACGCCGATGAGGGCGGCGAGCAAAGTCACCACAGTGGGAAGCCCATAAAGCTTTTTCACGGTGAAAAGCGTCTCCTACTTGCGGCGCAGCGACTTCGCGGCGGGGCGGTCGTTGCGGGACATGGTTTCCTCGGTGCCGTACAGTCCCTCACGGCGTGCAATACGTGAGGTGCGCTGCGCGGTTACCGGGCTAGTGAACATGGCAAACAGTACCAGCAAAATGAGCATTCCTAAATCCCCCCGCTCGGCCACGCTGAAGGATTCCGCGCCCGTGAGGCGGATGATCGCGCCCAGGATGGTGAGGATAAGACCGGTGGTCTGCGGCTTGCTCACCGCGTGTACGCGCGACATTGTGTCTTTGAATCGAGCGATGCCGATGGCTGCGGCCAAGGTGAGGAGGCTGCCGCTAATAATGAGGATGAGCGAGAGTACATCAGTGATAAAGGACCAGCTCATTGGTTATCCCTCTTCCTAAACCTTGTAACCGACACGGTAGAGATAAAGCCCAAGAGTGCAATGACCAGCATGGCTGAGACCACCGTGGTGTTGAGCGACCAGCACATGTAGGTAGCAAGCGCGCACTGGAACATCGCGGTAAAGCCATCCATACCCACCAAACGGTCCAGCGAATTAGGCCCGGTGATAATGCGCCAGACGGTAATGAGGAAGGAGACGACCAGCAGCGCGGCGGCCACCAGCAAAATCGCATTGTAGATCTGAGGATCCATTAGGGGTGGCTCCTTTCAAAGATTTCGATGAATGAGGCCTCCATACGGGCCACGGCATTGATCTCGCGCTGGATTTGCTCCTCATCGTGGGCATCTAAGATGTGGACGGTGAGCATGCGGTTAGCAATATCAATATCGGTTACCGTGCCACCCGGTTGCAGGTTGTACAGCGTCACCGCCAAAGAGATGGCAAACTCATTATCCAAGCGCATGGGCAGCTCCAAGATGGCGGTCTTGGGCACCGGCTGCGGGCGCACGGCCAGCCATCCCACCTTGAGCGAGGCGTAGAACAACTCCCAGAACCAGCGGAGCATAAAAGCAATGAGCTTGCCCCAGGAGACGTCGATGCCGGTAATCGGCATGGCCGGCAGCGGTAGGGCAAAGACAATAACGACGCCGATGATAAGTCCCGCCACCAAGTTTCCCACGGTGACCTCGCCCATCAGCATGCACCACATGATGATGAGCCAGACGATGAACCACGGACGGAAGCGGTGGTGCAGGCCGGAAAAGCGCGAGTTAGTCATCGCTAATATCCTTCCTCTTGGCGGCGTCCGGGGACTTTACGGTGGTGGAATGCGCATCGCGTCCACCGGCTTCTGGATCGGTGCGGGAATCCAGGCCCGGCGAGGCCGGGGGCTCCGCCTCAGGAGAGTGGCTGCGCCTATTTTCATAGGAATCAGCGCCGCCGGTGTAGCGCTCCTTCTGGTTGAGGTGGCGGGTGGGATCATCCGCGCGGTCGCCCAGCACGGCGTACTGGTAGATGGACGTATCCTGCGCGGATTCGGCCGCGCGCGAGGTTACACCGGAAATCGGTCCGGCCAGGAAAGTAATGGACGTAGACGCGGCCACCAGCAGGGTCGTAGAGGCGATCATGCCAAAGGGCACCCTGCCCACATCCTGGCGGGAGGAAAATTCCACCTCATCGGTGATATCGGAAAGCGGGGCCGGGCGGGCGAGCGCCACGTTGCCTTCAGGGGCATCGGCGCGGTCGCGTTGAAAGCCCTTAGCCCACACCAGCATCATCACGTAGAGGGTAAGCAGGGAGGTAGCCACGGCTCCAACGATAAGTACCCAGGCCATCCAGGATCCTTCATTCGCACCGGCTTGCAGCAAAATGACCTTGCCCAGGAAACCGGAGAACGGCGGGATGCCGCCCAGGTTGATGGCGGGGATGAAATACAAGATTCCGATGAGCGGGGCGGAATACATCAGCGAGCCCAAACGGCGCAGCGAAGATGTTCCGGCCTGGCGCTCAACCAGTCCGACCACCAGAAATAGCGCAGTCTGGACCAGAATGTGGTGTACGGCGTAGAAGATGGCGCCAGAAAGCCCCTGCGCGGTACCCAAAGAGACGCCGAAGATCATATAACCAATGTGGCTGACCAGGGTAAAAGACAAAAGGCGCTTAATATCGGATTGCGCGATGGCGCCCAAAATACCCACCAGCATCGTGGCGAGGGCTACCCAAATGAGCACGGTATCGAGCCCACCCGCAGTAAAGACGGAGGTGCGGGCGCGGATGATGGCGTAGACACCCACCTTGGTCAGCAGGCCGGCAAAGACGGCCGTAACCAGCGAAGGTGCCGTGGGATAGGAGTCCGGCAGCCAGGCATCCAGCGGGACCACGGCGGCCTTAATGCCAAAGGCGACGAGCAACGTGGCAAAGATAGCGGTGCGAGTTCCTTCCGGAATGTCCTGCATGCGCTGGCCAATCTGTGCCATGTTCATCGTGCCCACGGAGGAATACACATACCCCAACGCGAGCAAGAAGATCATGGATGAGGCCATCGACACCATCACGTAGCCCACACCGGCGCGCACTCGACCAGCCGAGGCCCCCAAGGTCAACAGCACATAGGACGCCACGAGGAAGACCTCGAAGCCCACGTAGAGGTTGAAGAGATCGCCAGCCAAAAAGGAGATATTAACGCCCATGGTCAGCAGCATGTAGGTGGGCAAGAAGACGGCCACCGGTTCGTCCTTGGTGCCGTCGCGAACGCCCTGAGAAATGGCGTACCAAATGACAGAAAACAGCACCACGGAGGACGTAAAGAGCATGACCGCAGAGAGGCGATCCGCCACGAGCGTGATACCCACCGGGGCGTCCCAGCCTCCTACCTGCAGGGTTTGGATGCCTTCAAAATCTGCGATGAGGATGAGTACGGCATTGACCACGGCGGTAATGAGCAGTGAGAAAAATACGATCTGGCGCTGCACATTGGGAATGCGGCAAAAGATCAAGGCGAGGGCCGCGGCCACTGCCGGGATAATAATGGGCAGCGGAATGAGGTAGCCGATGTAGGGAAAGAGGGCATCGACAAGCGGCTGTACGGTCTCACTCATCGCGGGCCCCCTTTACTGGTTCCTCGAAGGATGCAGGGCCGAAGTTATCGCCTTGCTTGGTGGCGCGGCCGGTAGCCGGATCATTGGACGCATCGTGGTCCGGGCTGGCGGCCGCATTGCCGGGGCGCGCGGCCTTGGCGGCAATAGCGGTATCTTCCGCGTCATCTTCAATGACATCATCCGTGCGGTAGCGGTACTGGCGGTAGGCCAGGGTAAGGATGAAGGCCGTCAGCGCCATGGAAATGACGATGGCAGTCAGAATCATTGCTTGTGCCAGCGGATCTGCAATCTCGGTGCCGAAAGGTTCCGAGTCGCGGCCATCGATAGGCGGAGAACCGGCCGAACCGCCGGACTGCAGCAGGAAGAGGTTTGCGCCATTGCCCAAAAGCAGCAGTCCAAGCAGCATTTTGGTCATGGCGCGGTCCAAGAGCAGGTAGACGCCCGCGGCTACGAGCACACCGGCGGCCAAGAGGAGGAAGAGGTTGGCTTCCATTTATTTCTCCTTCCCTGTGGTGGCGGCTGTGCTTGCTGTAGCGGCTTGTTTCTTTTCCTTGCGTTGGGCCCGTTGCGCTTTTTGCTTGGCGGTGCGTTGGCGCTGCTGCCGGGCCAGCGAGCGGGCGCGATCGCGGGCACGTTGCTTACGCATATCCTCTTCTTCATCCAGCTTGGCGCCCAAGGAATTTAGGATGTAGAGCGTGAGCCCCACGACGATGAGGTAGACACCTGCGTCAAAGACCAACGCTGAAGGTAGCGAAACCTTGCCGATGAGCGGAATCTCCGGTGAGGTGTATCCGCTGGTAAGCGGCGGGTGACCAAAGAACATCGGGGTCACCGTGGCTAGTGCGGACAGCAAGAGACCGGTGCCCATGGTGCGGCCGGCGTCAATAGGCAGGGTTTCTTCCAGCTCCGCGCGCCCACCAGCCAGGTAACGCAGGATGAGTGCTAGCGCTGCCACGAGGCCGCCGGCAAAGCCACCGCCAGGAGCATTGTGGCCGGAGAAGAAGAAATAGAAGGACAGTGCGACCATGGACGGGAAGAGCACGCGGGTGGAGACATCGATCATCAGCGAGCGGTTGAGTGCTTGCTCAGATTCCACCCCGGCGGCCAGCCACCGCCGGCCGGTAACCCGCAGGGTGGGGCGGCGGCTTTCACGGCCGAAAGATTGGGTGCGATAAACCAGCGAGACCACGCCCAGTGCGGCAATGATAATCACCGTGATTTCGCCAAAGGTATCCCAGGCGCGCAGGTCCACCAGCAAGACGTTGACAGTATTGGCACCGTGTCCAATCTCTTTGGCCAGATCCGGCATGAACTCGGAGATGGGCTTGGACTGACGCGCGTTAATAGCAAACATCGCTACTACGGTGACGGTAAGACCCGTGCCCACGGAAAGCCAGGCACGCAGGCGGCCCATCTTGGGGTCCTGCTTCCATTCGGTGGAGGCCGGCATGCGGCGCAGAACCAGCATGAAAAGAACCATCACGATGGTCTCGGTCAACAGCTGCGTCAGCGCCAGGTCCGGCGCACCGTGCAGAGCGAAGATGAAGGCGAGCGTATAGCCAGTCACCCCGACGATGATGACGGCTGATAAACGATTATCGGTGACCGTGGCAGCCACGGCGGCCACCATGATGATGAAGGCGGCGACGATCTGCCAAGGATTTTCCGCCACTATCATGCGGATATCAGTGAGATCGCCTTTGATGATCATAGCCAGTGGCAGCAGCATCAACGTGGCAAAGATAACCGTCAAGTTCAGCTGCAGGGAGCCGCGCTGCGTGGTTGCCGTCGTGCGCAGCGAGAGCTGGCGCAAAAGAGCGATGACCGAATCGTAGGCGTCATCCGCATTGCCCAGTGCGGGGTAGGAGAATTGCCACTTGACCAGGACCTGGCGTTGCCAGTGCATAATAATACCGGCCACAATAATGAGTGCGGAGAGGCCCAGCGCCACCGTCAAGCCATGCCACAGGGCTAGCTCGCTATGCTCCTCCGGGCCGAAGGTGGAATTGAGGTGTTGGTCAAAGGCTGCCGAAAGCGGCTTGGGGAATACACCAAGTACCACTGTCAGGACGGTAAGTAAGACAGGGGAGAGCCATAGCCCCAGGTTGACCGGATGCATCTTGGCGACGGCCTCTGCGGGCTCCGTTCCATTGACCTCCTTCTTGGTGGCAAAGGCGCCCCACAAAAAGCGCAGCGTATAGGCCATCGTGAGGATAGAACCGAGGACATAGGCCACAAGCATCATATTGCGCGGCATGCCGGTCAAGAGCTCTTCGTGCATGGTGGCTTCCAGCACGGCCTCTTTAGCCACGAAGCCAAACAGTGGTGGGACGCCGGCCATGGAGAACCCGGAAATGATCGCAATACCGAAAAGGAAGGGCTCCTTGCGCCCCAAGCCGGATAGCTTGGTGATATCCCTCGTGCCCGAGCAGTGATCGATAGCTCCGACGACCATAAAAAGCGCCGCCTTAAATAGCGAGTGCGCAAAGGTCAGCGCGAGGCCGGCCTGCATGGCTTCCCGCGAGCCTACGGCCATGATGGAGGTGATAAAACCCAACTGGGAGACGGTGCCATAGGCCAAAATCAGCTTCAGGTCGCGCTGTTTGAGCGCCATCCAGCCACCGAGCAGCATGGTAAATACGCCTAAGGAGATAACCACCACGTGCCAGGTTGCCACCTCATACATCGAGGGCGCCAAGCGCCCGACGAGGTAGATGCCGGCCTTAACCATCGCGGCGGAGTGGAGATAAGCGGAGACCGGAGTCGGCGCCGCCATCGCGCCGGGGAGCCAAAAGTGCGCCGGTACGATTGCAGACTTTGTCAGTGCGCCCGCCAAGATGAGCACGATGGCCACCGTGACATAGGGTGTTTGCGCAAAGTTCTCATAGGCGGAGATATCACTAAAGGTCCACGCCCCAGTTTGTCGCCCGAGCAAGATAATGCCCATGAGCATGGTTAGCCCGCCCAGCGCGGTGACCATCAGCGCCTGCTGGGCCGCGCGGCGGGAGGAGGCTCGTTCCGCATAGTAGCTAACCAAGAGATAAGACAGCAGGGAGGTAATCTCCCAGAACACGTACATCAGCAGGAAATTATCCGCGGCCACTAGACCAAACATGGCGGTGGCGAAGCCCACCATTTGCGCCGCGAACATGGCCAAGCGGCGTCGCGTGCCGTCGAAATAGCCCCAGCAGTAGATCAATACCAGCGCGCCCATGCCCAAGATGATGAGGCTAAACAGCGCGCCTAGTCCGTCTAAGCGGAGGTCAAAACTTAGGTTCGCGGAGGGCATCCATTCCACGGTATGCTCAACCGCGCCACCGTCTGCGAAGGTGCCGCGCAGAAAGTGCATGAGCGTCCACACAAAGCCTGCGCCGGGGACTAGGGCCAAAATTCCAAATGCCGGGCGACCCATTCGCATGATGAGCAGCGGTGCCACCACGGTGGCGGCGATGAGAGTACCCAGGAGTATTAGCACGTTGGTTACTGCGCTCCTTTTGGTTGTATCGCGTTCTCTTGCCCCGCTGCCGCGAACACCACGAGCATCACAACTACTGAGAGACGAGAACATTCACGAGCCGCACGCCGCTGAGTACGCCGCGGGGGCATAGTGCAAGCAACATGGCCGAGCGCGGGGCCAACTTTTTGCCACTTTACCGGCTTTTCTACGGCTTTGAAAGAACTATTTTTGGCGCTGTATTATATGCTGCTGTTTTGCGGCATAAAGAAACCCCGCTCCGTGGGGAGCGGGGTACGCCGCAGTGCCGCGGCAATAGCCAGGACCCAGGCTGGGCCAGGGGCGCAAGCCTTAGGAGTAGCGCTGCAGGAAGAGTGCCTCGGCTGCGGCAATATTTTCGATCTCGGTGGGATCCACCGACTCATTGGCGGAGTGAATGGTGCACTTGGGCTCCTCCACACCGTAGAGGGCGATCTCCGCGTTAGGATGCGCCTCTTGCAGCTCGGTGGTTAGCGGAATGGAACCGCCCATGCCCTGTGCGGCGGTCTCTGCGTTATAGGCCTCGGAAAGGCATTCGCCTAGCAGAGCAGCGGCTGGCTTTTCCGGATCGGTGGCAAAGCCGGCATTGGACTCGAGCACCTCGGCCTTGACGTGGGCGCCCCAAGGGGTGTGGCTGCGGAGGTGCGCACAGACGGCGTCGGCAATCGCGGCGGCAGCGGCGCCAGCCGGAACGCGCAGGTTGAGCTGGGCGGAAGCGGTAGCGGGCACGGCGTTGACTGCTTCTGCAACCGGGGTAGAGGTAAAGCCGGTCACGGTAATGGCTGGGCGGGACCAGACCATATTCGCCACCGGGGTGGCGCCAGCCGGGTCATCTTCGCCCATGATCTTGGTGCCCTCCAGCAGCTGTGCATCGGCACGGAAGGCCTCGGCCGAGTATTCCTGGCCGGACCACTCGGCGGTGGTATCTACGCCATCGATAACGGTGCGGCCGTACTCATCGGATAGGGAGTCGATGGCGCGCATCAGGGCTTTGGCGGCGTCCGGGGCCGCGCCACCAAATTGGCCGGAGTGAACGCCGGCGGCCAGCGTATCGACCTGCACACCAATCTGCGCGCCGCCGCGTAGGGAAGTGGTCAAGGTCGGCTGGCCTACGGCGGAGTTGCCGGCATCGGCGATGAGGATGGCATCGGCCGCAAAAAGCTCCGGGCGGTCCTTGATGAGCTGGGACAGGCCCTCGCCGCCGCGTTCCTCAGAACCCTCGATGAGGTACTTCAGGTTGACCTTGGTGCCGCCGTTATTGTCCACCGCGCGCAGGGCCGCTAGGTGCATGGCCACGTTGCCCTTGCAATCGGCGGCGCCGCGGCCGTACCAACGAGTAGAGCCATCGGCGGCCTGGCGCTCAGCAAGGGTAAAAGGATCAGAATCCCACGCTTCGCGGTTGCCCGCCGGTACTACGTCATAGTGGGAGTAAAGCAGGACGGTTTTGGCCCCCTCGTCGCCCTTGCGCTCGCCCAAGATGGCGGTGGAGCCATCGGCCGTGGTGATGGTTTCCACGCTCACTCCGGCTTCTTCGAGTGCGGACTTAACCCACTGGCTCGCGCCCTTGGTCTGGTCCTCCAAGCCTTCCTCATTGTGGACGGAGTTGAAGGCTACGAGCTCGCTGAGCTGGCGGAAAATGGTCTCGCGGTCGTTGCGGATGCTTTCATTAAGTGCAGTCATGTGTACTACCGTACCCGCCCTGCCCAAGCTATAGAGCAACCGGAATAGGAAAACGCTGGGGTGGTGAACTAAAATTTATTCATTCCACCCTGTGCGGATTTTGTCCGTTCGGACCCTATTCCGGCGAGGAATCGGGGCCAAACAGACAGGAACGGACGTGGCAGGCTGCGGTTTGTTACGCGGGGTGAAACGAGAAACTTTCATAGCCGAGAATAGAAAGGACCTGGCATGGCGAACGCATCATCCGCCGCAGGTTCCAAGGCCACCCTGCCCGAGCTGACTCTGCGCGGCATTATCATCGGCGGCCTGATTACCCTCATCTTCACCGCTGCCAACGTGTACCTAGGCCTGAAGGTGGGCTTGACCTTTGCTACCTCCATTCCCGCTGCCGTGATTTCCATGGCAGTATTGCGCCATTTCAAAGGTCATAACATTAAAGAAAATAATATTGTCCAGACCATCGCCTCTGCTGCGGGCACCTTGTCCGCCATCATCTTCGTCCTCCCGGGCCTAGTGATGGTGGGGTACTGGCAGGGCTTCGGCTTCCTGCAGACGGCCGGCGTGTGCATCATCGGCGGCGTGCTGGGCGTGATGTATTCCATTCCGTTGCGCCGCGCTTTGGTAACGGGCTCCGATCTGCCCTACCCGGAGGGCGTGGCCGCGGCCGAGGTCCTCAAGGTGGGCGATGAAAATGCTTCCGGCGCCAGCCAGGAAGAAAATGCCAAGGGTCTGCGCATCATCGTCGCCGGCGGTATTACCTCGGCCGTCATGGCGCTGCTGACCGCAATGAAGGCGGCCGCCTCTGAGGTCACCGCCTATTTCAAACTCGGCGCCGGCGCGACCACCCTGGGCACGAGCCTTTCTACCGCCCTTATCGGCGTGGGCCACTTGGTGGGCCTGCCGGTGGGCATCGCCATGCTGGTTGGCGTAGTGATTTCCTATTTCATCTTGCTGCCCATTTTCACCACCGGTGATATTTCGGGCGCCACCGCTCTTGCCGACGTCGTCGATACCACCTTCTCCGATGACATCCGCTTCATCGGCGTGGGCACCATGGCCATTGCCGCCATTTGGACCCTGCTGAAGATTGCCGCTCCCATTGCAGTGGGCATCCGCCAGTCCCTGGCCTCCTCGCGCGCCCGCAAGTCCGGCTCCGTCGTCGATGTCACCGAGCGCGATATTCCCTTCCCCTATGTCGCCACCACCATCGTGGCGTTCATGGTGCCTATCGCGTTGCTGTTGTGGGACTTTGTGCGCGGTACTGATATTCACGACCACATGGCCGTGCTCATTACAGTCTCCGTCCTCTTTACCCTGTTGGTAGGCCTGATTATCGCCTCCGTGTGCGGCTACATGGCCGGCCTGATTGGTGCGTCTAACTCGCCAATTTCCTCCATCGGCATCATCGCCGTGCTCGCCGCCTCGCTGCTCATCGCGGCCGTCACCCGCGGCACCACTGCGGATCCTTTGTCTTTGGTGGCCTACACGCTCTTCACCGCGGCCATCGTCTTTGGCATTGCCACAATTTCCAATGACAATCTGCAGGATCTCAAGACCGGTCAGCTCGTCGGCGCTACTCCGTGGAAGCAGCAGGTAGCGCTCATTATCGGCGTGGTCTTCGGCTCTCTCGTTATCCCGCCGATTCTTCAGGTCATGCTCAACGGCTTCGGCTTCCAAGGTATGGAAGGCGCCGGCGAAGACGCCTTGGCCGCCCCGCAGGCCGCCCTGATGTTCTCCGTTGCCTCCGGCATCTTCGATAGTTCGTTGGATTGGAACCTCATCTTCATCGGTATGGCCATTGGCGCTGTTCTTATTATTATTGACGAGCTCCTGCGCAAGTTCACCGATAAGTACTCGCTGTCCCCACTGGCCGCCGGCATGGGCATGTACCTACCGGCCGCCCTGACCATCGTCATCCCCATCGGTGCCATCTTGGGCACCTTCTACGACAAGTGGGCCGCGAAGCAATCCCACCCAGAGTTTGCCAAGCGTATGGGTACCCTCCTGGCCACCGGCCTCATTGTGGGTGAGTCCCTCTTCGGCGTGGTCAACGCCGGCATCATCGCCGCCGCTGGCGGCGAGAGCCCGCTGGAAATCTTTGAGGGTGGTGCCTCCGCCACCGTGGTAGGCGTGATCCTCTTCATTATCGCGCTAACGTTCATCTACCGCTGGACCAAGCGCACGGTGAAGAGCTCCTAGTTCCTGATCCATTCCTTATATAATGGCGTCCCTTCGCGGGGGCGCCATTTTTTCTTGCAGTCGCGGTGGGAGAGTGCCAGAATGGTCGTTAGCACTCGCACAGTATGAGTGCTAGATAAATCTACATCGTTGTGGTTGAGGTTGGTTCACACTCACCAGCCATGCCGTCGCGGGCGTCCGCAGCGAGAAAGACGTGAGTGTCGTCCTCAATAAACCAAGGAGCACAAACACAATGGCAAAGATTATCGCTTTTGATGAAGAGGCCCGCCGCGGCCTTGAGCGCGGCCTAAACACGCTTGCCGACGCCGTCAAGGTCACCCTCGGCCCTAAGGGCCGCAACGTCGTCCTGGAAAAGTCCTGGGGCGCCCCGACCATTACCAACGACGGTGTTTCCATCGCTCGCGAAATCGAGCTCGAGGATGCTTACGAGAAGATCGGCGCCGAGCTGGTCAAGGAAGTTGCCAAGAAGACTGACGACGTCGCAGGCGACGGCACCACCACCGCAACCGTGCTGGCACAGGCTCTAGTACGCGAGGGTCTGCGCAACGTAGCCGCAGGTTCCAACCCAATGGGCATCAAGCGCGGCATCGAGACCGCAACCAAGAAGGTTGTGGACTCCCTGCTGTCTTCCGCCAAGGAAGTAGAAACCCAGGAGCAGATTGCTACCACCGCTGGCATCTCCGCTGCTGACCCGGCCATCGGCGAGAAGATCGCCGAGGCTATGTACACCGTGGGCAACGGCTCCGTAAACAAGGACTCCGTTATCACCGTGGAAGAGTCCAATACCTTCGGTGTTGACCTCGAGGTAACCGAGGGCATGCGCTTTGACAAGGGCTACATCTCCGGCTACTTCGCTACTGATATGGAGCGCCAGGAGGCAGTCCTGGAGGACCCATATATCCTGCTGGTCTCTTCCAAGATCTCCAATATCAAGGACCTCGTTCCGCTGTTGGAGAAGGTCATGCAGTCCGGCAAGCCGCTGCTGATCATCGCCGAGGACGTTGAGGGCGAGGCCCTGTCCACCCTCGTGGTGAACAAGATCCGCGGCACCTTCAAGTCCGTTGCCGTTAAGGCTCCTGGCTTCGGCGATCGCCGCAAGGCCACCCTGCAGGACATGGCCATCCTCACTGGCGGCCAGGTCATCTCCGAAGAGGTCGGCCTCTCCCTCGAGACCGCCGAGCTCGAGTACCTGGGCCAGGCACGCAAGGTCGTTGTCACCAAGGATGAGACCACCATCGTTCAGGGTGCTGGCTCCCAGGAGCAGATCGACGGCCGCATCAAGCAGATTCGCGCTGAGATCGAAAGCTCCGATTCCGATTACGACCGTGAGAAGCTCCAGGAGCGCCTGGCTAAGCTCTCCGGCGGCGTTGCCGTCCTTAAGGTCGGCGCCGCTACCGAGGTCGAGCTCAAGGAGCGCAAGCACCGCATCGAGGATGCAGTCCGCAACGCAAAGGCTGCCGTGGAAGAAGGCATCGTTGCCGGCGGTGGCGTAGCCCTGCTGCAGGCTGCTTCCGTCCTGGATTCCCTGGATGACCTCAAGGGCGATGAGGCTACCGGCGTCAAGATCGTCCGCGAGGCCCTGTCCGCACCGCTGAAGCAGATCGCACACAACGCTGGTCTGGAGCCGGGCGTTGTTGCTGACAAGGTTTCCTCCCTGCCAGCAGGCGAGGGCCTGAACGCTGCTACCGGTGAGTACGTCAACCTCATGGAGGCTGGCATCAATGACCCGGTCAAGGTCACCCGCTCCGCACTGCAGAACGCTGCTTCCATTGCAGCTCTGTTCCTGACCACCGAGGCCGTCGTTGCCGACAAGCCTGAGCCGGCCGGAGCCAACAACGGCATGCCGGACGCTGACGCCATGGGCGGCATGGGCTTCTAACGCCCTATACCCCATAGGCCGCCAATAACAACGGGCCTAGCATCAGCCTGAGCGCCCCGTTTCTGTGCTTTAGAGCGTATGAAACGGGGCGCTTCGGCGTGTCTGCACCATTTTCTTTAAGTGATGCGATATGTGAACGCTGCGTCTTTACGAGATGACTTTCCGAATGTGCTCGTCATAGTCGGTTTCAATTGGGGCTGGAGATCGGAGAGCTTTTGGGAAATTCACCGCGCTATATGGCTCGCGATTCTCCGCCACAGCTTTTAACATGCGAACCATGCACCCCAGTGACCCCGTATAGGGGTAGCTGAAGGGGCGGAATTTAAAAAGGTTTTTCGCTCTCGGAGAGTGGGTTTTGCGCCTACCTATCGTTCGTTACTCCGGAAGCGTTACAGTGTTAAGCCTGAGCTAACCTAGCTATTTAAAGCGTAATGTAAAAGCCCAGTTTAGTAGCCTTTCAGTTAAGGTAAAAAATTTTAATGCCTCCAAAAGCCATAAACTTATCCCTATCAAGTTGCCTGCGTGATGGGGCATCTATGCAAATTTGACTTGATTTCGTTCAAACTAGTGTCAAAATATCTTTTGTGACGCCCGCTGAGGGTGTCTGCAAACTGCAAACCCCTCCGCGGCAGTAGCTTCGGATCTATTTTAGGAGTTCAAACATGGATCTCTCCACCATTCAGATGCACTTGGATAACTTCGTAACTACCTGGGAAGGCTGGGGCAAGATTGTTCAGGGCATCCAGGACTGGAAAGGCGTCGCTGAAGGATTTGAGGCCCTGAAGGAAGCTTTCGAGACTTTCGGTAACGGCTTGGAAGAACTGAGCTCCAAGTAAGCAAGACCTTTCCATCAACCAACCTTCAATAAGGAGACACTAAAATGCAGGAACTTTCCTCCAACTTCGGCAGCTTCGTAGAATTGAGCAGCAATTTGTTCAACTCTATCCACGAGGTTCTTTCTCCGCTGCTGTCCATTGCTGAAGGCGCTTCCAAGCTGATCGGCATGTTCGTATAAGAACATCCTCCAGTTCTGAGCTTTAAAGCTCACTGAAGCAAGAAGGTCTACCGTCTCGGTAGGCCTTCTTTTCGTTTTGGTGGCTGTTTAGGGAAGGGATAACTTCTTAGGGAAGGGATAACTTCGAAAGTTTAACGCGCTTGCTGTCTATATTCGGGTTACACTTAATGCATGGCTGATATTAAAGACGACGATCTTCCCGAGATTGACCTGGCAAAAACAGACGGCTACGTCGTCGACGGAACCGATGAGGATGACCCTTCGCTGATCATGCCGGATGGTTCCCCGGTTCAGACTTGGCGTGAAAATTACCCCTACGATGAACGCATGACTCGCGATGAGTACGAGTCCGTTAAGCGTGCGCTGCAGATTGAATTGCTGAAGTGGCAGAACTGGACCAAGGAAACTGGTCAGCGTCATATTATTATCTTTGAGGGGCGCGACGCAGCCGGTAAAGGCGGCACTATCAAGCGCTTTAACGAACACCTGAACCCGCGCGGTGCCCGCACAGTGGCATTGGAAAAGCCGTCGCCGCGTGAGTCCACCTCGTGGTACTTCCAGCGTTACATCGAGCATTTCCCGGCCGGTGGTGAAATCGTCTTCTTTGACCGCTCTTGGTATAACCGTTCCGGGGTGGAGCGGGTTATGGGCTTTTGTACCGAAAGTCAGCACGCGGAATTCCTTCGCGAGGTTCCGATGCTGGAGAATATGATTCTGGGCTCGGGTATCTCCCTGACCAAGCTGTGGTTCTCGGTTACTCGTAAGGAGCAGCGCACTCGCTTCGCTATTCGCCAGATTGACCCAGTGCGCCAGTGGAAATTGTCCCCGATGGACTTGGCCTCGCTGGATAAGTGGGACGACTACACCCGTGCTAAGGAAGAGCAGTTCCGTTATACGGATACGGAAGAGTCGCCGTGGATTACCATTAAGTCCAACGACAAGAAGCGTGCCCGCATTAACGCTATGCGCTATGTACTGTCCAAGTTCGAGTATACGAACAAGGATCACGAGCTGGTGGGCGAGGTTGATGAGAATATTGTTAAGCGTGGTCGCGACCAGATTGGTGACTAAGCTTTAGCTGGATTAGCCATCACGACGGCGGGAAACTCGGAAACTTCGAGTTTCCCGCTTTTTGTATTAAGGGGGTAACGGGGGTGGATTTGGGCAATAGTTTTGGCAAAATTTGTTCTTCCTAAAAGTCCGTTTCCGTGCGGTTATTTTACGGAACCGTAGGTTACATAATTGGAAGTTATTTGTGCTTTATATCGTCGCGTATTTAGCATCACTGTTATCTCAATCTCATCCAGGAAAGCACTATGAGCTACAACACTAAAGAGGAGACGGTGATGATGAAGAAGCATGTAACCGCTTGCTTGACGGCGGCTGCTGTCATGGCGGCACCAGTGGCGGTATCTGGAACGTTTACAGTTGGCGCAGCTGCTCAAGAGGCACCGGCCCCAACGGCAGACCAGAAGCCAGATGTATTGGGACGCCCGACCGTCTCTGACAAGCAGGTTTCTGACGAGGATGGCTACTTCGATAGCCAGCGCGGTCAGGGTGTAAAGATCTACTACCGGAAGCAGAAGGTGGCAAACCCACGCGGTGCGGTGGTTTTGGCGCACGGTGTATCTGAGCACTCGGGGCGTTACGATTACGTCGCCAAGCGCTTGCTCGATGCAGGCTACAACGTCTACCGCGTAGATCACCGCGGCCACGGCAAATCCGCCGGCGGCAGCGTACCGATGGGGCATATCGATAATTTCCAGTACATCCTCGATGATTTCGACCGTGTCGTGGACATGGCGAAGGAAGAAAATCAGGGAGTAAAGACCTTCCTGCTGGGCCACTCGATGGGCTCGCTGACCGTGGAGGCCTATGGCATTCGTGAGCCGGGCAAGGTCGATGGCATCATCACTAACGGTGGCGGCGCGCCGCTGAACCTTTCGGGCAAGAATGTTGCGGGAAAGAACATCACGCCGGATGATATTTCTGAGACCCAGAAGAAGCTGGATCCCACCATCTTTGAACGCTTGCCGCTAGCCCAACTCACCAGCTTTAATGTGAACTATGCGCAGAACCTGATTCCGCACCGCACCGAAATCGGCGCACAATCGCCGGAGTGGAGCAAGGACATTCAGCTGTCTAATCCATTTACGGATGGTATCTCCACTAACCAAGCGGTGAAGGACGAGTATGCCTCTAGCCCGCTCATTGCGCAGAAGACCAGTGCCGGCACGGCCTTGCAGCTGGCGGCAATTGCGAATTACGACGCCGTCAATGCGGACCTCTTCACCGCACCGACGCTCATCATGCACGGCACCAAAGACGGCATCGTTCCGCCGTACTTCTCCCAGGATTGGTATAACTCCATCTCCTCCAAGGACGTGGAGTACGTGACCTGGGAGGGGCAGAAGCACGAGGTCTTTAATGAGCCGGCTGCCGATCAGGCTCTCGATACCGTCGTGGACTGGCTCGACCGCCACGCCTAAATTCACGCGGACCTCAAAGTGAGGACTCTTGGCAGGCATGTAGTGCTTGCCAAGAGTTTACGTATATGTAACCGCGTCGTTGCCCAGGACGGATAGAAATTGAATTATGAAAAATAAACTCTGTGCTTTCTCATCTATCCTGGCGCTCACCGGAATGGTGGGCGCACCTGTTGCGGCGGCCCAGTCCTCGCTTCCGGGTTCCTTCTTTGGTTCTTCTTTGGGGTCATCGTTAGGCTCTTCTTGGGGGTCTTCCCAGAGCTCGTCCGAGGGGTCCTCGGCGGGAGACGATGTGCAGCCGGGGGAAGGCACAGAATCGCGGGTGCTGTGGCTGGAAAGCTTCGACGGGGTGGATACCCCGGCATGGTTTACTCACCGCGCGCCGGAGGGGTGGAAGACCGACGTGCACGGCGTGGACTCGGGCGAGGCCCGCTGGAAGGGCTGGACTTTTGGCGATATGCGCCATTGGACCTGGGCATCTGGTACCGATATGCGCCACTATTTCACCCAGGCGCATGACACCTTCGCCATCATCGACAACAAGCAGCAGCGCTTGGCCGAAGGCGATTCCATGACCGCGGGTCTAAAGAGCCCGGCCATCCCGGTGGCGGGGCAGGAGCGGGTGAATGTGGAATTCGACCACCATTACCGCCAGGGCAAGGACGGGCAAAATGCCAAGGTGACTGTCTCCTTCGATGGCGGGGAAGCCCAGGAAATCGCCGTCTTTGATAAGGATGTCTTCTCCAAGCACGAGTCCATTGGCGTGGACGTGCCAGCCGGCGCGAAGAATATGCAGGTTAGCTTCAGCTACAACAACGGCAATGATGACTGGTGGTGGGCGGTGGATAACGTGGGCGTCGTCAAGCCGCTCGGTGAGCTTCAGGGCTCGCCGCAGGCTACCGTGGACGTGCTTTCCGACGTCCAGGGCGACCCCCAAGACTACAAAGACGCGGTCCGCCAGTTGAACGGTATGGAGGACAAGGCCGGGGCGCTGGTGCTCAACGGCGACCTCGTGGACGATGGCTCGCAGCAGCAGTGGGATGATTTCTTGGCCGCGCACAGCGAGGTGCCGCACGATTCGGGCAAGGAATTGTGGACCATCGGCAACCACGAAATGTATGGCAAGGAAGGCTCTAAGACTTACCTGGATCGCTTTCTCAAATACTCCGGCCAGGATAAACCGTGGAAGGAAGAAGTGGTGGATGGGGTGCCGCTCATTTCGGTAAATACCGAGTTTTATTCCGATATTCTGCGCCACGGCAAGGAGCCGTTCCAGCGCATCAGCAAGGAGCAGCTCGATTGGCTAGATGAGCGCCTGGCTTATTGGGATGCTAAGGGCACTCCGGCGTTGGTCTTTAGCCATCCTTTATTGCCGCAGACGGTATCGATGTCTCATTCGGCGTGGTACCAGAATGACTTTGAGGACCTCGAGGCGCTATCCAACGTGGTCAATAAGTACAACAACATCGTGTGGTTTAGCAGCCACAGCCACTCTTCGCTGCGTCAGAATAACTGGTGGGGAACCCGCCGCTATGACGGCACTGGTGAGGCTGGCCGTACCGGCTTCCCCGTGGTCAACACCGGCGCCATTCTCAATGAGTACCTACCGGATGGCGATAACGACGAAAAAATTGTTAAGGAAAAGGAAGAGGCCTCCACCGGACTGCGGGTCAAGGTGTTTGCTGACCGTGTCCGGGTGGAGGCCTGGGACTTCAAGTCCGGCGAGATGATTAAATTTCAAGATTTTGCGCGGTAGGCAGCAGGTGCGGCCTACCGCGACATAGGAGAAGGTGGCTCCTGTAGCCCTACCGCCGCCATGGCTCGATGGGGTTGCCCTGCCACACGGCGTTGGTGGGCACGCGGTCACCGCGCATAACCAGCGAGCCGGGCCCCACGGTGGAGGCGGTGCCAATGAGCGAGGCCGGCAAAGCTACCGAGTGAGCGGCCAGCGTGGCACCGTCCTGGATGGTAACGGTATCCAAGCTCATCACGCGGTCCTGGAAAAGGTGGGTTTGCACCACGGTGCCAGGGCCAACGGTGGCGGCCTCACCGATGCGGATGAGGTCCGTTTCCGGGAACCAATAGGAATCGATCCACGCGCCGCGGCCGATCTTCACGCCGAGGGCGCGCAGGCCCAGGTTGATCTCGCCGGAGCCGTAGGTGTGTTGGAAGAACCACGGCGCGGCGACAACTTCCACGAAGGCGTCCTGCAGCTCGTTGAGCCAGACAAAAGCGGACCACAGTGGGTGGTCGGCCGCGCGGTGCTTGCCCACGCAGATCCACTTGACGGCGACGGTGACGGCCATGGCCACGGCACCCATACCCATGAGGATGAGGCCGGAGAGGAGCCAGGTGAGGGGGAAACCGAGGGCGTCGAGAAGCGAGTAGTACACGCCAAGCGTCGCGGCGAGCAGCATGGCAGAAAACATGGGCGCCAGAAGGCGCATGGTTTCCACCACGCCGCGGGCGGCCTTCACCGCAAAGCCCGGGTTATAGGTCAGCGCCTCACCCGAGTTGGCGGGGGAGTCTACCTCCACCGTCACGCGGCGCATGCGCTCTGGAGGAGCACCCCACCAGTTGGCGCCGGCCTTGGTTTTCTTCGGAGTAGAAGAAAGCACGGCAACGAGCGAGTTCTTCGATAGCTTGCGGCCGGGTGCGGTGATGCCGGAGTTACCCACGAAGGAGCGCTTGCCTACCTTGGTTTCGCCGGTGCGCATCCAGCCGCCGCCGAGTTCGTAGCCGCCAATCATGGTGTCATCGGCCAGGAAGGCGCCTTCTTTGACCTCGGTGAGCTTGGGGATCATCACCGCGGTGGAAATTTCCACGTTGGTGCCGATCTGCGCGCCGAGCGTGCGCAGCCACGTCGGGGTGAGCTGCGAGGCATAGAGCGGGAAGAGCTTGGTGCGTGCCTCGTCCATGAGGCGTTCGATGGCCCACAGGCGCCAGCCCTTGACCGAACGCACAGGCGTTACGCCCGGGCTAATGCCGAGGGAGAGAATGCGCACGCCCAACCAAGTCTGCAGCATATAGGTGGCAAAGGCCGCCAGCGCACCTACAGGTGCGAAGAAGATCGCGCCGATAAAGCCATCGCCGCCGGTGGACTGCACGAGGGTGAGAACAAGGGCCGCGCCAACCGCCAGCGCCACGACCGGCTGGATGGCCAGCAGGACGGAGGTGGCGTCATAGATGGCCACCCACCACGGCCGACGCTTTGGCGTATGGGACGGGAAGCGGTGCTTGGAGCGGCCCACCTTTTGGGCAGGGGAGCCGGACCAGCGCTGGCCGTCCTTGATCTTCTTGCGGCCGGTAACGGTGGAACCGGCCTCCACGTGGGCGTACTTGCCCACCACGGTGCCAGGCAGCAGCGTGGAGCGCGCGCCCACGCGGGCGCCTTCCTTCACGTCGATGGCGCCCACGTGTAAGATATCGCCGTCTAGCCAGTAGCCGGAAAGATCCACCTCGGGCTCGATGGCGGCGTGCTTGCCCAGGGTGAGCAGGCCGGTAACTGGCGGCAGGGAGTGCAGGTCCACGCCGCGCTTGACCTTGACTCCGAGCGCACGGGCGTAGTTATTCACGCGCGTGGCACCGGCCAGGGAGCTCGCGCCAGCGGCATTAGCCCAGCGCTCAGCCGCCCAGATGCGTAGGTGCGTAGAACCGCCGCGCGGGTAGTCTCCAGGCTTAATGCCGGCCGTAATGAGCCGCGCACCGTAGCCGCCGAGGGGGATGCGCCCCACCGGGGTGACAAAGACAATGAGCATGGCGATGACCAGCCACCACGGGAAAGCAGTGGCCCACTCGAAGCCCAGTGATGCCGCCACGGTGGAGCCCAACATAAGCCAAGCCAGCCAGCTGGATGCGGCCAGGGTCATGACCGGAATCTGAATCAAGGTCTGGGCGAGGCGGGTGCCAAAGCCGACCTTGGTGACCTCGCGCAGGGGGACGTCGGCAGCCGCGGGGCGCGGCTCGGCGCCGCCGATGAGCTCCGCCAGAGAACCCAAGCGCGGGTGATCGTAGAGGTCGCGCACGGCCACGGTGGGGTAGCGCTCCCTGATATGCCCCACCAGGGTCGCGGCCGCCAGGGAGGTACCGCCGAGCGAGAAGAAGTCGGCGTTCTCGTCCTCCACGGATACACCGAGGGTTTCCACCCATAGCTCCGCGAGCCATTTTTCGGTCTCGGTCAGCGTGGTCGATTCCACGCCCACTCCAGGCAGCGGCCACGGCAGGGCCTTTTTATCCACCTTGCCGGAGGTGCGCACCGGTAGCTCCTCCATCACGCAGATGCGCGGGACGAGTGCAGCCGGCATGGTATCGGCCAGGCGCGCATGCGCGGCCTCATGATCGAAGCCCTTGGACTCATCCTCGAGGGAAACATAGCCCACCAGAACGGACTCGCCGCCGGGAGTCTTTTGCACGGCCACGGCCGAGTTGTAGACGTTATCTAGCGCCGCAACATTAGCTTCGACCTCGCCGAGCTCGATGCGGCGCCCGCCAATCTTTACTTGGTCATCCACGCGGCCGACGAAGTACAGCCCGTCTTCTTCCAGGCGAACGTGGTCACCGGTGCGATAGGCGCGCTGCCAGCCCATGGACTCCAGCGGTGCGTATTTTTCCGCGTCCTTGGCCGGATCCAGATAGGACGCCAGTCCCACGCCGCCGATTACCAGCTCGCCGACGCCGCCCATTTCCACGGGCATGCCCTGCTTATCGACGACCACCAGGTCCCAACCGTTAAGCGGCAATCCAATGGACACCGGCCGGCCCGGCAGCATCTGCTGCGCACAGGCGACGACGGTGGCCTCGGTGGGGCCGTAGGTATTCCACATCTCGCGGTCCTCGGTGGCCAAACGGTCCACCAATTCTTGCGAACAGGCCTCGCCGCCGACGATGAGTAGGCGGATATTGTCGAGAGCCTCGGCCGGCCAGAGGCCCGCCAGGGTGGGCACGGTAGACACGACGGTGATGTCGCGGCGGATGAGCCATGGGCCCAAATCCATGCCGGAACGCACCAGAGACCGCGGTGCTGGGACCAGGCAGCCGCCGTGGCCCCAGGCCAGCCACATCTCCTCGCAGGAGGCATCGAAGGCGACGGACAAGCCGGCGAGCACGCGATCCTCAGGACCTAAGGGCCCGTGCGGGTGGTTGACCAAAAAGAGGCTCGCTTCCGCGTCCACGAAGGCGGCCGCGGAACGATGGCTGACGGCCACGCCCTTGGGCTTGCCGGTCGAACCTGAGGTGAAGATGATCCACGCGGTGTCCTCCGGGCGCGGAGCATTCGTCTCCTCGGCAGGGGCGTCCGGGCGCGCGGAGTCCCGCAGGAAGCGGAATCCGTCGTCCGTGAAAACGCCATCGATATCGGCTTCGCCGAAAACCATCTCGGCGCGCTCGTCAGGGTCATCGGCGTCGACAGGCACATAGGCTGCGCCTGCCGCCAAGGTCGCCAAAATGGCGAGGTAGAGCTCGCGTTTGCCGGAGGTCATCCTAATGCCGATGCGATCGCCGCGGCGCACGCCATTGGCGTGCAGCTCGGCAGCCCATGCCTCGACCTCGTGGATGAGCTCGGAATAGGTGATGATTTCGCCGTCATCAAGCGCGGCGGCATCGGGGTTCATTTCCGCGGTGGTGGTAATGATGTCCCACAGCGTGCGCGGCCGCGGTGCCGCGCTTCTTAGAAGGTACTGCTGTGGGACGAGCGATTCGGGACCCGCCATTTATGCCTCTTCTTCGTCCGCGGCAATGATGGACTTAGCCAACTTTCGCAGATGCTTGAGCTGCTTATTGGTGGACTCATCCAATGCCTCGTCCTCGGCGGTAGCGACCAGCACCGCCAGGTCCTTGTGGGCCTTTGTGCCCTTTTTGGTGGAAGCGACGATCTGGCGGCGGCGATCCTTTGGGTCGCGTTCGCGCTTTGCCCAGCCGCGGTCCTCGAGGGCGTCGATAAGACGCACCATGTCAGAGGCGTCAATGGCCAGGGTTTCGGACAGATAAGACTGCGACGCGGCATCCGCGTCGACCAGACAGGTAAGGACCCAGTACTCGCGCAGCGTTGTCTGCTTGGTCTGCAAAGCAGCCTCTACGCCATCGCGGGTGCGGCGGCGGAGGCGCTCCAATTGGAACGACGGGGACTCGAGCAGGGTCGTTGGGATTACAGAATTATTCGTGGAAGCCATACCATCATCATAATCCCAAAAGATTGGTTAAGGCCAATTAATCCGTTTCGATGGGGAGCCCAGAAGCCTTCCACTTATCCGTGCCGCCATCCACATTGATGGTGTCCCAGCCCAGCGCATGTTCTAGATACTGGCAGACCTGCATGCTGCGACCGCCTGCGTGGCAGATTACGTAGATATCCTTATCTGGGTCGATTTCCTGGATGCGACCCGTAATCTCGCTCATCGGGATATGGGTTGCGCCTTTCGCACGTTCCACTGCCCACTCGTCATTTTCGCGGACGTCAATAAGCTGTGCGCCTTCTGGTACTTCATGTGGTTGAACGTTTTTCATGCCATTTACCTTAGTTACTCGTGTGCTTGTGGATCAGCCGCGCGGTGTCGTTGCGCTAGTGCTGGAACCGCCAGTAGTGGTGCCACTGCCAGGGTGGGTTTATGAACTCGCCCTTCCCCCCGCACAATGGCGAGTACCTGGTTGACGGCCACATCGAGGTGGTGCTCAATCGTGGCGGCGGTGAAGTGGAGGGGCTTGTAACCTCTTTGGACGGCGTCGTTAAGCTTCTGGCGGTCAATCTCGAACCGTTGCCGGTTCTCGCCGTGGTGGTAGGCGTAGCCGTCAACCTCTATGGCCAGCTTGTGCTCCTCTAAGAGTAAGTCCCAGCGGTAAGGGCCGATGTAGCTGTTATTGCGGACGGTGACATGCCGCCGGAGCGCGCGGGTGAGGCTGCGCTCCGGAACGCTATCGGCGCCAAGGATGGTGTTTTCCACTACGCACCGGGTGTGTCGCGGGAAGCGCTGGAAGTCGAGCATGTGGCCCTCCATTTGTGCAGCCCCGTACTGGCCGGAAAAGTAGGCCTCCAGGAAGGCGACAGCGTCTTCTTCGGCCATGATTTCTGTGGCTTGTAGTGGATTGCACACATTAATTCCATTTAGCTGGCCGAGCGCTTTCGGCCGGGCGCGGCGGCTGCGAAAGTACGGGCTGGAAGCCATGGTTCCCGCGCGCAGGAAATAGAGCGGCAAGCGTAGGGCTTTGCCTAGGTGATGGTGGGCGCACGAGTAGCCGTCGAGTGCCGAGTCCGGCCAGTGCTGAGAGACGATTTCCGCGAGTTCGCGCGGCGAAGGCTCCCTTTCGGTGTAGAGGCCGTGGCAGATTTTCAAGGCTTGGTTATTGGTAGCACGGCGCGCGGCCGTGCGCGTGGTGAAGATTTTCATGCGCCCACCCCTAGGCGTTTAATTCGATCATTTAGGTCCCCCGAGGCCGGTGGTTTCGGCCTGCTATGTGATCGAATTGTACTGCCGGGGCGGGTCGGTGTCGCGGGGAGAGCGTACGGAGGAGGGGAAGCAGGAAAAAGGGCGTTTCGATCAAATACGGTCTGGGAAACCGCCGCTTTCGCGGTGCTATTTGATCGAAACGCCCGGGAGGCGCCCTGGGGCCGGCCCTGGCCCCGCGCCAGGGCTCAAAAGCTTACTTGAAGCGAGCCTTAGCCTCGTCGAGGATCTTTTCTGCCTCAACCTTGTCGCCCCAGCCGGAGCCAGTGACTTCCTTGTTCGGCTCCAGGTCCTTGTAGTGGACGAAGAAGTGCTCGATTTCGTCCTTGATGTGCTGCTCCACATCGTTGATGTCTTGGTAGCGCTCCCAGCGTGGGTCATCGATGACGGCGAGCAGCTTGTCGTCGCCGCCGGCCTCGTCGGTCATCTTGAACACGCCGACGATGCGGGCCTCAACGACAACGCCCGGGAAGACCGGCTCCGGCAGGATGACTAGGGCGTCGAGAGGATCGCCGTCTTCGCCCAGGGTGTGGTCGATGAAGCCGTAGTCAGCCGGGTAAGCCATCGGGGTGAACAGATAACGGTCAAGGTAGACCTTGCCGGACTCGTGGTCAACCTCGTACTTGTTGCGGGAGCCCTTCGGGATTTCAATGGTTACTTCAACGCTCACAGCGATGTCCTCCATGGGGGATTGGGTATCAATTACTGCCCATAGTCTAGCGCGTTGCGGATTCGCGCTAGGGTTAAAGGCAATGAAAACAAAGCATGTTTGGTGGTCAGCGACCGCGCTCGTGGTAGCGGCAGCGGTCGGAGGTACGGCTGCGCTGGGCGTTACCCTCCAGCGCGAATACGGCGATCTCTCACACGGAGAAGCACAGGCGGTGCAGGCTCCTGAGGAGCCTTTGCGCAACGCCGAGCCGGGGGAAGCGGATCTGGATGCGCTAAGCGCGAAGCTGGACGAGCTCTCTAAGAATAAGGACCTTGCCACGTTCGGCGGCGAGGTAATTGATACCGAGACCGGGGACGTGGTGTGGCAGCGGGACGCGGATAAGCGGCTGACCCCGGCCTCGTCCACGAAGGTGCTCACTACCGCGGCGGCGACGTTGGCGCTGGATGAGAACGAGAAAATCACCACTAAGGTCTACCGCGGTGCGAATGAGAAGAACGTGGTCATCAAGGCTGCGGGTGATGTATGGATGACCCACGAGCAGCTCGATGACTTAGCTGAGCAGATTTCTCAGAACATCGATCAGGTCGATGGCGTGTTCATTGATACCTCTGCGTGGAAAGGCGAGCCGCAGGCTCCGGGCTGGGACCCGGAAAACGTGGACGGCGGTTTCGTCGCGCCGATGGAACCGGCCATGCTCTACGGCGGACGTTTGGGGGCGACGACGGGGGATGTGCCGCGCAGCCATACGCCGGCTTTGGACGTCGCTAAGCAGCTGGGCGAACGCCTCGGCGCAAGCGAGGCAGGCATGGGCTCCGTGGCCGAGAATGCGCAGGAAGTAGCGAGTGTGGACTCGGCGCCGCTGTCGGACCGCGCCCGGGAGATGGTGCGTCATTCCGATAATGTCATGGCCGAGGCCATTGCCCGCGAGTTGGCTGTGTCCCGCGGTAAAGAGGCCAGCTTTGAAGGCGATACGCAGGCCACGCTTGAGGTCCTGCGGGAGCAGGGATTCGACGTTGAGGGCGTGGATATTAAGGACAATTCCGGGTTATCGGAAGACAATCGGCTCACGGCCGGGCTTTTGACGCAACTTATTAATGGTGCGGTCAAGGATCCGCACCTACGCCCATTGGTGTCCTACCTGCCGGTGGCAGGTGGCGATGGCACCTTGTATGAACGCTACGGCGATTCCGCGGCCAAGGGCTATGTGCGCGCCAAGACCGGCACGCTGACGGGTGTTTCGGCCCTGGCCGGTACCGCGCAGGGCAATTCGGGGCGTGTGTATGCTTTTGCCTTCCTCGTCAATGGCGGCGATATCCAGGCCGCTCGCCAGGCCCAAGACGCGTTGGCTTCTGCGCTGCATGAGTTCTAAAAAGCCCTTTTGGCCGCGGGTCTCACCGCACTTTTTAGCTTGTCGACGCGGCGTGCGCGCCGCCTCCCTCAACCGCACCGTGGCGGTGGGACTTTCCGGAGGCGCGGATTCTTTGGCGCTGCTGGCGGCGCTGGTGGCTGAGGGGCACGACGTGCTCGCATTATGCGTGGACCACCGCTTGCAAGAGGGGTCGCGGGCGCAAGCCGAGCGCGCTGCTGAGCAAGCCCGAGAACTGGGCGCGCGGGCGCGGGTGCTCAGCGTTGAGGCCGGCGGGGCGGGTCCAGAGTCGATGGAGGCGGCCGCGCGGGTGGCGCGGTACCGGGCCCTAGCCGCCGCCAGTGCGGCCGAAGAGCTAGAAGTAGCCGTGGCGCACACGGCCGATGACCAGGCGGAAACGCTGCTGCTGGGGGCGCTGCGCGGGCGAGTGACCGGCATGAGCGAGCGCAGCGAGGTGGAAGGCGCCCGCGTGGTGCGCCCACTATTAGGCGTGCGCCGCGCCGATACCGAGGGCACCTGCGCGGAATTGGGGCTTTCGGTGTGGCAGGATCCGCAGAATGCGGACACGAATTTCCGCCGCGTGGCGCTGCGCCGCGAGGTAATCCCGCAGCTGAGCCGCATCATTGGCGGGGATGCGGTGCCAGCGCTGGCGCAAGCGGCCACCGACGCCGCGCTTGACGACGCCGCCCTCTACACCCCACCCACCACGGACTGCGCGGAGCTGGCGGCAATGGCAGAACCGCGGCGTCGGCGAGCGATCGCGGCGTGGCTAGTCAGCGAAGGGGTAGAGGTGACGCGGAGGGGAGTGGGGGACGTCGCTAAGCTGTGTACCCACTGGCATGGGCAAGGGCCGGTGGCTGTGCGATCGGCGCGGCAGGTGGGGCAGAGGTTGGAAGTAGCCCGTATAGGTGGCAAACTGGCACTGTTGTCTGGTCATTAAAGGAGCCCACTCGTGCACGACAAGAAAGACTTCGCCGTTCCCGCAAACCGCTACGGTGACGATGTAGAAGCAATCCTCATTGGAGAAGAGGAACTGCAAAACCGCGTCCAAGAACTCGCGGATATGGTCTCTGAAAAGTATGCCGACGCTGAGCAAGACCTGCTTTTGGTCTGCGTGCTCAAGGGTGCGGCTTTCTTCCTTACGGACTTCGCGCGCAAGCTATCCATCCCTTCCGAGTTGGAGTTTATGGCCGTGTCCTCGTATGGCGCCTCCACTTCTTCTTCCGGTGTGGTGCGCATTTTGAAGGACCTGGACCGCGATATTGCGGGGCGCAACGTGCTCATCGTGGAAGACATCATCGATTCCGGCCTTACCCTGTCATGGCTTATCCGGAACCTGAAGGGGCGAAACCCAGCCTCGCTTGATGTGGTCACGCTGCTGCGCAAGCCGGAGGTAGTAAAGGCCGATATTGACCTTTTGGATGTGGGCTTTGATATCCCTAATGAATTCGTCATCGGCTACGGGCTAGATTATGCGGAACGCTACCGCGATCTGCCCTACGTGGGCACCCTTCACCCTGATGTCTACACCACCGACTAAAATCGCGCAGTAATGAAAAACAACAAGATTATTCGCTACGGCGGGATAGCGGCACTTATCCTTATCGCGCTGTACGCCTTTACCTTCTTTAGCAACGATGCCCGCGGCTACGTGCAAGCGGATACCTCCGTTGCACTGACCCAGCTTAAAGACAAAAACGTCGATGAGGTGGAAATTGATGACCGCGAGCAGCGCTTGCGCATCAAGCTCAAGGACGAAATCACGGTAGATGAGCGCGAAGGCGTGAAGGAGATTGTGGCCAAGTACCCGGCCCGCGCCTCCGAGCAGGTCTTTAACTCTGTTAAGGATTCTGGTGCCCAGAAGTACCAGACCAATGTCACGCAGGAATCCTTCCTCGGCTCCATGCTCAGCATGCTGCTGCCTATGCTCATCCTCTTCGGCGTGCTCTTCTGGCTCATGTCCCGCATGCAGCAGGGTGCAGGCGGCATGTTTGGCATCGGCGGTTCCAAGGCTAAGGAACTGACCAAGGATATGCCGACCAATACTTTTGAGGACGTGGCCGGCGCGGACGAGGCCGTAGACGAGTTGCAGGAAATCAAGGACTTCCTGGAAGACCCCACCCGCTACCACGATCTAGGCGCCAAGATCCCGCGCGGCGTGCTGCTCTACGGCCCTCCCGGCACCGGTAAAACCTTGCTTGCCCGCGCCGTGGCCGGCGAGGCCGGCGTACCGTTCTACTCCATCTCCGGCTCTGACTTTGTGGAGATGTTCGTTGGTGTGGGTGCCTCCCGCGTGCGCGACCTGTTCAAGCAGGCGAAGGAAAACAGCCCCTGCATTATCTTCGTTGATGAGATCGACGCCGTTGGCCGCCAGCGCGGTTCCGGCACCGGCGGCGGGCACGATGAGCGCGAGCAGACTCTCAACCAGCTCTTGGTAGAAATGGACGGCTTTGGTGACCGCGAGGGCGTTATCCTCATCGCCGCTACCAACCGCCCAGACATCCTCGATCCGGCGCTGCTGCGCCCAGGCCGCTTCGACCGCCAGATCCCGGTTACCAACCCCGACCTAGCCGGCCGCGAGCAGATCTTGCGCGTGCATGCGAAGAATAAGCCGCTGGCAGAAGAGGTCGACGTAGCGCAGCTAGCTAAGCGCACCGCCGGCATGTCCGGCGCGGACCTGGCCAATGTGCTCAACGAGGCCGCCCTGCTTACCGCTCGCATCGGCGGCAACGTCATTACTTATGACGCTTTGGAAGAGGCCACTGACCGCGTGGTGGGTGGCCCGCGCCGCCAAGGCAAGATCATCTCCGAGCACGAGAAGAAGGTCACTGCTTATCACGAGGGCGGGCATACCCTTTCCGCGTGGGCCCTTAAGGATATTGAGCGCGTCTACAAGGTCACCATCTTGGCCCGCGGTCGCACCGGCGGCCACGCCATGACTTCGCAGGAAGATGACAAGGGCATGTACACCCGCGATGAGCTTTTCTCCCGCCTGGTCTTTGCCATGGGCGGTCGCGCGGCCGAGGAACTGGTCTTCGGTGCGCCGACGACCGGTGCGTCCTCCGATATCGAAAACGCCACCAAGATCGCTCGTTCCATGCTCACCGAGTACGGTTTCTCGCCGGAGCTCGGCACCGTGAAGTACGGCAAGGAGCAGGGCGATCCCTTTAGCCAGATGGGTGGCGGCGGCTCCATCGAGTACTCCGATGAGGTTGCTTCCAAGATCGATGAGCAGATGCGCTACTTGCTCGAGCGCGCGCACGAGCAGGCCTATGACATCCTGCGCAATAACCGCTACTACCTGGATAAGCTGGCAGAGGCCTTGCTGGAGAAGGAAACCCTGCGCCGCCCCGACCTGGAGCGAATCTTCGATGGCATCGAGCCACGCGAAGCCTTCGACGTTTTCCCAGGCGAGGATGATCGCTTCCCCCGCCAGATTGGTTATGCGCCGGTCAAGACCCCGGTCGAGCTGGCTAAGGAGCGCGGCGAGGAGCTGCCTAAGCGCATGACGCTTCTCGATGCCTCCCGGGCCGCCCGTGAGCGCCGCCTCGCCGGTGAAGAACCGAAGGGTGAAGTGGGCTTCAACTTTGGCCAGCACGCTGGCGATTACGTCGATCCGGACACCGCCCGCGAGTTGGGAAGCACCCCAACAAACCAGGGCAAGGAGTCCACAGACACCAAACGAGCTGGCGCACAGCCTGATCGGCCGGCTCAGCCTTCCGAACCCGCTGAGCGTCCGACGGCACGCCCTGCCGCACGCCCCGCTACGGGCGGCGGTAAGCATCACAAGCCGGATGCCGGCGCGGATGCTGAGGCTGAGACCAGCCAGTGGTTTAGCCCTGGCTGGGACGAGAAGGATCGCCGCAAGAATCCCTATGCGCGCGAGGACGACAAGCAAGAAGATAACTAATGCCTGATAATCACATTCCCGCCCGTGCCCCCTTCGACCAGGACCGGGCGGAGGCGGCGGTACGCGAGTTGCTCCTTGCAGTGGGGGAGGACCCCGACCGCGAGGGTTTGCGCGAAACCCCGGCCCGTGTGGCCCGCGCCTACCGCGAGGTCTTTGCCGGCCTGCACGAAGACCCAACCGAGGTCCTGCACAAGACCTTCGCCGAGGACCACCAAGAACTGGTCCTGGTGCGCGATATCCCTATCTATTCCACCTGCGAGCACCACTTGGTGCCGTTCTACGGCGTGGCGCACATTGGTTATATCCCGGGTAAAGACGGCCACGTCACCGGCTTGAGCAAGCTTGCCCGCCTAGCGGATATGTACGCCAAGCGCCCCCAGGTCCAAGAGCGCCTGACCCAGCAGGTCGCGGATGCCCTGGTGGAGGTCCTTGGCGCGCAGTCCGTCATCGTGGTCATCGAGTGCGAGCATTTGTGCATGGCCATGCGCGGCATCCGCAAGCCCGGTGCGACGACAACCACCTCCGCGGTGCGCGGAGGCTTCAAAAATAATGCCGCCTCTCGTGCAGAGGTACTCAGCCTGATTCGTAGCTAAATTCGGTTCACCATTAAAAGCCTTAAGGAGCACGCCATGCAGCAGGCAACCTCGGTTTCGGATCTCACCAGGAGCAATCGCACTCTAGTGATGGGCATCGTCAACGTTACGGAGGATTCCTTTTCCGATGGCGGCCGGTGGTTGGACTTTGATGCCGCCATTAATCACGCCCGCGAGCTCGTGGCACAGGGTGCTGACATGATTGACGTCGGCGGCGAATCCACCCGCCCGGGCGCGGTCCGCGTGGAGGCGGACGTCGAGGAGCGCCGCGTGGTGCCCGTCATTCAGGCCTTGAGCAAGCTCGGCATCCGCACCTCCGTGGATACGATGCGCGCCTCGGTGGCACGTGCGGCGGCAGCGGCCGGCGTGGACATGATTAATGATGTCTCTGGTGGCCTGGCGGATCCTGAGATGTATCGCGCGATGGCCGAGGCCGGCGTGCCCGTGTGCCTCATGCACTGGCGTACGCTGCAGGAGGGCGCATTCGGCTCCGCGGCCGGCAGCGCGGATCACGGCGGCGATGTGGTGCGCGATGTGCGAGAAACCCTAGAACGCCTGGCGAATAACGCGCTAGACGCCGGCGTGCGCCGCGATAATATCGTGCTCGATCCGGGCTTGGGCTTTGCCAAAACCCCGCAGGATAATTGGGCGTTGCTCAAGGCCCTGCCGGAGTTCCTCGGCGGCGAATTCCCCCTCCTGGTAGGAGCATCCCGTAAACGCTTCCTGGCCGCCATTCGGGAGGATCGCGGCGTGGAGTCCAGCCCGCTGCTGGCCGATCCCGCTACCGCGGCCGTAACCGCCATTTCCGCCCAGATGGGGGCGTGGGGTGTGCGCGTGCATGAGGTTGCCGTCTCCCGCGACGCCGTGGATGTGGCGGCCGCTTGGAACGCCGGCAATGACTACACAGGCGGGGTCAACGCCAGCGGCAGCTATAGCAATGGCGCTGATGGCAATGGAATTATGAAGTCCACGGCTCTATCACGTAAACCTGAGGAGTAAATCATGGCAGACCGCATTGAACTCACCGGCCTGGAATGCTTTGCCTACCACGGCGTCTTTGAGGAAGAAAAGCGTACCGGCCAGCCTTTCATCGTGGATATCACCTGTTGGTCCGATTTCGCCGAGGCCGCCGCTACCGATGATCTGACCAAGACCATCAATTACGCCGAGCTTGCCGACGTCGCTGCAAACATCATCGAAGGCCCCGCCCGCGACCTCATCGAGACCGTCGCTAGCGAGGTGGCCGATACCATCATGGCCATCTTCGAGGGCCTGCACGCCGTCGAGGTCACGCTTCATAAGCCGAAGGCACCGATTCCGCGCACTTTTGCCGATGTCGCCGTGGTCGCCCGCCGCTCCCGCAAGCACGCGAGGACGCTCTAATGCGCGCGGTGCTATCCATCGGATCCAATATGGATGACCGCGTGAAGCTATTGCGCACGGTATTCGACGAATTCGCCGGCGACATTGTTGCCGCCTCGCCGGTCTATGCCACCCCGCCGTGGGGAGTAACGGACCAGGATGAATTCCTCAATGCCGTGCTCATTGTGGATGTGGACGAGTCACCCAAGGAACTGCTGCGCCGCGGGCAGAAGCTCGAGGAGGCCGCGGAGCGGGTGCGGGTGCGTCACTGGGGCCCGCGCACGTTAGATGTAGACATCGTGGACATCGAGGGATACACCTCCGATGACCCGGAGCTCACCGTCCCGCATCCTTATGCCCACGAGCGCGCCTTCGTGCTGATTCCCTGGTTGGCGGCCGATGGTGGTGCTAGGTTGAGTGGGGAGGGTGTCGCCAAGCGGGTGGCAGCACTCGACCCGAAGGAGCGCGCCGATATTCGCCGGTTGGGCATGATGGAGGAGCTATGAAACGGACCTCGTTGGGTGCCCTCATTGGCACCGGGGTCTTCTTTGCCGCCGCCGCGGCCATCCTCACTACGCGCTTTTATGGCTCCATGCTGCACATCCCAGTGACGGTTTCGGCCACGCTGTGGCTCATGGCGGTCATCTGCTTAGTGCTGACCTGGAAGGTGGACCAAGCCACCGAGGACGAGCATGGCATCGGCCTAGATAGTTCGCAGCTTAATCCCATGACCATCACGCAGTTCATGCTGGTGGGCAAGGCCTCGGCGTGGACCGGAGCCATCGTGGGGGGAATCTATGCAGGCGTGGCCGTCTACGTTATCCCCAACGCCGGCACGCTTGCGGCCGCCTCCGATGACCTGGTGGGGGTCATTGCCTCGGCGCTCGGTGGCCTTGCCATGTGCGCTGCTGGCCTGCGGCTGGAGCGACACTGTGAGACCCCGCCCCCACCAGATGGGGTACAAACGGTACATTAGTGAGCATGACTGAGCCGCGCTCTTCTTCGCACACTACTTCCGCCAAGACGTCCAAGCCGGATCTGGGCCAGATCGGGCTCATCGTCCTCGTGGTGCTGGCCGTCCTAGCCAGCATCGTCATGCTGATTTCCGGCTCTGCCGCAGCGCTTAAGATCGCGCTCATTGCTGCCCTGTGGGCCGCCGTGCTCGGATTTTTCCTGGTGATGCGCTACCGCCGCCAGGCCGAAGAATCCGTGACCAAGCTGGAATTGCAGGAGCGCGCCCACCGCGCCGAGCTGAAGCAAGCCCGCGCGGCCGATGGCCAGCCCCTACCGGACCAGGAACTACTCGATGAGATCCGCACCGAGCTCGCTTCCATCCGCAAGCAGATTGAGGATCTCTCCGGCCACGACTTCACCTATGAACCGGCCGCCCTACACGCAGAAGCCCGCCGCATCATGCAGCTGGAGGCCCAGACCGCGGCCGCCGCGCGCCCGGATGCGGAGGAAGGCAACGTGGACTTCACCCAGTCTTCTTCCGGCGCCCCGTCCGCCGATGCTATCGCCGGCCGCCTGGGGAACCAGCCGTCCGCGGCGCACGCTGAGTCCAACCCACTCAATGACATCATTAGTGAAAAGACGCGCGCGCAGCGTACCTCCGGCAAGTCTTCTGGCGCCTCTACCTTTAATACCGGCGGTTTCCAGGCCGTGCGCTGGGATACCGGTGGCGATGACTCCTTGAAGACCACCCACGCTTCCGCCTCCAGCGAGCACCACGGCAGCCACCGTAAGCCGGAGGCTGCGACCACGGCCAATGACGAGACCCAGGACATCCCGCAGCAGCCGGCATCGCAGCGCGATGAGCGCGCGGAGTACCCGGGCTCCGGCCAGCACGTGGCCCCAGAAAAGTCCGAGCCAGTACGCCAGAAGGCGGCCCGCTCGCATCATCGCGCGGCTGCTGAGGAGCCGGAGTCGCGTGGCCGCCGCCGCAGCGACGATAAGCGCGAGGGCGCGGTCTCCGTGGCCGAGCTGCTGGCCCAGGCAAAGAATAAGAAGGATAAATAAATGCGCCCGCCACGCATGCGGGTAGCTCTCTTTGGCCGTAGCTTGGCTGGTTTTACCTTGGCCAATGCCATGGAACGCGCCGGCCATGAGGTGCAGATGCTCTCGGATCCAGCCGAGCTTTCTTCCTTCGAGACTCTCATTATCGCCGTGGGCGATGCCCGTCTGGAAGCTACCGTGGAGTTACTCGAGCCACACGTCCATCGCGGACTAATCGTCTTCCACACCTGCCTTTCGCGCGGAGTGCAGGTATTGGATCCCCTGGAAACCCACGGCTGCGTTGTCGCGGCGCTCGCCCCATTTACACTGAAGCGCTGGGCGGTGACCACCCTGGATGAGTTGGGCGAGACCGTGGTGGAACTTAATATCGCCGAGTTTTACGCAGAGACCGTAGCGCTTTCCGACGCCGAACGTGCCCCCTTTGCCGCCCGCGCCTACTATGCCGAAATGCTGCGGCGCTTGCATATCTCTGCGGCGGTTGATGCTCATTTCCTCTCGCCCTCAGAAGAGCCACCCCTGGTGGGTGAGGACATGGACACCGAAGAAATTATCGCCGCCTACCGCGGCGCCACTGACCCCGGCTTGCGGCGCAGCTACGTGGAAGTTGCCCGCCGCCTAGGAGAGGTGGACGGCCGCGAAGAGCTAGAAATGTGGGCCCTACAAGAGGAGAGCCGATGAGCCTGGAGCTGGGAAACGCTACCGTCATCAACGATATTGAGCGCATCCGCATGGTCGGTAGTGCTTTTCACAAGACTGGCCGCCCGGTCGCCTTCGTGCCGCTGACTACCGGCGTGCACGCCGGTCATATCGCGCTGGTGCGCGCAGCGAAGCGCATCCGGGGCGCCGTTACCGTCGTGGCCCTGCAGTCCCCGCAGAAACAGGACCTTGAGCTTCTGCGGGCGGAGGGCGTGGACATCGTGTGGGAGTACTCGCCCGAGTCCTTGTGGCCACACGGACGCCGCATCGCCGTAGCACCGGCCGACGCCGCCACCGCTCTCGAGCCGGACCTTAGCGAGGATCTCTCGCTGTACCTTGCGCTCATCCTGACGCTTTCGCCTACCGACGTCCTTTTAGGCGAGAAGGACTACGAGCTTCTCCTTGCCCTCCACCACGCGGTCCAGGACTTTCACCTAGGAGTCCGTGTGCAAGGCGTACCCGCTGTGCGCATGCCCGACGGTGTGGTAATGAGCCTGCGCAATACCCACGTGCCGGCCGAATCCCGCGAGCAGGCCGCGGCACTATCTGCCGCGCTCACCGCTGGCGCGCATGCCGCCGAGACCGGTGCGCAGAAGGTACGTGAGGTTGCCGCGGAGGTGCTTCGCGCCGTAGGCGTTGAACCCGAGTATCTCGAAGTGCGCGGCCGAGATTTAGGGGCCCCTCCCGTAGAAGGTGATGCCCGCCTGCTTGTTGCCGCGACAATCGGTGGCGTCCGGCTCATCGATAATGTGGGCCTGCCGCTGGGCATCGGCTTTAATAACATCGAAGAACACGAAGCCAAGGCCGAGCTCGAGCGCGAGCAGCAACGCGAGCAACAGCGCGCACAAGATGCCGCTTTTCAGCAGCTATCGGAGGAGAAATGACCGATATCCAGATCCGCGACCTAGACCCGCGCGATGAACCCCAGGCCATTTCCTTTGCCATTGAAGGCATGCATCTGCACTGGTTTGTGAAAAATCCTCGCTTCGAGCGCGCCTATGGCCGCTATTTTTGGGATTTAGAGCGCGCCAAGGCCACCGATATCTTGGCCGCCTATGATGGTGACCGCTTTCTCGGCGTGCTTTTGGCCTCCATGAAAGGCAAGCCGGCGCTGCCCTATCCGTGGTGGCGAAAGGCTTATGTCCACGCGGTGGAAATCTTCAATAACCTACGCCCCGGCGGGCACCGCGATGACTATGATGCTGCCAATAAGGACATGCTGCTCAAGTACCTAGGCGAGCATCCCATTGATGGCGAGATCGGTTTCCTCGTTGCCGACCCTAACTCCGGCGTGAGCGGCGTGGGCACCGCGCTGCTTGAGACCTTCGAATCCCGCCACGCGGGAAAGAATATCTACCTGTTTACCGATGATGGCTGTACGTACCAGTTTTATGACAGCCGCGGCTTTAACCAGGTAGGCGAGCGCACCATCGCGGTCAACGAGGACCGCGACTTGGTGTGCATGCTCTATGTGCGGCGCTTGGGCTCACCGCAGACCTAGCGCGCCAAGGCACCCATCGGGTCCCAGGCCGGCAGGGTAGTCACGGACTCGGACTGCAAAGCCGCTTGGTATTGTTCCGGCAGTCGGGAAGGGTGTACGGCAATTTCGAAGACGAACTCGTCGAACCAGTCATCGGCCATGGTCCAAAAGCCCTTATCGGCCTTCTTTGGACCCCAGGAATTCTCCACGCGCCAGCTTTGTACTGCGCCGCCTTCGGCGATATCGGCGCCGGTAAACACCATCGCGTGGGTCATCATGGACTCGTGCAGGCGCAAACGCTGTGCCTTGTCCAGATCCATCTCCACGCCGTAGAAGGCCTCATAATCGTGCAGGTGCTTGGCCCACACGCCGTGCTCATCATCGGATTGCTGGTCAGTATCGCAGCCGAACCACACTGGCTGGCCATCGTTGATGGAGTCACGCGCGGCATCGCGCAGCACCTCCACCGGCGCGTTCAGATAGGTTACGCGCTCGCCGGCCACATTGCCCAGGTATTCCACGGTGTAGAGCTTGCCGTAGGCATTGCGGGGATCATTGACCACGCACACGTACTCACTGAGGTCTGCGGGCAGGTATTCCTTGGCAAACTCCTGCGGGGTAAAGGTGCCCGCGCGGTGGAACTCATCATCCTTATCGCGATATTGCCAGACAAAGTCCTCCGGCGGCAGGCCCAGGTTGGCGGTGAGGATACGGTAGACGTCGGCAAGCGCCTGCTTGTGCGCGCCCTCTTCGCCGCTGCGGATCCGGTGCGCGGCGCGGCGCAGCACGGTCTGCAGGTTACGGTTCAACATCGCCGTGGCCTCCGAAGAAGCGGTTTCCGGCATGGCGTACTGCGGTACTACACCGTATTTTTCCACCAGTGCGACAAACATGGACCACTGGCCGCCGTCATCGATCGGATCATCCATGAGCTTGGTTACGGTGCGGTCCGTAATATCGCGGTCCTTCAGCTCAGCCATGGCGCTAAGGAACCAATTGGCCTTCTCGAGCTTGTCAAAGAAGTAAATATAGGTCTGGGAAAGCTCAAAATCTTTAAGCTTGGCCTTGTCCATCAGCCCACCGCGCAGGGAATTCAGGCCGGCAAAAATCCAGCAGCGGCCCGAAGCCTTCTGGTCGGCCACGCCCCAGGAATCTAGCTTATGGCTGGTCACCCGGTTAAGGGTGTGCAGTACCTCGCGGTCGAGGCTGAGCTTATCGACGCCTTCCTGAGCCACCCCATTGCGTACCAAGCGCAGCGTGGCATCACTGGCGAGCTCAGCATTGGCGGCATGAACCTCGTTCGGGTTAATCTCGGTCATTTCTCGATTCTCCTTAGTTCATCCGGTCCCAGAGGGGAAGCTCAATCGGTTCGGTATCTAGCGCCTGAGAAAGCTCATCGCTCAGGTGCTCCTTGCGCACGGCGATGTGGAAGACGTTCTGGTCAAACCAGGCATCGGACATGGTGGCAAAGCCCTTGCCGGGCACATCCTCGCCGTCTTCCTTGCGTGGTGGCTTGGAGCCCCAAGAGTTCTCCACGCGCCAAGCTCGGTCCCCATCCACACCGGTGAGCGCCATCGCGTGGGTAGGCGCGGTCTCGCCGGAGGTAAAACGCTCCTCCTTAGTCATGGTGGAATCGATGCCGTAGAGGCCATCGGTATCCACCAGTCCCTCGTCCCATACGCCGTTGAGGAAAGAGAATTGACGGTTGACGTCGCAGCTAAACCACACCGGCTCGCCGGCGGCTAGGCTGCGCTTGGCGGTCTCCTTGAGCTCTTCCACGGTGATGTTTAAGTACTCTTGTGGCGCGCCACCCAGCACATTGCTTTCATCAGCGCTGCTAAATACGCGATGCTTGGGGTTGGTGGAACGGGGGTCATCAGCCAGCACCACGAACTCGTCGAGGTGGGGTAGGTATTTCTTGGCAAACTCGCGCGGGGTGGAGTGCAGGCGCACGAATTGCTCGTCCTTGGTGCGATACGCCCAGGTAAATTCCTCGGGCGGGGTGCCCAGGTGGATGGCCAGGATGCGGTGGAAATCTTTGCGTGCCTGAGCAAGGATGTCCTCGCGCGGGCCATCTAGCGCGGCGGCGCGACGCACCACCGTGGCGAGATCGCGGTTCATTTCCGCGGTATGTCCAGACGAGCGGACCTCCGGCATGACCTCGGCAGGTACCACGCCGTACTTGGCCACCAGGTTGCTAAAGAAGCACCACCAGCCGCCGTCGGCTCCAGCGTGGTCGAGCACTGCGGCCACGGTGCGCTCATCCCAACCAGCGTCCTTTTTATCCAGCAGCTGATTGAGAACCAGGTTGGCCCGCTCCAGCTTGTCAAAATACTGCAGGTAGGTGAAGGAAAACTCGAAATTATCTACGTTGAGTTCCTGCGCAGCGCGGTGGCGGAAGACGTTTAACGCAGCGAACATCCAGCAGCGGCCGGAACGCTTTTGATCCGTTACATCCAAGCTATCCAGCTTGGTTTCCGTGGTGGGGTATAAGGCGGTAATGCGGTCGCGGTCAAGCGCCGCCTTGGCCGCGCCAACGTTGGTGATGGCGTTGCGGGCCAGCCGCTGCCGTGAATCGGCCGCAGCCTCCTTGCGCAACTGGGACAGGTATTCCTTGGTGAGCAAAGTCATATTTCGGTTTTAGCAGACTAGAAATCCTGATGGGGCTGGTTGGGGGAAGAGCTAGAGAAATTCCGCCAGCTTTTCGACGGCCCCCGGAGTCCCCACTTCCTCCGGCAGCCACGGAACCTCGCGCACTGGGGTCTGCGGGAGCTTGGCGCGGAGAAGTGCGAGCGCCTCATCTTCGGCCGCGCGACGGGCGGCGAGGAATTCTCCCTGGTTGGCAGGGGTACGGCGGTTAACCAGCATGGACCCCACGCGCACGCCATTTCCTGTGAGGTCCGCGTGGAACTCGGCTGACTCGAGTACGGGCAGGCGCTCGGCGGTAAGGACAATATGGAAGACCGTGCGCGGTGAAGTCAGCGCCGCGCGCAGCTGGGAAAAGCGCTCGCGCCGCTGGAAAAGAGTGGCGCGAATTTCCTGATTGCGCCGGTCCACGGGGTCATTATTCGCGCTGTTGCCGGGCGACATTCCGCGTACTAGCGAGCCGAATTTATCGGATTTCTCGCGCCGGGAAAGTAAGCCATCGGTATAGGCGGCCATGATTTCTGGCAAAGCCATCAGCCGCGAGGTATGCCCAGACGGGGCGGTATCGAAGATGAGGAAATCGACGTCGGACTCTTCGCCGACGAGCGCCGCGATACGCTCCAATAGTGCTGCCTCCTGCGTGCCGGGCGATTGCCGGGCCAAGTCCAGGTGCTTTGTGACCTCGCCATGCAGATGCTCGGGCATGAAACGGCGCATCGCAGAACCTACCTGCGCAAGATGTTGTTCCGTGGCGCGCGCCGGGTCGATCTCGATGGCGGAGAGGGAAGGGGTGAGGGCCACGGGGGCATCGCCAAGCGCGGTGCCAAAGATGTGCCCCAAGTTGTGCGCTGGGTCCGTAGAGACCAAGCAGACGCGGTGATCGCGGGACAGGCGCAGCGCGGTGGCGGTAGCCAGGGTGGTCTTTCCCACCCCGCCCTTGCCCCCAAAGAACATGATGGGTGCAGTCTCTAACAACATTGAATATTCTCCAGCGGGGATCTTTCCATTCCCATGCGCGTATGCCAGGCGTGGAAATCCTCATAGACCAACGGCAAAAGCTCCAGGGTGTAGTAACTGGCCGGGTTGGGAATGCCCAGGGCCTCCGAGACCACCAGCATCATGAAGAGATCGTCTTCCTGCTGCTGGGCTTTGGCAAAACTGGCGCGGTACGGGGCCTGGTAGAACTCATTGAGACCAGCCCCGAACGCCCTAAGCTTGTCGAGCATGCTCGGGCAGCGGGGCGTCAAGATCATCATCGGACCACTCCAGTGGGGCCTCCTTGCGGGCACGAGAGATGGCACCGACGGCCTCCACAATGACCCAGATGGTGGCGACCACGATGATGGCGTCCATGCAGAACAGCAGCCAGTTCTGGCTAGTAAATAGCGACTTTAGCTGCAGGAGCGCGGCCCACAGGGACATGGCGGTAACGAAGATGAGCGGGATGACCACTGGCCACGTCGGCCGACGTAGGTGGGTGAGGATGACTACCACGATGGCCAAGGAGAGTCCTGCCATGAGCTGGTTGGTGGTGCCGAATAGCGGCCAGATGGTCATGCCGCCCGAGCCATCCACGCCGGCGGAGAAGGTCAGCCCAAAGGCCAAGCCCACCGCAATGACGGTGGCGGCCAAAGCCTTGATGCGTACGCCTATGATTTCGCCGATTTCTTGGACCACCAAACGCTGCAGGCGCACACCCGAGTCCATAGTGGTGGCCGCAAAAAGCACGGCCATGGTGGCCAAGATGGTGCCGGAAAGCGAGGTAGGAATACCCAAGCCCTCATTCATGAGCGCGCCGCCGCCTTGCACGAAGGCGTCCACGCCGCCGGCGTTCCACTCGGAGTAGATTTCTTCCCACTGCGCGGCGGTCTTGAAGCCAGCGGTAGTAGCGATGATGGTGCCCAGTGCGAGCAGGCCCTCGCCCACGGCGCCGAAGTAGCCCACAAAGCGCACGTCGGTTTCTTTATCCACCTGCTTGGAAGAGGTGCCGGAGGCCACCACGCCGTGGAAACCGGAGACGGCGCCGCAGGCGATAGTGACAAAGAGCAGCGGAAAGATGCCCGGGGTGCCGTCTGGTACGTTATCGCGCAACGCTGGCGCCATAATCGAGGGCCGAGTGATAAGGAAAGACCCGTACAAGATGGCCAAACCTACGAAAAGCTGTAGGCCGTTGATGTAATCGCGTGGCTGCAGCAACACCCATACTGGCAGCATCGAAGCGATGAAGGCGTAGATGAATAGCAAGATGATCCACACGCCATTGGCGGGAATCCCCAGGACGGTATCTGGCAAGACCACGGGCACGCGGTCGCCGATAATCATCAGCGCGTAGAGCGCGATCACACCCACGATAGATACCAGCGGTAGGTTCCACTTCAGGCGGTAGATGGCCTGGCCGATAAGCAGCGCGACGGCGATGGCGCCGCACGTGGGAATGACGGCCGTGGGAGTGGATACCAACAGGTTGGAGATGACCACTGCGAAGGCAGTATTCACCATCAAAAGCAACAGGAAAATGACGATGAGGAAGAGGTTACGCCCGCGCTTGCCGATATAGCGCCCAGACAAGGTACCAATGGATTGGCCCTTGTGGCGCTGGGAGGCCCACAGAGCGCCGAGATCGTGCAAGCCTGCGAAGAATATGGTGCCGATGGTGACCCAGAGAAATGCCGGTACCCACCCCCAGATAACGGCTACGGCAGGACCGATGATCGGTGCTGCACCCGCTACGGAAGTGAAGTGGTGTCCCCACAGGACGTATTTATTGGTGGGTACATAATCCACGCCGTCCTCCATCGTGTGGGCCGGGGTGGAGTATTTCGGGGATAGCCGGAAAATTCTTCGCCCTAGGAACTTGGAGTAGAGCAGATAGCCGGCGACCATCATCGCGATACCGATGATGGCGAGGACAAGAGAGTTCATAGTGTGTGTCTCCTCATAGACGGGCAGGTGTCGTGCATCACACGTGCGAATAGTATGTCATAACTCACATATGTGTTTGCCTGTGGGGGAGACCGATGGGTGGATTTATATTTGAAGGGTACCCGGAGACTTTTGGTTCAGTCGCCGTGGATAGACGAAAGCGCGGCCCTTGCTCGAGCAGGAACAAGGGCCGCGCGGTGGGTACTTAAACCAGGTGGTGGTTACTTCTTATCGACGCCGATATTGCCGTCCTTCTTCCACACCACAACCACTGCCGGGCGTGGGGTGGACTTGCCACCGTCAGGCCAGTGAGAGGTCTGCTTTTCAAAGGTGGCATCATCGGTTTCACCTGGGTGCTGGACGTTGACCATCACGCGCTCATCGGTGACGATGGGGCCACAGGTCTCGGCACCTGCCGGAACGGTAAGGAAGCACTTCAGCTCACCACGGGTATCGCCCTCGGTGGTCACCGCGTAGAGGCCATCGTTGGACTCCAACGCGTTACCGTCGGTGGAGATCCACAGATTGCCGTGGCTATCGAAGGCCAGGTTATCCGGGCAGGAAATCGGGGAGACCTTCTCCTTGTCAAAACCACCGAAGTAGGTATTAGCCTCCTTCGGATCGCCACAGACCAAGAAGAGGTTCCAGGTGAACTTCTCGCCAGCGTGGTCATCTTCAATCTCCATGACCAGGCCGTTCTTGTTCTCCTTGATAGGAGCCCATTCCATAGGCTCTTCCTTGTTCTTCTTGGCGTTCTCGCCGGTAGCGCCACGGTACTTATTGTTGGTCAGGGCAACGTAGACCTTCTCCGAGTCTGGGTGGACCTGCATATCCTCAGGGCGGTCCATCTTGGTCGCGCCCACCTTATCGGCGGCCTCACGGGTGTAGACCGCAACCTCTTCTGCAGACATGCCGTCGACGTGGGACTCGAACTTATTGTTTTCCGTATCGGAGGTCAGCAGCTTAATCCACTTGCCCTCGCCGTCGAAGGCACCGTCTTCGGGCAGTACGCCGGAGCCGTCAATCTCGTCGGCTGGGGAGTTGCCCTCTACCTTGGCTACGTACAAGGTGCCGTGGTCCAAGATGGTGAGGTTGTGCTCGATGTCGCCCTCTTTGTACTTCTTGGTGGAGATGAACTTGTAGATGTACTCGAAGCGGGAGTCATCGCCGGCGTAGCACACCACGGTGCCATCGGAGGCGATGTGGATGTTGGCGGCCTCGTGCTTGAATCGGCCCAGAGCGGTGTGCTTGACCGGGGTGGACTTAGGATCTAGTGGGTTAATCTCGACGATCCAGCCGAAGCGGTTCGGCTCGTTCGGCTCCTTGGAGACGTCGAAACGCTTATCAAAGCGCTCCCACTTGCGCTGGGACTCGCCATCTTCCATGCCGAAGCGCTCTAGGGACTCCTGCGCCTTCTTGTCATCCAGCTTGGCGTGAGCGAAGTACTGGTCAAAGTTCTCTTCGCCGGAGAGCATGGTGTTCCACGGGGTGATGCCACCGGAGCAGTTACTCAGAGTGCCCTTGACCTTCTTGCCCGTCTTATCGGCGGAGGTCTTTACAAAATCGGAACCGGCAGCCGGGCCGACCAAGGTGAATTCGGTGGTGGCGGTAATGCGGCGGTTGAGCGGGCCAAACTCGCGCTTGAGCTCACCGGTGTTTCCTACCTTGGATACTTCCACGATGGAGTGGCCGTGGCCAGCCCAGCCAATCTTGGCCTGCTCTTCGGTGGGGTTGTCCGCATCGTAGTTGGGGAACATCTGCGGCTCGGTGGTGTACTCGTGGGAGCAAACGTAGATAAGGCGGTTGTCATCGTCCGGGTGCTCGATGAGGCCGGCGAAGTCATTGTTGAATCCGAACTGCTTCTCTGCTGCCTCGGCGGTCTGATTCTTGTCATCGAATTCCGGCGCGTCCTTAAACAGCGGATCGCCCCACGCGATGAGCACGGACTGCTCGTAGCCATCCGGGATGACTACTTCGTCCTTTTCATTCGGCTGTACTGGGCCAAACTTCATGCCCTCTGCGGAGGTTAGCTCGACGTTCGCCTCAGAGGTCTTGCCGCCCTTGCCCTCGGAAGAAGACGCCTCAGTAGAAGCATCGTCTGGGCTAGAGCAGGCAGCCAGCGCGGCGCCGCCGCCGACGGTTACGACGGACAGGCTGCCCGCGCGCAGGGCGGTACGACGGGAGAACTGGTCACCGAAGTACGGGTTATCGGACTTGTTCTCGCACTCTCCAAAGCAGGCATTACCGCACTTGTAGGTGCAAGTCAGGCTGGAACGAGAGGATGTGAAGAGACTAGAGAGAAGATTGCGGCCCTTAAGCGCCATGGGTAGTGCTCCAAAAATGTCGAAAAATATTGATTACATATGGGGACAGTCATATATAAAAGGTCATCTTCGTAACTGTGTGTTGACCCCGAGGTGACAGTGAAGTGAATTATGCGTAAATCCTTTCCCGGGAGAGGGTGGCGTGGGCTAAATCGCGTGCTGCGGTGGGGATCGACTACCCTTGGCTAACGTGAGCGAGCAGAAGAATAATGAAGTAAACGATGTCCCTGAGCAGCTGCGCATCCGCCGCGAAAAGCGCGATCGCCTGCTGGAATCCGGCGTAGAGGCCTACCCGGTAACCGTTGAGCGCACCATCTCTTTAAAGGATTTGCGCCATGATTTCCGCGTCGTGGCTGAAGGCGAAGAGCCTGGCAACGAAGAGGGCGTAACCTACCTGGCCCCTGGTGAGGAAACCGAGGTCACCCACGCAATTGCTGGTCGCCTTATCTTTATGCGCAATACCGGCAAGCTGTGCTTCGCCACCTTGCAAGATGGCGATGGCACCCAGGTGCAGGCCATGCTTTCTTTGGCCGAGGTAGGCAAGGAGCGCCTCGACGCCTGGAAGTCCGACGTCGACTTGGGCGATTTCATCTCCGTGCGCGGCCGCGTGATTTCTTCGCGCCGCGGCGAGCTGTCCATCATGGTCTCCGAATGGACCATGGCCGCTAAGTCCTTGCGTCCGTTGCCGGTGTCCTTCGCTGATATGGCTGAAGATACCCGCGTGCGCCAGCGCTATAACGACCTCATTATCCGCGAAGATGCCCGCAAGAACGCCATGATTCGCGTCAAGGTTATGCGCGCGCTGCGCAATTACCTGGAAAGCCAGGACTTTGTAGAAATCGAGACCCCGATGCTGCAGACCCTGCACGGTGGCGCAGCCGCTCGCCCGTTTATCACCCACTCCAATGCGCTGGATATTGATCTCTACCTGCGCATCGCTCCAGAGTTGTACTTGAAGCGCGCGGTCGTGGGCGGCATTGACCGCGTCTTTGAAATCAACCGCAACTTCCGCAATGAGGGCGTTGACCGCTCCCACTCGCCAGAGTTCGCTATGCTGGAGACCTACGCTGCGTGGGGCGATTACAACGATTGTGCCCGCATGACGCGTGAGTCCATCCAGGCTGTTGCCCGCGATGTCTTCGGCTCGACCACCGTCACCCTTGCCGATGGCACCGAGTTCGATTTCGGTGGCGAAGAATGGCCGGAAATCGAGATGTACCCCTCCCTGAATGAGGCCCTGCAGCGTAAGTTCCCGGGCCAGCCGGAGGTCACCATCGATACTGACGTCGAGACGCTCAAGGGCATTGCAGACGTCATTGGTCTCGACGTCCCTAAGGACGGCGGCTGGGGCCACGGCAAGTTGGTCGAGGAAATCTGGGAGGTCCTGTGCGAGGACCAGCTCGAAGGCCCTATCTTTGTCAAGAATTTCCCGGTTGAGACCTCCCCGTTGACCCGCCAGCACCGTTCCGAGCCGGGCGTGACCGAAAAGTGGGACCTCTACGTGCGCGGTTTCGAGCTGGCAACCGGCTACTCCGAGCTCGTGGACCCGGTTATCCAGCGCGAGCGCTTTGAGGATCAGGCCCGCCTGGCCGCCGGTGGCGATGATGAGGCCATGGTGCTGGATGAGGACTTCCTCGCGGCTATGGAGCAGGGCATGCCGCCTACAGCCGGTACGGGCATGGGCATGGACCGTCTACTCATGGCCTTGACTGGCCTGGGCATCCGCGAAACCGTGCTCTTCCCGCTGGTCAAACCCGAGCAGAAGTAGCACCTAGCGTCCTATCGCTTGGCCGTCAGCCCGCGCGGGCTGACGGCTTTGCTATTTCCTGCTCATGTTCGTTCCTGCACCCCTGCTGCAAAAGACCAGCGCAGTTTCTCACCGCATGGAAAAATGCGAGGCATGAAAAGAATTCTCCCTATCCTTGCCCTACCTGTATTGGCCGTTGGGCTTGCGTCATGTTCCTCTGCTGACAGTAACGAGGAAGCGCCCCAATTCCGTCCACGGATGACCGAAAGCACCGCAACTAGCTCGGCGGAAGCTTCCTCCCCAGAGAGCACAGCGGAAGAAACTACCGAATCAGAAAAGAAGGTGGATTCCTCGGGGCTGACCATGCGTTCGGCCGAGGACTTTTTGGCGAAGGGCCCCGAATACGCGCAGTCGAAGGCGTGGGGAGTTAAAAGTCCCGATGGAAAAGTTTCGTGCTCCTTTAAAGAGCTCTCCGCAGGCCCGTGGTGCACCGTGCAGTTCGCAGATCCACCCCTAATGCCAGACCCAAACCAGCCGCAGTGGGAGGCTAATATGGTCAGCTTCAAAAAGAGGGAGGGATTCTTCCCATCTGGCGCGGTGGATCCAGGTGATATGACTCCGTCGAAACAGCTCAAGGCAGGGGAGAAGGTAGAAATTGAAGGCGTTACCTTCGAGGCACCAAACTCGGATGAGTTCACGGTCACAGCGAAGGGACATCATTTCACCGTAAAAGACAACGGTCAGTACTACTCCGATACCTTCCCACCTAAGCCCGATTCCAATGGCAACGCCAAAATGGGCACTATCTGTGGGCAGATGGATACAAAATGGGGACGAAAGAACGTCTACGTGCAAGTCGATGGCACGAACTGCACCAAAGCTATGCAGGTCGTAGATAGCTACGTGAACCACGACTTTAAGCCGGAGGAAGTAAATACCCGCGGCTTCCTCAGGCTCGAAGGTTGGGCGTGCGATGTATCCGCGCCAAAGTTCTTAGATGACGCAAAGCCGGAAAACCGCTTGCCCAAATGCGTGGATTCGAGTGGCAGCGGGCGAGTAGTTCTCCTGGATATCTAAGTTTTTAGCGCACGAGTGGGCCGGTGGATTTATCGCCCCGCAGGCGCTTAATGATGTTCTCGGCCGAAATCAGGCACATTGGCACACCGACGCCTGGCACGGTGGTAGCCCCCGCATAGTAGAGGCCGTTTACTTTGCGTGAGGCATTGCGTCCGCGCAAAAACGCCGACTGCCGTAGCGTGTGCGCCGGTCCGATGGAGCCGGCCGACCAGGCATGGTAGCGCTCGGCAAAATCGGCGGGGCCGAGCGTGCGCTTGACGACGACCCTGTCTACCAAATCCGGCACCCCGGCCGTGGCCGCGATGCGGTTGAGGGCGGCGTCGGCAATCGCAGCAACGCGCTCGGACTCCTCAGCGTGATAGGCATTGCCAAACCCGGGCGCCTCCGCGGCCGGCACCGGCACCAGAATGAAGAGATTTTCGTGGCCCTCGGGGGCGACACTTGGGTCGGTGGCGGAGGTCTTGGACACGTAGATGGACTCGGAGGCCCCCAACGGCCGGGAGGGCTCTGGGCCGGAATAGACGGCGCGGAAATCCGGATCCCAGTCCTTGCTAAAGAGCAACGTATGGTGTGCCAGCTCGGGCAGCTTGCCCTTCACCCCGGCCAAGATGAGCACGGTACCCAGGCCCGGATTGCGCCGGCCCCAGTAACGCTCCGGGTAGGTGCGCAGCTGCGGCGGCAAAAGCTGGGTCTCGGTGTGGTGCAAGTCCGCTGCGGAGACCACGATATCGGCGTGGATGGCGCCCTTGTTCGTGCGCACGCCCGTTACCTGCCGATTAGATACCTTGATGGAGGTAACCTCCTCGCCCAAACGGAAGGTGGCGCCAAACTTCTTCGCTTGTCGGTAGACGGCCTGGACCACGGCGGCGAAACCACCTTGTGGGTAGCGCACCCCCTCCACCAGGTCGGTGTGGCTCATCAGGGAATACAGGGCCGGGGCGGCGGCCGGCTCGGAGGATAAAAAGACCGCCGGATAACTCAGAATCTGGCGCAGGCGGGCATCAGCAAAGCTACGGCCCACGTGCTGCTGCAGGTTTGCCGAAAGCAGAGCCACGAGGCGAGAAAGCCGAGCGCGAATATCGCGGTGCACCAAATTGAGCGGCGCGGAGAAGGTGGTGTAGAGGAAGTGCTCGAGTGCCATGTCATAGGTATCGCTGGCCTGCGCCAAGTACTGCCGGACCTTGTCTCCCGCGCCGGGTTCCAAGGACTCGAACAGCGCGGTGACTTCCTCGATGCCGGAGTGCACGTCTACGGGCGCATCCCCATGAAAAACACGGTAGGCGGGGGAGAGGTCCACCAGATCTAGCTCCGCCTCGGTAGAGGTGCCGCACAGCGCAAAGAAATGATCGAAAGCCTCGGGCATGAGATACCAGGACGGGCCCGTATCCCAGCGAAAGCCGTCTTCTGCAAAGCTGCCGGCGCGGCCTCCCACCTCATCCAGCGAGTCCACCACGGTGACCTCGTATCCTTCGCGGCCGAGCAAGGCGGCGGTGGCGAGTCCAGCGATGCCGGCTCCGATGACGACGGCGTGCATGACGTTCTCCTTAATCTTCGGCTGGGTGTGGGGCGTGCTTGCTGTGGCCGCGGCGGCGCACTGCGCGGGCCGCTAACCAAGCCTTGGTGTGGTTGGGCACGGATACGCGCGTGGTGGCGAGGTCCGTAGCAGGGGTTGCGGCGAGGCGATTGGTCAGCTCGGCAAAGATATCCGCCGCCGCGCTCACACCAACCCGTGCGGAGGCAGGTAGCAAGTCGATGGTGAGCGCGGCGGTAGCAAGCTCCTGGCGGATCTCTGCGATGAGCGCGGACTTGGTGGCCTCATCAATCCGGCCGGATGGGGCCTGCTGAAAATAGGTGCGCCCCAAAGTAGAGCTATCCTCGCCCAAATCACGCAGGAAGTTTATCTTCTGGAATGCCGAACCTAGCGCGCGGGCGCCGCGTTCCATGGCAGTGCGGTCGGCGGGTGAAACGCTTTCCTCGGCTAGGAAAATCTGTAGGCACAAAAGCCCAATGACTTCCGCCGAGCCGTAGATATAGTCTTGCAGCTCGGCCGAAGAATACTCGCGTTGTTTAAGATCCGCGCGCATGGAGTGAAAGAAGGCAGCAAGGTACTCGCGGGGGAAGCCACAGCGACGCGCGGTCAAGGCATAAGCGTGGACCACGAGATCCGTGTGCAGTCGCTGCTGCGGTGCGGCCAGGATGGTTTTCTCGTAGGCATCCAATGCGGCGGCGGGGTCGGTGTGGGCTTGGGCAGCGGCGCCGTCGACAAGCTCATCGGCAATGCGCACCACCGCGTATAAGTGGCGGATATCGGCGCGCACCCGCCCGCGCAAGAGCCGCGTGGCCAGCGAGAAGCTGGTGGAGTAGCGCCCCATAACCTGTGCGGCCGCGCGGGAGGCCGCTTGGTCATAGCGAGTTAGCATATCTGTCAACGTAGCATGCAGCCTATTAACGGTTCGTGGCGCGCGGCTGCCCCTCCGCGAACCCGGCGGCGGACTGCACGCCCACAGTGGCGCGTTCGTGGAAGCTAGCCAAGGAATTGGCGCCGGCGTAAGTGCACGAGGAACGGACGCCAGAAATGATTCGGTCCACTAGATGCTCCACGCCGCCGTGCTCGGGGTCGAGGTAGATACGAGAGGTAGAAATCCCCTCTTCAAACATCTCGCGGCGGGCGCGCTCGAAGGCCTCCGTATCGGAGTTGCGGCCGCGCACTGCCCGGCGCGAAGCCATACCAAAGGATTCCTTGTAGAAGGCGCCATCGGCGTCCTTGTGCAGGTCACCTGGGGATTCAAAGGTCCCGGCGAACCAGGAGCCGATCATGACATTGGAGGCACCGGCGGCCAAGGCGAGGGCGACATCGCGCGGGTCGCGCACGCCGCCATCGGCCCAGACGTGGGCGCCAACCTCGCGGGCTGCCGCAGCGCACTCCAGGACGGCCGAGAATTGCGGGCGGCCCACACCCGTTTGCATACGGGTGGTGCACATCGCGCCCGGGCCCACGCCGACCTTGATGATGTCCGCGCCGGCGGCCGCCAGTTCGCGCACGCCCTCCGCTGTGACGATATTACCGGCAGCAATGGGAAGCCCTAGATTCAGCGCCTTTACCTTGCGCAGCGCGCTGAGCATGCTGGCTTGGTGGCCGTGCGCGGTATCAATGACTAGAACGTCAGCACCGGCTTCCGCCAGCGCACGGGCGCGGCCTTCCACATCGCCGTTGATGCCTACGGCCGCACCAATGTGTAACCGGCCCTGCTTGTCGACGCCCGGCTTATACATCTTCGCCCTCACCGCCCCCTTCCTGGTGAGGATTCCGGCCAGGGTGCCATCCGGGTTGACCACCGGTGCCAACTTCCGCGAGGTTTTGCGCAGCTTGGTGAAGGCCTCCTGTGGGTCAATGCCCACCGGCAGCGTCACCAGATCCGTGGTCATCAATTGGCCGACGGCGGTGAAATTATCCTGCCCGCGCAGATCCTTCGGTGTGATAATGCCGATGGGCATGTCCCCGTCGACCACGATGGCCGCGCCATGAGCGCGCTTGTGCAAAAGGTTGCTGGTATAGCCCACGGTATGGTGCGGCTTCACGATAATGGGGGTGTCATAGACCAAGTCAGCCGCTTTCACGGAGGCGATGGTCTCTGCGGCCGCATCCAGGGATAGGTCCTGTGGCAGGATAGTGAGCCCGCCGCGGCGCGCGATGGTCTCGGCCATGCGGCGACCGGCCACGGCGGTCATATTGGCCACGATGAGCGGGATGGTATTGCCAGTGCCGTCCTCAGTGGTGAGATCCACCGACTGGCGCGAGCCCACCTCGGAGTGGCTGGGCACCATGAACACATCGGAATAGGTCAATTCGTACGGCGGGCGGGAATCCTGGAGAAAACGCACTGGGATGGCCTCTCTATATATTCGGGTGGCGCGGTCTGACCGCGCGGAGGAAGACACTAAAATTATACTCCCCGACTTTCCCCATATCGGCGGCCTCAGTATCCTATCTGGGTGTCTCAGAAACCAGATCCGCACATTTCCGCAGAGGTAAAAATCAACCTCACCATCCTCGTTCTTGGTGCGATGGTGATGATCCTGAACGAGACCGCCCTTTCGGTGGCATTGCCTGCCATCATGGCGGACTTTGACATCCCGGCTACCTCCGCCCAGTGGTTGCTTACCGGTTTCCTGCTCACCATGGGCGTGGTCATCCCGACCACCGGCTTTCTCATGGATAAATTCACCACCCGCCAGATCTTTCTCGCCTCCGCGGGTGTATTCCTTGCCGGTACAGTCTTTGCGGCACTCGCCCCAGCCTTCGGCATCTTGCTGGTGGGGCGCGTTTTCCAAGCGGCGGGTACTGCGTTGATGATCCCCACCTTGATGACGGTGGCGATGACCCTCGTCCCGCCACAGCGTCGCGGCAGCGTCATGGGCATTATCTCCGTGGTCATTTCCGTGGCCCCGGCGCTCGGACCTACGGTGGGTGGTCTGGTTCTTAGCATGTTCACCTGGCACGTCATCTTCTGGACCATGGTTCCGCTGCTCGGCCTCATCGGCGTCGCCGGCTACCTCCGCCTAGTCAACGTGGGCGATAAACGCGATACCCCGCTGGATTTCCCCTCAGTTATTTTGTCCGTCCTTGCCTTTGGCGGGTTGGTATATGCCGTATCGTCCCTAGAAAATATTCTGGAGGGCGAAGGCCTCATAGACATCCTCGTCCTCGCCATAGGACTTGTGGCCTTGGCGCTTTTTACCCTCCGGCAAGTGCGCCTGGCTAAAGACAATCGCGCCCTGCTGGATATGCGACCATTTAAGGTTCCGAACTTCACCGTGGCGGTACTCGGCATGCTTTTGATGTTCGGGCTATTGCTTGGCGTGGTCAATGTCCTGCCCATCTACCTGCAGACCTCTTTGGCGGTAAGTTCCCTGGTCACCGGGCTCGTCGTCATGCCCGGCGGCTTGCTGCAAGGCGGCATCTCCCCGATGGTAGGCCGCCTCTATGATGTCCACGGGCCCCGTCCGCTGATGATTCCCGGTGCCCTTCTCCTTGCCGCGGGCACGTGGCTGATGACCCTGTTCACTGAGGACAGCGCTGTGTGGATGGTCATTGCTATGCACGTCCTATTCGCCCTCGGCATTGCGCTCATGATGACGCCACTGATGACGACGTCCCTGGCCTCCCTGCCGGATGAGCTCTACTCGCACGGCTCCGCCATCCTTAATACTTTGCAGCAGCTGGCGGGCGCGGCCGGCACTGCCTTTTTGATGACGTTCCTTAGCCGTGGCACCAAGTCTGGCCTGGCACAAGGCATGAATGATGCTGCTGCCACAGCTTACGGTGCGCACTGGGCATTCCTTTTTGCAGGCGTGCTCTCGCTGGTGGTTATTGTGCTGGCCCCCTTCCTCAAGCGCGTTCCGTCGACGGAGTAGCCACTAGGACAGGAATAAGGCCCGCACACGCTATGCGCGGCGGGCCGGAAACTCTGAGAGTGCGATTTAAGAGGCGCACAGCGGCAGGTTCAGCCGCTCGTTTTCAGCCTTATCGCCCCACACGAGGAACGCGGATTGGGTGCCTTCAACGGCCATGACGTAGGTAGGAACATCCGCGGTGGTCTCATAGCTTTGGATGGTGCACTGGTCATTGGAAAGCTCCACCGGCTCGGCGTCGGGAAGCATGGCATCGCGCTCTTCTATGCTGGGGTAGTAGGTCACGATATAGCTAAACCCATCGCCCACGCAGGAAATCTTGGCCTCCTGGCCAGACTCCGGCTCACGCGAGGAACACTTTGCCCCATCGAAGCCCTCCTGGCCGCTACGGGAGCTCACCAGGTTCGGGTACGCATCCGCCAGGTTTTGTTCTTTGTCATTCCAGCTGGGGTAGGACAAGAAGAACCACAGCGCCGCCGCGGCGGCAATCGCGGCCACCGCCAACACGCTAATCAACGCAATGAGACCGCCCTTGCCCTTCTTCTGCGGCGCTGGCGCCATGGGCTGTTGCCCCATGGGTTGCTGCCCCATGGGCTGGGCCATCGCCTGCTGCTGCGGCTGCGGCTGTGGCTGTGGCTGCGGCGGGGCGAATTGCTGCTGGGGGCGCGGTTCGGGGGCTTGCACGCGCGGGATCTGTGCGGTATCGAACTCTCCCTGCGGGCGCAGATGCGCCACCACATCCTTGGCGCTATCCGCCGTGCCGGTGGCCTTATAGTCCGGGCACTTGCGCGCGACGAGTTGCTCGAATGCCTCTACCGCTTCGCCGTGCTCCTCGGGAGACGGGCCGGCCGCGGCCAGTACCGAAATCTGCCGTTGCTTGTCGACGCCCACCCGGGCCTCCCTCAGCCCATGGACCGCAAAGTCTGCCTGCTTGCGAGAGATCAAAAAGTCCACCGCACCGGCCAGGGGGCCAAAGATCTCCGCCGCGTCCGTGCGGCTGAGATTATTGGGTATTTGCGAAAGCTGGGTGCCGACAAACCCCTCGCGTACAATAAACTCTTGCCCGTCTGCGGTAGTGCCCGTGCCTACCAGCGGTGCGATAGCCGGGTGATGCAATCCATGTAACGCGGTGGACTTTTCCACCATGCCGGTGATTCCTGGGGCGAAAATCTCCACGCTCAACGGCTGATGCGTGGCCCCGTCTTCCACGGCGAAGAGCGTGGAGGAAGGAGCTTCATCCACTACTGCCAATTCGTGCAGGTTGTGTTGGGTGGCGAAGAACTCAGGAAGTTGCGGCACGGTGGAGATTTCCTTAAACAGTGCGGAAGAGGGGCGGGGAACAATAAAACGATTCCAGATTACATGCCCGTGCCCCTGTTCGCTACCGGCGTACACCCGTGTGAGCTGCGAAGATGGGGAATTATCGCGGTATTGCGGGCATCTGGGAGTAAAACCGGAAATGATCGGCGGATTGCCGCGTTAGAGTGGGTGACACATTAGAAGCGAAAGTATAGGGGAATCATGTTCGAGAGGTTTACCGATCGTGCTCGCCGCGTCATCGTTTTGGCGCAGGAAGAAGCACGCATGCTTAACCACAATTACATCGGCACCGAGCACATCTTGCTCGGCCTTATCCATGAAGGCGAAGGCGTCGCTGCCAAGGCACTGGAATCCATGGGTATTTCCCTGGAGGATGTCCGCCGTGAGGTCGAGGAAATTATCGGCCAGGGTAGCCAGCCGCATACTGGCCACATCCCCTTTACTCCACGTGCCAAAAAGGTTCTTGAGCTCTCCCTGCGTGAGGGCCTGCAGATGGGACACAAGTACATCGGTACTGAGTTCTTGCTGCTGGGTCTCATTCGCGAGGGCGATGGCGTCGCCGCGCAGGTGCTGACCAAGCTCGGCGCCGACCTGCCACGCGTGCGCCAGCAGGTTATCCAGTTGCTGTCCGGCTACGAAGGTGGACAGCAGGAGGGCGGCTCCTCCAATGGTCAAGGCTCCGGTCCAGTCGGTGCAGGTGCTGGCGCCGGCGCTCGTGGCGGCTCCGGTGGTTCCGGTGAGCGTTCCAATTCCCTGGTGCTTGATCAATTCGGCCGCAACCTCACCCAGGCTGCCAAGGACGGCAAGCTTGATCCTGTCGTTGGCCGCGAGTCCGAGGTAGAGCGCATCATGCAAGTGCTCTCTCGTCGCACAAAGAATAATCCGGTCCTCATCGGTGAGCCGGGCGTTGGTAAGACCGCCGTGGTCGAGGGCTTGGCGCTCGACATCGTCAACGGCAAGGTCCCGGAAACCCTCAAGGACAAGCAGCTCTACTCGCTTGACCTAGGCTCCCTGGTGGCCGGCTCTCGTTACCGCGGTGACTTCGAGGAACGCCTGAAGAAGGTCCTCAAGGAGATTAACCAGCGCGGCGATATCATCTTGTTTATCGATGAGATCCACACCTTGGTCGGTGCTGGTGCTGCTGAAGGTGCTATCGATGCAGCTTCCTTGCTCAAGCCAAAGCTGGCCCGTGGCGAGCTGCAGACCATCGGTGCTACCACCTTGGATGAGTACCGCAAACACATCGAAAAGGACGCCGCCCTCGAGCGTCGTTTCCAGCCGGTTAAGGTAGACGAGCCTTCCCTGGATGACACCTTCTTGATTCTGAAGGGCCTGCGCGATAAGTACGAGGCTCACCACCGCGTGTCTTATACCGATGAGGCGCTGCACGCTGCAGCTTCCCTCTCGGATCGCTACATCAATGACCGCTTCTTGCCGGATAAGGCCGTCGACCTTCTCGATGAGGCTGGTGCGCGTATGCGCATCAAGCGCATGACCGCGCCAAAGGGCCTACGCGAGGTCGATGACCGCATCGCGGAGGTCCGCAAAGAAAAGGAAGCGGCCATCGATGCCCAAGACTTCGAAAAGGCAGCTGGCCTGCGCGATAAGGAGCGCAAGCTGGGCGAGGAGCGCGCTGAGAAGGAAAAGCAGTGGCGTTCCGGTGACCTCGAGGAAATCGCCGAGGTTGGCGAGGACCAGATCGCAGAGGTGCTGGCGCACTGGACCGGCATCCCTGTCCTGAAGCTGACGGAGAAGGAATCCAACCGTCTGCTCAACATGGAAGAAGAGCTGCACAAGCGCATCATTGGCCAGGACGAGGCGGTCAAGTCCGTCTCCCGCGCCATCCGCCGTACCCGTGCAGGCCTCAAGGACCCGCGCCGTCCATCCGGCTCCTTCATCTTCGCTGGCCCGTCCGGTGTGGGTAAGACCGAGCTGTCGAAGTCGCTGGCTAACTTCCTCTTCGGTTCGGATGATGACCTCATCCAGATCGATATGGGTGAGTTCCACGACCGCTTCACCGCTTCTCGTCTCTTCGGTGCTCCTCCGGGATACGTTGGCTACGAAGAGGGCGGCCAGCTGACCGAGAAGGTTCGCCGCAAGCCATTCTCCGTCGTGCTTTTTGATGAGATTGAGAAGGCTCACAAGGAGATCTACAACACCTTGTTGCAGGTGCTAGAGGATGGCCGGCTTACCGACGGCCAGGGTCGCGTTGTTGACTTCAAGAACACCGTTCTCATCTTCACGTCGAACTTGGGTACCCAGGACATCTCGAAGCCGGTGGGCTTGGGCTTTACTGGCTCTTCCGAAAATGATGCGGATGCTCAGTACGATCGGATGAAGCAGAAGGTCAACGACGAGCTGAAGAAGCACTTCCGCCCGGAGTTCTTGAACCGTATCGATGACATCGTTGTTTTCCACCAGCTCACTCAGGAGCAGATTGTGGAAATGGTCGAGCTGCTCATCGGCCGCGTGGCCAAGCAGCTGGAGGAGCGCGATATGGGCATCGAGCTCACGCAGAAGGCCAAGGACCTGCTGGCTAAGCGAGGCTTCGACCCAGTATTGGGTGCTCGTCCGCTGCGCCGCACCATCCAGCGCGAGATTGAGGATCAGCTCTCCGAGAAGATCCTCTTCGGCGAAATCGGCGCCGGTGAGATCATCACCGTCGACGTCGAGGGCTGGGACGGCGAGTCCAAGGACAACACTGGCGCGAAGTTCACCTTCAGCCCACGCCCGAAGCCTCTGCCGGAGGACACCGAGGAGCCGCAGCTTGACGACGCCGAGGTGCGCGAAAACGACGCCGACTCCACCGATGCCGGCGAGCCCGACACCATCACCCCGGACGTTCCGGGCGATGGCGGCTCCACCGCCGCCGGAACCGACCTAGAGTCCGGCTCCGGTTCCGACTCCGATGATGATGGCCATAACCCGCCGCCAGCAGGCGCCGGCCAGCCGATGTAGTGGCGCTATAGCGCCTTAAAGCCGCCCAGCCCTCGCTTTCCCTGCGAGAACTGGGCGGCTTTATTTGCGCCCAGGAATCTATTTATGCTGTGCAGTTAGTGGGTGCCGGTTTGCCCTCAAAGCGGTCAAAGAGATACTGCAACCCGACCGGCATCTCTAGGTACAAGGGCACGGCGTGGTCGATTCCAGTGCGTGGAATCGTTGCGGTACCGGGTGCGGCTACGAAATCGATGGTTCCGCCCATAGAGCAGTACGCTCCAGCAGTCCTGCGTACCTGGTCATGAGAGATTAAATCATCACTAGGTGAGCTAGCCATCATTACCGGTGCATTTGGCACCGCTTTGCCCAGGTTTTGGCGCTCTAAAGTTTCCTTAACGACAGGTTTGCGTTCCACAATCTCGGACAAGGATTCCCCGGTGCGGGTAAGCATTCGGGTATTTGTAAAGCCCCACATGAGAACAGAATCGCCCGTGCAGCTGGTGGCCGCGGAACGTAAGAAGTCAATGCCTCGTGGGTTGAGTTCCGCCAACACTGCATCGCGGAATTCTGGGCTACGCTCAGAAAAGCCATTAATGGCATAGCCCAGCACGTGGGCGATAGCTGAACCGTCAATGCTGCGCATAGTCTCCGGCAGGTCCGTTGGCGGCGCGCCAGCGTATGTGCCGGCTACGTTGAGGTCAGGAGCGTAGCGTTCGGCATACTCGGCTGCGGAGAGCGAGGCGCCGCCGCCCTGCGAATAGCCCGCAAAGCCAATAGGGGCGTCCTTCGGGGCGTGCGCGAGTTCTAGGCCGGAGCGGGCGGCGTCGAGAAGCGCGTGTGCTTCTTCAATGTGGTTTACATACGTGTGGTGTCCTGGCATGCCCAACCCAATAAGGTCGGCAACGATAACGCGTGCCCCGTGGCGCAGGGCCATCATATAAAATGAGTACTCGTAGCTGGCATTAATGGTGGGAGAGCCCACTTTGCTCAGGCCCACCGACCCCAGCTGCATGCCCGCGCGCGACGGCGCGCATTGGTCGCCCTGCCCACGCGTGCTTGGTCCGAAGACGATGGTCGGGCGCTCGCCCTTGCCACGCCACGGTGCAGTGGGCTCGTACAAGGTAGCCGAGGCTTGCACCGGCTTGCCGGCATCGGTGGTGGTGTCATATGTAAACACCTGCGCCTGGCCCGCCGATTCTGCCAGGTGCGGCGCCGGGTGAGCTGAAGTCACCGCCGCGTTTGCAGCTGGCGGCAGAAAGAGCGACCCGAGGATTAGTGAACAAACTGTGAGGAGTCTCATACAAATCTTTTCCATATCCAAAACCTACTGCGCAGTAGGAACGGTGGAAGTGGAATTGCTAAAATAAATGCTTATGGGACTTCAGTATCGTTCAAGAAAAAAGACCGGCAAGAATAGCTGGATCAACGTCTCTGGATCCGGCGCGTCGATGTCTACCAAGGTAGGGCCGGTCACCTTTAATTCCCGCGGCGGCATGTGGGTGAACCTGCCGGGCGGATTCAATTTCCGCGGCCGCTGGCGTTAACCAGCTCACACGCCCTGGATCGCGACCTGCGATTATAGCTGGCCATTATTAACCTCCTAAATAGGGAGGTGGAACAGGCCAGCGTCGTTTTGCTCGGCGAGGCCGTCGGCAAGCAGCGAAGCCAACGCCCGGGAGCGCTGTGCCGCATCGGGCCAGACCACGTCAATCTCGGACTGTGGTACCGGCCGCTCCGCCGCGCGCAGCACGTCCAGAATCTTGCCGCGCACCTGTCGGTCCGTGCCGACGAATTTCTGCACGCGCTTTTTCGCCTGTGCCTGCTCCTCTGCACTGGGCTGCGGCCGGCCAGCGAGCTGCCACGCACAGCTCGCGCGCAGCGGGCACTGCTCGCAGGCGGGATTCTTCGCCGTGCACACCAGCGCGCCTAACTCCATGAGTGCGGCCGAAAAGCGCGGCCCATTCTCGGCCGGCAAAAGCTCTGCCACGGCCGCCAGCTCCCGCTTCGATGGCTGCGGCGCAAGGAACCGGCCCTCTTCTGCGCGGGTATACACCCGCCGCACATTGGTATCGACCACCGGTACGTTTACCCCGAAGTGAAAACAGGCCACAGCGCGCGCGGTGTAATCCCCAATGCCAGGCAGGCACAGCAATTCATCGACGTCCGCCGGTACCTCGCCCTCGCCAATAGCCGCCGCGCACTCCCACAGGCGCAGCGCGCGGCGCGGGTAGCCCAGCTTGCCCCAGGCGCGCAGCACCTCCGCCCGAGTGGCCTGGGCAAAATCTGCCGGGGTGGGCCAGCGCCGCATCCAGTCCTCCCACACCGGAGCCACGCGGGCGACTGGGGTCTGCTGGCTCATGACCTCACTGAGCAGCACACCCCACGCGCTCGTGCCAGGCCGGCGCCAGGGCAGGTCTCGTTCATTGGCATCGAACCAGGAAAGAAGAGCTTGCGAATCCATCGTGGGAGATAGTCTAGGGCATTAGAATGTGGCCTATGCCTTTACGTAATGTTGCCCACGAACCGCAGGCCGTATGGGAGGCCCTCAAGGCGGGAAATCAGCGTGTATTGGACGGCGAGACCGTCGACGTGCGCGAGATTTATAACCGCGAGGGCCTAACTCACGGCCAGGACCCTCGCGTGGTGGTTATTTCCTGTTCCGACTCCCGCGCCCCTATCGAGCACGTCTTCAATATCGGCTTCGGCGATGCCTTTGTCATCCGCACTGCCGGCCACATTCTTGACGACGCCGTCCTAGCCTCCCTCGACTACGCCCTCGCCGCCCTCAAGCCCAACCTGCTGGTAGTCCTCGGCCATCAATCTTGCGGCGCGGTGGGCGCGGCTACCGGTTTCGTGTCCGGCGGCGAGCTGCCCACCGGCCTGCAGCGCCCCATCATCGAGAAGGTTGCCGCCTCCGCACTGGTGGCGGGCCCAAATGCCACGACTGACGACGTCGAGCGGGAGCACACCCGCCAGACCGTCGCCCAGCTGGTGGCCAGCGTGCCCAACGTCCGCCGTCTGCTCGACGAGGGTGCCCTGGGCGTTATCGGCGCGCGCTACCTGCTGGAAGATTCCAGCGTGGAAACCCTGCAGACCTTCGGGGTGGACTAGCCTGCCTGACACGCGGCGCGGGCTTAGCGCACCGGCCCGTGCCCACCGCTTAAAATTGACAGCGTGACGCAGAAAAAGCCCCTACCAGAAGAGATTTACAAGCGCCGACGAGTAGCGGCGCTCATCATCGTACTCGTGCTGGTCGTGGTGCTGATCTGGGCGGCTGTGGCTGCTTTCGGGGGCAGCAGCGATGAGCCGGCCGATACCGCCGCACCCGCGCCTACGCCGGAGCAGACCTCATCTTCTGCTGCCCCAGAAACCTCCGCAACCTCCGCGGAGACGTTGGCCGAGGGGGCGTCGGAAAGCGAGTCTGCCGAAAGCGAGCCCTCCAGCTCCGCGGCCGCGAGCTCCGAGGCAGCAAAGAAGACCTGCGACCTGGCAGACCTCCAGGTGCGCACCTCCATGCTGAACTACTCCGTGCCGGAGGGCGAACTGCCGAAGTTCTTCATGACAGTCACCAACCCCACGGCCGCAGACTGCAAGATCGACCTAGACAAGAACCTGCTGCGCTTCGAGGTCTACAAGATGGCCGATAACGAGCGCGTGTGGTCCGATACGGATTGCTATGCTTCCGTGCAGACCGGCTCGCAGACCTTCCCGGCCGGCAAGGACGTAAAATTCGAGGCCGAATGGTCCCGCCAAGCCTCCAAGCCGGGCGAATGCACCAATCGCCCAACGGCTGAACCAGGCGCCTACTTCGCCCACACCATCATCGGCGATAACTCCTCCCCGCCGCAGGACTTCACGCTGCGCTAGGCGCTAGCCCGCCACCGCAGCGATGGCCTGCCCTAGCGTCCCAGCTTGGTGGACGCGAATGCCGTCTACTGGCTCGATTTCCCCGCGTGGGACAATCGCGTTCTTATAACCCAGCCGCGCGGCCTCCATTAAGCGCCGCTCCACATTGGGCACTGGACGCAACTCGCCGGCCAGGCCCACCTCGCCAATGACAACCGTCTTGGCCGGCAGCGGTTGCTCGTGCAACGAGGACCACGTCGCCAACGCCACCGCCAAATCCGTCGCGGTTTCCGTAATGCGCATGCCGCCGACCGTGGCGACGTAGGCATCTTTATCATTGGTGCGCTGGCCGGCGCGGGCCTGGAGCACCGCGAGCACCATCGGCACGCGGTTGGAATCTAGCCCGGTAACCACCCGCCGCGGGTTTTTCGCCACCGGGTCCACCGTCAGCGCCTGCACCTCCGCCAGAATCGGCCGCACCCCGTCCATCGCGACCGTCACGGCCGAGCCATCCGGCGTAGAACCGCGGTGCGAGAGGAATAGCCCGGAGGGATCCGCTACCTCCCGAATGCCGCCGGAGGTCTGCTCGAAGCAGCCCACCTCGTCGGTGGCACCAAAGCGATTTTTGATGCCGCGCAGCATGCGCAGGCTGGATTGGCGGTCGCCCTCGAAGTTTAAGACGACGTCGACAAGGTGCTCCAGCACGCGTGGCCCGGCCACGTTGCCGTCCTTCGTGACGTGGCCGACCAGTAGCACCGGAATGCCCGTGGATTTCGCCAATGACGTCAGCGCGGCCGTTACCGCGCGCGATTGTGCCACGCCACCGGATACACCCTCCACACCTACGGCATGCATGGTCTGTACCGAATCGACGATGATGAGGCTAGGCTGCAGCTTATCGACGTGCCCGAAGACCCCATCCAAGTTGGACTCGGCCGCCAAATACAAAGTTTCCTGCAAGGCGCCGGTGCGCTCGGCGCGGGAGCGGACCTGGCCGGCGGATTCCTCGGCCGTCGCGTAGAGCACGGTGCGGCCGAGCTGTGCCCACCGCGAGGCTACTTCCAGCAGTAGCGTGGATTTGCCCACGCCGGGCTCGCCGGCCATAAGCACCACCGAGCCCGGCACGATGCCGCTTCCCAGCACGCGATCCAACTCGCCGATACCGGTGCGCACCGTCTTTGTTGCCTGCGCCCCAATCTTGGTAATCGGCTGTGCCGGACTCGACGGGGCTACGCCCTTGCTTGCCGACGCCCCCGTCCCCGCCACCACGGGCGCCTTTTCCTCCAACGTGCCCCACGCACCGCAGTCCGGGCATCGCCCGAGCCATTTGGGCGAGACGTAGCCGCATTCGGAACAGGTATGGATGGGGCGGGTTTTCTTGGCCATGGCTTCTAGCCTAAAACACACAGACGCTCCCAGCCCGAAACGGGCTGGGAGCGGGGCTGGAAAGTAGTGTGTCTTAGTTCTTCGGAGCCTCGGAGGTGTAGCCCTCGGAGGACTCGACGTCGCGGTCGAACTCGCCGGACTGCATCTGGGTGGCAGCGATGGTGGCGTTTACGTCGATGGAGCCATTGGAGAACTCGAAGGTAACCGGGCGGTCACCGGCGTAGCCGTAGTCATCATTCTTCAACTTGGTGGCGATGTACTGGACGGTTTCGGAATCCTGCTGGGGGTTAGCTTCCAGGTTCTTCTGAGAATCAGCGATGATGGACTCATCGCGGTGCAGCGGCTGTGGCTGCTTCATCTCAACGCGCTGGCCATCGACCTTCACGGACTCCAAGGAAATGACATCGGTGTCGTAGCCCTGGTTAATGGCGCTGAACTTCAGTGCAGCAGTGCCGTCCGGCTCTACCAGGATGGTGACATCGCGAACTGCAGCCTTATTATCTTCCGTGCTTGCAGAAGCGCCATCGACCGCAGCCACTTTTTCAGCGGTCTGGGTGACATGACCCGCCGAGCAAGAAGCCAACGCCAGAGCGGAGACGGCGGTAACGGAAATAATGGCACCGCGGCGGGCGGCGGACTTCAGGGACTGCACGTTGAGCATCCTCCATCAATTGCGATCACAGGGCTTGTCAACGCTTTAGCCTAGTCCCTTTCGCAATAAAGTACACAGTTGTCCCAAATCGGGCGGGTAGACCGTGGGGGTATACGGGGGTATCCGCAGTCGGGGCGACCGTGCGTGATAAAATAGCGGCCTTAGTCAACCGGGATAAATCGGGAACACAAGGAGTGGCAATGGAGTATAAGGTCGGCGAGGTCGTCGTCTACCCGCACCACGGTGCGGCCGTCATCGAGGATATCGAGACCCGCGAAATGGGCGGCGAGACGCTCGAATACCTGGTGCTGCACATCAACCAGTCCGACCTGGTCGTCCGCGTGCCCATCAAGAACGCCGATAACGTCGGCGTGCGCGACGTCGTGGGCAAGGAAGGCCTAGAAAAGGTCTTTTCCGTGCTGCGTGACGAGGACGTCGAAGAGGCCGGCAACTGGTCCCGCCGTTATAAGGCTAACCAGGAGCGCCTGGCTTCCGGCGATATTAATAAGGTCGCCGAGGTCGTGCGTGACCTGTGGCGCCGCGACCAGGATCGCGGCCTTTCGGCCGGCGAGAAGCGCATGCTTGGCAAGGCCCGCACCATCCTGGTAGGTGAGCTCGCACTGGCCAAGCCGGTCGATGAGAAGAAGGCCGACACCATGATGGAAGAAATCGATGCCACCATCGAGCGCCACCGCGCCGCCGGATTGGTAGATGATAAGTCCATCACCACCGATATCGACAACGACATCGATCTCGATGACCTCTCCTTCGACGACGAAGACTAAACCGCGCGTCATCGCGCTCATCGCGGCCGCAGGCCAGGGAACTCGCCTCGGCGCCGAGGTGCCCAAAGCTTATGTCGAGCTGCGCGGCCGCACCCTCTTGGAACGCTCCGTGCGAGCATTGCTGGCCTCCGGGGTAGTCGATGAAATTATCGTCCTGGTCAGCCCGGACATGGAGGCTGAGGCCGCGCGTATTATCGGCCGCATCGACGCCGTTGGTGCTACTGACGCTGCAAGCGCCGCCCCGATTCGCCTCGTTCACGGTGGCAGCGAGCGCGCCGATTCCGTGTGGGCCGGCCTGCAAGCAATCCCGGACGAGGATGCCGTGGTGCTCATCCACGATGCGGCCCGTGCGTTGACGCCGCCGGCGATGGTGCGGGGCGTCGCCAAGCGGGTGCTGGAAGGCGCTCCCGCGGCCGTGCCGGTGGTTCCGGTGGCCGATACCATCAAGGAAGTCGCGGATGAGGCCGTGTTGAGCACCCCCGATCGCTCCCGCCTGCGCGCAGTGCAAACCCCGCAGGCCTTCCGCCTGTCCGCGCTGCGCCAGGCCAACCTCGATTATTGGGCCCAGCAGCCCGAATTTACCGCCACGGATGACGCCAGCCTCATGGAATGGCACGGCGAGCGCGTGGCAACCGTGCCGGGCGATACCCTGGCTTTCAAGATCACCACGCCCATCGATCTCACCCTGGCCCACGCCCTGACCGAGGAGACCCATGACTAATCCGATTATCCCGCGCGTTGGAATTGCCACCGACGCCCACCAAATCGAGGCCGGCAAGGATTGCTGGATCGCCGGCCTGCTCTTCGAAGGCGTTGACGGGTGCGAGGGCCACTCCGATGGGGATGTTGTAGCGCACGCGCTCGTCGACGCCCTTTTATCCGCCTCCCACCTCGGTGACCTCGGCTCCTTCGTGGGCGTCGGCCGCCCCGAATACGATGGCGTTTCCGGCGCGAAGTTGCTGCGCGAATGCCGCCAGCTCCTCGAATCTGAGGGCTTTATCATCGGCAACGCCGCCGCCCAGCTCATCGGCCAGACCCCCAAGATGGGTCCGCGCCGCGAAGAGGCCGAGGCCGTACTGAGCGAAATCCTTGGTGCCCCCGTGTCCGTATCTGCTACCACGACGGACCACCTGGGGTTCACCGGCCGTAAGGAGGGGCGTGCGGCGGTTGCTACGGCCGTCGTCTGGCGCGCCTAGCCCACCGCACTAACCCCGCGCACGCGTCAATTAGACTAAGTGGCGTGAGTACTTTGCGCATTTATGACACAGCCACCCGCAGCCAACGCGATTTCGAGCCGATCCGCCCCGGCCATGCCTCGATTTATCTGTGCGGCGCCACCCCGCAGGCCCAGCCGCACATCGGGCACCTGCGCTCCGGCGTCGCTTTCGACATCCTGCGCCGCTGGCTGCTCGCCCAGGGCTATAACGTAGCCTTGGTGCGCAACGTCACCGATATCGATGACAAGATCCTCACCAAGGCGGCCGAGAATAATCGCCCCTGGTGGGAGTGGGTATCCACGTATGAGCGCGAGTTCACCAAGGCCTATAACACCCTGGGCGTGCTTCCGCCTTCGGTAGAGCCGCGCGCGACCGGCTTTGTCACCCAGATGGTCGACTATATGCAGCGGCTTATCGACGCCGGCTTTGCCTACCCCGCCGAAGGCTCCGTCTACTTTGACGTTGCCGCATGGACCAAGGCCGAAGGCTCGGATTATGGTTCGCTGTCCGGCAACAAGGTAGAAGAAATGGAACAGGGCGAGGGCGAAGATTCCGCCAAGCGCGGTGCCCAAGACTTTGCCCTGTGGAAGGCCGCGAAACCGGGCGAACCCAGCTGGCCCACCCCCTGGGGCGACGGCCGACCGGGCTGGCACCTGGAGTGCTCGGCCATGTCTACCTATTACCTGGGCTCCAATTTCGATATCCACTGCGGCGGGCTGGACCTGCAGTTCCCGCACCACGAGAACGAGATTGCTCAGTCGCACGCGGCCGGCGATAAGTTTGCCAACTACTGGATGCACAACCACTGGGTGACGATGTCGGGCGAGAAGATGTCGAAATCGCTGGGCAACGTGCTCTCTATTCCGAATATGCTCGAGCTGGTGCGTCCGGTGGAGCTGCGCTACTACCTGGGCTCGGCGCATTACCGCTCCGTGCTGGAGTATTCCGAGGCCGCGCTGACCGAGGCCGCCGCAGGCTACCGCCGCATCGAGGACTTCCTCGCTCACTTCGATGACCTGGAGCTGGGCGAGTGGACGCAGGGCTTTGAAGACGCGATGAATGATGATATCGCGGTGCCCAAGGCGCTGGCGGAAATCCACACCACCGTTCGCGCCGGCAATAAGGCCCTTGCCGCCGGCGATGAAGCCGGGGCGCGCACGCTGGCCGGCCAGGTACGGGCGATGGCACACGTACTTGGCTTTGACCCGCTGGAGTGGGAAGATGGAGCGCAAGCTAGCGGGGCGGATGCCGCGTTGGATGCGCTGGTGCAGGCTGAACTGGAGCGGCGCACCCAGGCGCGCGCGGACAAGGACTTCGCTACTGCCGACGCCGTCCGTGACCGCCTCGCGGCCGCCGGCATCACCATCACCGATACCCCAGACGGCCCGACCTGGTCGCTGGCGCAGCGTTAAGCACTCCGAAAGGACAATAAACTATGGCACGTACCCACGGCCGCGGTGGCGCGGGAATCCGCAAAACTAATAAGAAGGGCGCAACCAAGGGCTCCGGCGGCCAGCGCCGCAAGGGCTTGGCCGGCAAGGGCCCGACGCCCAAGGCAGAGGACCGCATTTACCACGCCAAGCACAAGGCCAAGCTGGAGCGCGACCGCCGCAACTCCGGCCGTCACCAAAAGGAGACCGCCGAGATGGTCGTGGGCCGCAACCCAGTCATCGAGTGCCTGCATGCCAAGGTTCCGGCCACCACGCTCTATATCGTGGCCGGTACCCGCAACGATAAGCGCCTGTCTGAGGCCGTGGCCATGTGCAATACCCGCAATATCCCCATCATCGAGGTGCAGCGCCACGAGATGGACCGCATGACCGGCAACGGCATGCACCAGGGCATTGGGCTGCAGATCCCGCCGTATAAATACGCCGATGTCGACGAGCTCATCTCCCGTGCGGCCGAAAGTGCCCGTCCGGGCATGTTCGTCATCTTGGATAACATCACCGACCCGCGCAACCTCGGCGCGGTGATTCGCTCTGTGGCAGCTTTTGGTGGCGACGGCGTCATCATCCCAGAGCGCCGCTCCGCATCCGTGACTGCCGTGGCGTGGCGTACCTCGGCCGGCACGGCGGCGCGCCTGCCGGTCGCCCGCGCGACGAATATCACCCGCACCGTACAGCAATTCCAAAAGAGCGGCTACCAGGTCGTCGGCCTAGATGCCGGCGGCGAGCACACGCTGGATACATATAACGGCGCGACGGACCCCGTGGTCATCGTCATCGGTTCCGAGGGCAAGGGGATTTCTCGCCTCGTGCGGGAAAACTGCGACGTCATCATGTCCATCCCTATGACGGATTGGGTCGAGTCCCTCAATGCTTCCGTCGCGGCCGGTTCTGTGCTTTCCGAATTCGCACGCCAGCGCCGCGCGGCCCAGTAGTCTCTAGCGAGAGTTTCTAGCCGCCTTCTGCCCAGGGCGGCAGCCACCTAATGGTGCCATTCACCCGGGCCAGGCGGCCGCGAACTGGCGGGGCGTTGGGGTCATCGTCGTTGACGCCGTTGTGGTACGGGCAGGCGATGGTGAGGTTTTCGGGGTTTGTCTCGCCGCCGTGGCGCCAGGCGGTGAGGTGGTGGACTTGGCATTCGTCGGCGGGATAATTGCACTGGGGCCAAGGACAAGTGGGATTTTCCGCGGCCGCCATGGTGCGCTGCTTGGGTGAGGCGAGCCGCTCCGTGCGATACAGATTCACCGGGCCTTTAACGGGATGGATGAGGGTGACATAGCCATGCTCGGTAAATGCGCGGCGCACGAGGTCTGCGCCGGTCATCCGGGCGCCATTGGTGAGCTGCAGTGTCACGTCATCGCCCGCGCAGTCGACGACGCGGTCGAGCTCGTCCAAGCGCAGCACCACATTGGTGGTCACGGACGCACCGGAGGCGGCGGTCTTGCCCTGGAAAATCTTGCGCACCGAATCTAGCGGGGCATCTTTATCCAGCGCGGCATGCATATCCGCAATATCGGCGGATTTGCCGGTAATCGTCATAGTCCAGGGGCCCTCGGCGCGGCGGTAGAGCTTGACACCGGGTGTGCGCTGCGGCGGGCCTTTAATCTCGCGCACGCGTTTACGCCCCCGTTTTTCGACGTCCGAGGCATCCCCCTTCATCCCACACAACTCCCGACGCAGCGCCCAGGCCTGACGCTTATTTCTCAGCCGAGTGGCGTAGCGCTCGATGGTCAGCAGCGCGGTAAGGCTGTGCCCATTGGTGCGAGCGGCGGCGATGGATTCGCGCTGGAGGCGGCTAAACGCGGTTGGGCCGAAGTAGGTATCGGCGAGGGCGAGCAGGCGGGTGGCGGTGGTATCGGGACAGCCGGCGTCGATAAGCGCGCGCTTGGAAAGGCCGTGGCAGTCGGCGATGATGTCCATGCCGGCGGCTAGGCCTGTCAAGAAAGTGTGCAGCGCGTTCATGGCTCCACACATTAGGTGCGGGACGCGACCAGAGGCGAGGGATAAGGCGCGCCGCTGTGGATAACTAGGACTGCGCGGTGCCGAGGCCGAAAAAGTCGCGGACCTTATCCACAGCGCGGAAGGAATCTGTATTGGGGCCTATGCGCGGGTCGGTTCTCATGCTAGAGGGAATCACGTGGCCAAGGCCCTCCATGGTCCATAGTTCGACGGGAAAATCGCCGGCGTATTCGGTGGCGGTGACAGCCGGGGCGGGGTGGTAGTCGCGCGGTGGCTGGCAGCCATTGGCCAACGCAAAGTACTCCGCGGTGGCAGGAGCGGAGAGCACGCGGCCGCGGGTGCGCTCGGCGTCCAGCCCGGCCACACCGCCTTCATAAGGCGCATATGGGTCCGCGGTGCCGTGGAAAAACAGCAGCGGCGTGGGCCGGTAGCCATCCGGGTTGCTGGGCGCGTGGTTATCGCCCTCGCCCAAGGTGGAGGCGAAGATGCAGGCGCGGGTGAGGGTAAAGGGAGCGTCGAAAAGCAGGCGGAGCACCATCTGACCGCCATTGGAATAGCCGCAAGCAAAGGTGCGCGCGGTGCCGAACTCGCGCTGCATAGCTTCAACGAGATACGTGGCGAAGGCGATGTCATCAACGTTCTCCGTGCGGGCGGTGACCGGTAGGATGCTGCGGCAATCATTGAAATGGCGATCCACGCCGTCGGGGTAGACGAGGATGGTGTTGGTGGCATCGGCAAGCTCGTCGAAGGTGCCATTGGTAAAGCGGCGCATCACGTTGCCGGATTGCAACGAGCCGTGGAAGAAGAGCAGCAGGTCTGGATGCGGGCCGGGATTATCCGGCGTGATGATGAGGAAGCGGCGGGTGCGGCCATCCACATCCGCGGTGCGGCGGTGTACGTGCATAGCCGCCCAGTTTAGTCGGCGTGGTGCTCCTCGGCCGTGGTGTGGCAGTCGGCGTGGAAGCGTTTAGCGGCGACCTCGTCGCGCACTGCGCTTTTATTGCGCCGCCAGCCGATGAGCCGGCACACCAGATAGATGACAAAGGAAATGGTGGTGACGAAGACCGAGACCGGAAGACCAGGCGCGAGCGATAAGATGAAGCCGCCTACGGCCGACACCTCGGCGAAAATGGTGGCCCACATGACCGCGCGCAGGGGCGAGGAAGTAATCTGCACGGCCGCTGCGCCGGGGGTGATAAGCAGCGCCATGACGAGCAGTGAACCAACGATTTGTACCGACTGCGCGGCCGCTAGGCCCACGAGTACGGCGAAGGCGACCGAGATGAAACGGGTCGGCACGCCGGCCGCCTGGGCCATAACTGGGTCGGCCGAAGCGAAGAGCATGGGGCGCCACAGGATGGCTACGGCGGAGAGGATGACTACGGTGGTTGCGGCCAAAAGCCATACCGAGGCCGAGGATACGCCGACGATCTGGCCGGTCAGCAGCGTCATCGCGGTATTCGCGTTGCCGGGGTAGAGGTGCAGAAATAGCACCGACAGTCCTAGGCCAAAGCTCATGACCACGCCGATGGCGCTGTCTTGTTGGCCCTTAAAGCCCAGTACGGCGAGGATGATGGCGGCCACGATGGCCCCGGCGACCGCGCCAAAGCCTAAGTTGAGACCGAAAAGTAGTGCGGCGGAGGCACCCATGAGCGCGAGCTCGGAGGTGGCGTGGACGGAAAAGGACATCTGGCGCAGCACGATGAGCGAGGTCATCACGCCAGAAAGAATGCCTAGCAGCGCGGAGGCGATGAGCGAGGATTGTACAAAATCAACGCTGAGCAGGTACTGGGTGTCTTCTATGAAGCTAGACAACGATAAGCCTCCCATCGACGTTTAAGACGTTGACTTTGGAACCGTAGAGCTCGGAAAGGACATCGGAGCGCATGACCTCATCTACCGCGCCGAAGGTATGGCCGCCGGGAGCAAGGTAGAGCACCTTATCGGTCACTCCGAGTACCGGATTGATGCCATGGGTGATAAAGATGATGGAGGTGCCGCGCTCGCGGCGTAGCGCATCTAGCTTCTCCACGGTGTCTTGCTGGCGCGCCGGGTCGAGCGAGAGCAGCGGCTCATCGGCAAGGATGAGCTCTGGGTCATTGGCCAGCGCTTGGGCCTGGCGGATAAGTTGCTGCTGGCCGCCGGATAGCTGTCCTACGCGGCGGTCGCGCAGGCCGGTGGCACCTACCTCGGCGAGGAGCTCGTCGACGCGGTGGCGGGGAGGGCGGCGGCGTCGGAAAGCGCCGTGCGCAAGGGAGAGCGATACTAAGTCGCGGGCGCGCAGGGGCAGGTCGGCCGGGAACATGCGCTGCTGCGGGATGAATCCGACGCGGCAGTCTACGTCGACGCTGCCGGCCGTGAGTTTGCGGGTGCCCAAGATGGTGCCGAGCAGGGTGGATTTGCCCACGCCATTGGGGCCCAAAACGGCGATAAACTCGCCGCGGTCAACGGCGAGGTTAAGGCTGGACCACAGCGGGGCAACCGCTGCGTCATGAAATTGGATGAGCACTAGAGCTTCCCCAGGGAGTCGGTGACCTCGTCATAGTAGGTCCAGAACTCCTTGCCATCCGGCGGGGTCTCGCCGATTTCGACGATATTGACATCCGCATCCTCCGCGGCGGACTTGATACGGCCGGCGGTATCGGTTTCGGTCTGCGGGTTAAAGATGAGAAGGTCCACCTTGTGGTCCTTGATGGCCTTGGTGAAGGCGGCAAGATCGGCCGCGGTGGGCTCGCCCTCAGAAATGGTGGCCTTGCGGTAGCCCTCTGGGGTGACGTCCTTGCCGGAGGTGTACTTCATGATGTAGTCCGCAATCGGCTCGGTCTGGGCGTAGGAGAGATCGCCCGGTAGCTCCTTGAGCTTGTCGCGCAGGCGGTTGACGTGGGAGTCCACGCGCTCGGTGCTGGCGTGCGCATCGGTATTGAGCTCATTGATCTGGTCCGCGATATTACCGGCGACCTCGTCGAGCGCAGCTGGGTCGTACCAGGTGTGCTCGTTGCCTTCGATATTGGTGACCTTCTTTGGGTCCTTCTTGGCGGTGGCCTTGGCGGCGTCGATGGTCATGACATTGGGGTCATCGGCCAGCTTGCCGTGGTCGGTCAGCGGCAGGGCGGAGATGATGTTGTCTTGCTCGGAGACGGCCTGGTAAATCCAAGAATCGTAGCCGCCGCCGTTGACTACGAGCAGGTCCGCGTCTTCGGCCTTGGCGATATCGGCCGCGGAAGGCTCGAAGTGGTGGGGGTCGACGCCATTGCCCTCCACGATGGGTTTGACCTCAATGTCCACGCCGGAGGCGGTATCGGCCACGGCTTGGGCAACATCGGCCCAGATAGAAGTGGAAGCGACGATAGAGATTTTCTTCTGAGCGCCGGGCTCGGCGGCCGAGTCTTGAGAGTCAGAGGAGGAGCAAGCGGTGGCGGTGAGGAGGAGGCCGCCGGCCGCGAGGAGGGCGGCGGTTGCGCGAAGTGAGTTATGCATAGCTCCCAGTGTGCTGTTGATGGTAATTGTTGTCAATTGAATATGTATTGAAAACGCGGCCGCGGGGTAAGCTTACGGCCATGGTGAAACGCAGCCCCACCCGCAAGACGCTGGCCTCGCTGGCCGCCGAACTGGGTGTTTCGCGCACGACGGTGTCCAATGCCTATAGCCGGCCGGACCAGCTCTCGGCCGCGACGCGCGAGCGCATTCTGGCAGCGGCGAAAGCGCGGGGGTACCCCGGGCCGGACCCCACGGCTCGTAGCCTGCGCACCCGCCGTGCGGGCGCGGTGGGCGTGCTGCTGACTGAGCACCTGTCCTATGCCTTCGAAGACATGGCCTCGGTGGATTTCTTGGCCGGCATGGCGGAGGCCTCGGCCGGCGCGCAAAGCATGCTTACCCTCATCCCGGCCGGCCCGGAGGGGGAAGCGGAAGCGACCAGCTTGGTCGGCTCGGCTGCCGTGGATGGCTTTGTGGTTTATTCCGTGGCGGCTGGGGATGCCTACCTGGAGGCGGCGCGCGGGCGCGGCCTGCCGGTGGTGGTCTGCGATCAACCGACGGATTCGGGCCTGCCTTTTGTAGGGATCGATGACCGAGCCGCGATTGCTCCGGCCGCCCGCGCGCTGGTGGAGGCCGGCCACCGCAAGATTGGCGTGCTGGCCATTCGCCTCAAACGCGAGCGCCACGATGGCCCCATTTCCTGGGAGGAGTTGCAAGAGGCCGATATGCACGTGCAGCACGCCCGTGTCATGGGCGCCATGGACGTCTTTGCGCAGGCGGGGATCGCGCCGGAAACCGTGCCCGTGGTCACCCAGCACATCAATGATGCGCAAACCACGCGGGCGGCCGCGCAGTTGCTTCTCGACGCCCACCCTGACCTCACCGCAGTCCTGTGCACCACCGACTCCATGGCGCTGGGCGTGATGACCTATGCGCGCGAACGAGGCATCGATATCCCCGGCGAGCTTTCCGTCACCGGCTTCGACGGCATCGATGCGGCGCAGCGCCTTGGCTTGACGACCATCATCCAGCCCAATAAGGCCAAAGGCGCCGCCGCCGGCCACATGCTCTCTAACCTCATCGCCGCCGCGGATAATGCGGCCGCGGCCGTGCCGGCGGTGTCGCGGCGGGTACTGCGGACGAATTTCGCGGCCGGGCGGACCGTGGCACCACCGCGTTAAGTCGGGGCAGGCCGGGGTTTACCGGCTAGGCGTCGTCGCCGCGGGAGTGACCTATATGGGCCGCGCGGGCGGTGGCGAGCTCAGTGAGGAAGTGGGCGACGGCGTCGACGTCGGCAAGCTGTACTACGGCTGCAGTATCGCCCTCGCCGACCTTGACGCCGACGTCCGGCGGCTGGTGGAGGGCGCGGAAACCGTCCTCGTCGGTGGCATCATCGCCCAAAAAGACCATGGCGGTGGCGCCGGTACGCTCGCGTAGCTCGTCTAACCACGTGCCCTTGGTGGCCTGAGTGGCAGAAAACTCCACGACGGACTTACCGGCCGTGCGTGGGAAGCCGCCCGGGTCGAGTGCGAGACCGGCTTCATAAGCCTGGGCGGCAGCTTCTGGGTCGGTATCCTCGAGCGCCCGCAGGTGCAGTACGCGCTGGAAAGGCTTGACCTCGATATCCGCGCCTGGGAAGCGCTCCATAATTGCGCGGATCTCGGTTTCCTTGGCGGCCAGATGCTCGCGCATCGCGGGAGTTAGATCCGTTTCTTCCCAAGAGGATTCGGCGCCATGGGATCCGCCGAATAGCACGGGCTCGCGCAGTGGACACACGCGCTGCAGGCCTGCGAGGTGGCGGCCGGACAGCACGGCCGCGCTGGTATGCGGCAGGTGGGCTAGCTTATCCAAGGCGCGCAGGGAGTCTTGGTTCATCTCGACGTCGTAGATGGCCGTGGCAAAGGGGGAGAGCGTGCCGTCAAAATCCGAGACCACCGCGAGGTGCTCGGCGGCGGCAAGAGCCTTGATAGTGGTGGAAAGCGTCATGGCTTCCAGCCTACGTATTTAATTGCCGAGGGAAACCAACTTGATAGACGGCGAGTCCACCTCATCTGTAACCAGCTCTAAGACCAGCTGGTTATTGCTATTGACGGTGTAGTGGAAATCGCGGCCAGTGGAAATCAAGTTGCGCAGCAGGTTATCGGCCCACACGGACGCGCCATGGCAATCCTGGGCGGTCTCGTCATAATCCACCTCATCAAAGTGCAGGCGGTTGCCGTCCTGGATATTTTGGCGCTCCTCATCGGCGGAATAGGTCACCTTTCCCACCATTTGGGTGCAGCCGGTGGTGCCTACCAGCGTAGATTCACCAAAGCTCAACGTGGGTGCCTGCGGGATGGATTCGGGGATGGTAGAGGCAGCATCCGGGGTGGTGTTGATGGAGACTACCTGCCACTGTTTATCCAGGATCTGCTCATCACCAGGGGCCTGGGGCTCTTCTTCGCCGGAGCCGCAGGCAACTAGCAGCGTGGCGGCGCACGCAGCGGCGAGCGGAGTAATGAGGCGGGCACAGCGAGGCATCATGCGCCAGCCTCCTCGGCGTCGGCATGGCGCAGGCAGCTCAGGAAGGACTGGGACCATAGCTGTACGTCGTGCTCAGTGACCTGCTGGTGCATGGCGAGCATGCGCTGGGACATGGCAGAGGGGGCGTCGTCAAGCGCGGTGAGCGCATTGAGCAAGGCGGCCTTGACGGACTCGATATCGAAGGGGTTGCACAGGTAGGCCTGGCTGAGCTCATCGGCAGCCCCGGCAAACTCAGAGAGCACTAGCGCGCCCGAACCATCGTCGTGGCAGGCCACGTATTCCTTGGCCACCAGATTCATGCCATCCTTGAAGGGGGTGACCAGCATGACATCGGCCATCCGGTAATAGCTGCGCAGCAGGCTTTTAGCCACGCCCCGGTGCTGGTAGTGCACCACCGGGTGTCCCACGCGGGCAAAGCGCCCGTTGATGCGGCCGACGGCCTCTTCCACCTTGGAGCGGGTGGCCTTGTAATGATCAAGTCGCTCGCGCGACGGCGTGGCCAGCTGCACCATTGCTACTTCTTCCGGGTCGAGTGCTCCGGACTCCAGCAGCTCCTCAAAAGCAGTCAGCCGCTGCAGGATGCCCTTGGTGTAATCGAGGCGATCCACTCCCAGGATAATGCGCTGGTGCGAGCCCAGCTCTTCGCGCAGCTTGGCGACGTCCCGCTCATCCTCCGCAGTGAGCCTGGCAAAGTCCTTCGCGGCGATAGAGATGGGAAAAGCCCCCACGCCGATGGTGCGTCCCTGCGGTAGGTGAATATGTGCGGTGACCTCGCGGGTACTGGCCTCACCTTCCACGTCGAGGCCGTGGCGGTGGGCGAGCTCGAGGAAGTTGCGGGCATTGGCCTCCAAGTGGAAGCCAATGAGATCCGCGCCGAGCAGCCCGCGCACGAGTTCCTCGCGCCACGGCAGCTGGCGGAAGAGATCGGCAGAGGGGAAGGGGATATGCAAGAAGAACCCGATGGTGAGATCGGGGCGCTTTTGGCGCAGGATGCCGGGCAAAAGCTGCAGCTGGTAGTCCTGGACCCACACGGTGGCACCCTCGGCGGCGACCTCGGCTACCTCATCTGCAAAGCGCAGGTTGACCTCGCGATAGGCGTGCCACCAATCGCGGTCGTAGGTAGGGGTGACGATGAGATCGTGGTAGAGCGGCCACAGGGTGGCATTGGAAAAGCCCTCATAAAAACCCTCGAAATCGGACTCGGTGAGCTTGACCGGATGCAGCAGCACGCCGGCATCGGTGCGGAAGGGCTCAGGTGCGGTGTCAGTCACGCCGGGCCACCCTACCCAGCAGCCCTGATGGGACTCCAGGACCGGGGACAAGGCGGTGACCAGTCCGCCTGGCGAGGGTGTCCACGTATGGCTGCCATCGGGCCGGGTTTCTAGATCAACCGGCAGGCGGTTGGCCACCACCACGAAGTCATTGCCATGCTCACTCATGGTGCAAGAATAACTTAAGACTTCTTAGCAGACTTCTTTGTTGCCTTCTTAGAGGCCTTCTTCATCGCTTTCTTCGTGGCCTTCTTGGTCGACTTCTTTGTCGATTTCTTGGTGGACTTTTTGGTCGACTTCTTCGTGGACTTCTTGCTGGATTTCTTGGTCGACTTCTTCGGGGCGGCATCGGCCTGTTCCGCCAGAACCTTCTTGTGTACCAAGCCCTTGGGCTCCACGCCCAGCATGGACATCAGGGTCACGCCGTCGAGGAAGTCCTGGGCGTAGGTGGCCACGATGCGGCGGGCTGCGCGGGAGGTCTCCTCCTCAAGGGCGTGATTCTGGTCAGCCTGTGGGTGGGTGTCTTGGACCTTGGGTGGCACGACGTGTCCTCCTGAACGTTGTGGAAACTACTTAAGCGCTTGCAAGAAAAGCTATCAGAGCAAATATTGTACGCTACCGGCGGCGTTTAGAGCCGCTCGGGTCCGGATTCGGTGCCCGGCTGCTCCGGTTTCTGGGCACGAAACGTTTCGGTGCCCGGCACGGTATAGGTGGTCTTCTCGTGCTGCTGCGGCTGCGCCGGCCACTGAGAATCCTCCGGCCACAGGTCCGCGGCGGAGCGGGTATGCGGCCCGTGGTTTTGGGCCTCGTGGCGCGGGTGCTGCTGCGGCGGCTTCGGCCCGAGTCGCGGGGGCAGCTCCGGACGGTTGACGCGCGGGGCGAACGGGGACATGGGCACGCGCGGGATACGTGGGGCCTTGCGGGCCAAGTGCGTGGCCTTGTGGAAGGAGAAGCGGCCGATGCGCTTGAAAGCGGAGTAGGGGCGGAAGTACTGCGGGCGGCGCAGGCGGCGGGCCACGCGCTCGCCTAACACCACTCCGGCGGCCAGAGCGCCGGAAATGGCTAGCGCCATTGCCATGTTGGTAAAGCCGGTAATCATCTGCTCATTGAGCGAGGCGTACATGCCGCGGTAGAGCATGAGGCCGGGGAGCATCGGCGTATAGCCCACGATCATGGTGATAAGCGGCGGGATGCCCCAACGGCGCGACATCAAGCCGCCGGCCAGGCCGACGACCACAGCGGACAGGCCCGAGGCAATCACCGGGCCGATGCCAAACGGCACCACCACGAAGTAATAGAAGATCATGCCGGCCGCGGCGGTAAGCCCCGACATGGTGATCTCGATCCAGGCAGCCCCGCAGGCTAGCGCAAAGGCGGCGGAGCCAGTGCCACCGAGCACCACCAGCAGCGGAATCTCGTGGTAGACCGGCGGGGCCAGCGTGGCCAGCGGCGGAAGATTAAAGCCCAGCGAATCAGCCAGCTGGATGCCCACGCCTACGCCGGCGATGATGGCACCAGTAGACAGCAGCGCCTCAAAGAAGCGGGCGGAGGAGGTTACGGGGGCGCGCGTGATGCCGTCGACCAGCGATTGCACCAAGGTTAGACCCGCTACCAGCACGATGATGCCGGAGGCGATGATCTGTGCCGGCGAGAAATTAATGCCGAACGAGGCCGCCACGTTGTACAAAATGGCGGCAGGGAAGACAGCGAAGAAGCCACCGACCACATTCTGATAGAAGGGCGGCAAGCGATAGTTGGCCAACCAAGCGTTCAGACCCATGATGAAGGCGGAAACCACAAAGGCCACCACGCCGACGAGCAGATCGCCGCCGAGCATCATGGAAATCAGGCCACCCATCGCGCCCCAGCCGAGCATGACCGTGGCCGGCTTATAAGGGGCGGGCATGCGGTCAATCTCGTCGAGGCGCTGCTCCGCCATGGCCGGTGGCATCTGGCCGGAGTGGATAGAGCGAATGAGCTTATCGACGGCCGAGAGCTTGGAAAAATCCACGCCAATGCTCGGCACCACACGGAAGACGTGCAGGTTTTGGCGCTGCTCGCCGGTGCCGATGGTGGTGTGGATGGTGATGGTATTCATCAAGATATCCACGTGGCAGTAGTGCAAGCCATAGGAAGATGCCGCCAGGTGTACCTGGGCGCGGGCATCCGAGTTAGCCGTACCGGCGCCGATGAGGATTTCACCAATGCGGGCGGCGATCTCCATGACGCCGGTGACCTGGGCGGCATCATGGAGATCGACCGGGGCGAGTGGCGATGGCGGCGGTGCGGCTTTAGCCGCGTCGATGATGGCTACTTGGCCCGAGGAAGCGCGCAGGCGCTCCCGCATAGCGGACAAAAATGACACGGAAATAACCCTCGAAAAAGCGCTGAGAAAGTGGGATAGATTCTGCCTGAACTTTAGCCCCTGTACCCTGTCAATGCATAGATGGGGGACCGGCTTTCCCTTTAGCGTTGGTGCTCGGGTACTATGCAACGAGCGGGATATCTCCCGCGGTGCTGGAGTGGCGCAATTGGTAGCGCAACGCACTTGTAATGCGTAGGTTGCGAGTTCAAGTCTCGTCTCCAGCTCAAAAGGAGGCTGGGTCCAGCGTGGGCCTAGCCTTCGTGGTGTTTTGTGGGGGCATCAATAAGCCCAAAAGCCGGTCAACCATGCGTTGGCGGTTAGCGGGGGAGAGCTTGCGCTGGTTGAGGTGATCGTGCACCCACAGCCCCGTACTAAGCAACATGACGAGTAGGTCATCCTCGTCCGTCTCGGCGGCGGAAGGATCCACCATCCACCGTGCATCCACATCTGCCCACTGGGCAGAAAAATCTGGGTGGGTCTGGGAGTGCACGCACATCAACAGCTTGACGAGGGGATCTTTTTTACCCATGGATAGCACCAAGGCGCGGGAGCGCTCGGCCAAGCTGAGCTCGCTGGCAGGGTGGCCGCCGGCTAGTTGCTCGAGCTCTTCTTCCCAGCGCTCAGCGCAAAAGCGGTGACAATCTACCAGCAGGTTGTGGCGGGTAGGAAAGTGGTAGATGAGACCGGACTTGGACATGCCGGTCGCCTGCGCCAGGGAGTCATAGGTAAGGCCGGAGACATCCTCGGCGGCGATGATGTCGAGCGCAGCTTCAAGGGCTGCGGTCTTTTTGTTGATTCGCGGCATGGGGATCTCCTGATTTGGGGTTATCGCGGAAGCACCAGGCGGTTATCGCGGCTAGGAGTAAGGCGAAGCAAGCCAGGCCGCCGATGGTGGAAAGATACCCGGCATTGTAGGCGCTGGCGGCGGTCGCGTGGGAAGCGGGGTGATGCAGCGCGTCGGTTCCTAGTTCTGCGAGGTGAGGTGGGAGTTCGCGGGCCATGAGTAAAGGCACGAGGGTGCCGGTCAGGGCAATGGAAATCAGGGTGCCAAATTCATAGGAGACCGCCTCTACGCCAGCGGCCATGCCGGTGCGGTGGAGGGGCGCGGCATTGATGATGGCGGTTGAGGATACGGACATGGCAAGGCCCGCGCCTAGGCCGGTGAGGACGAGCGCGACAACGAGTAGGGCAAGCGCCTCGCCTCGGGTTGCGAGCAGCAGGATCATGCCGGTGGCCATAAGGAGGAATCCGCCGCTTATGAGCGGGAGGAATCCCAGGCGATGCAATGTGGCGCCGCCCAAGATGGAGGTAGGGATGGCAGATAGCGCCATGGCGGAGATGATAAGGCCGGCGTGGAGGGGGGAGAGGGCGTCGACAAGCTGCAGCTTTTGGGTGCTGAGCAGCTCCAGGCCGGACATTCCGAACATGGCGCCGCCGGCCGCTAAGGCCCCGCCGCTGAAGACGCGGGAACCAAAGATGTCGAAGGTCAGAAGGGGATCTGCCAAGCGGGTCTGGCGGTGGGCAAAGGCGAGCGCGCCGCAGACGAAGACGGCAGCCGCAGCGACGCTCACCGGCCACGCGTGTGGCAGGGATTTAATGGCCAGTACCAGGCTGGTAAGAGTGATAAGGGAATACAGGGACGAAGGAAAGTCCCAGTGTTTAAGGGGATTTGGGGCGTTTGGCGGAGCTAGGAGCAAGGTCAACGCGAGGGCAAGGGCCACGACCGGGACATTGAGTAGGAATACTGAGCCCCACCAGAAGTGCTCCAAAAAGAAGCCGCCCACGGTGGGGCCGGCCGCCGCGCCGATGACGGCGACGGAACCCCAAATGCCAATGGCCGTGTTGCGCTCCACCTCATCGGGAAAGGTAAGGCGGATAAGCGCAAGGCTCGATGGCATCATGATGGCGGCGCCGCAGCCGAGGAAGGCCCGGCTTAGGACCAGCGTCCAGGCGCTGGGGGAATAGGCGGCGAGTAGGGAGGCGCCGCCAAAAATGGCCAGACCAATGAGGAACATCCGCCGGTGGCCGGTGCGATCACCTAGCGTGCCGGTACCGAGAAGGAGACCGGAGAGTGCCAACGCGTAGGCGTTGATAATCCATAGTTGCTGGGTATCGGTGGTATGCAATTGCTGCGATAGTTGCGGCAATGCGGTGTAGAGGATGGAATTATCCAGCCCAACCATGAGTAACCCCAGAGAGATGACGGCGCAGAAAGACCACCGTTGTGCGGCCGTGGAGGCCGGAGCGGTGCGGCTTCGTGCGCGGGGCGGGTGGATACTCATAGCAGAGTAAACAGTACCGAACGGTCGTTATAGTTTACAGTCGAAGATAGGTTAGTATTACCTTCCTCACAGCTGGACGCAGTGTGTGAGTGTATAGGAGAATAGTGGACTTTCCTGCGGTGTAAGTAGCACAGTGGTATTAGCACCAATTAAGAGTTAAGGATGATAATTAATGGCACGTAACTATGCAGAACAGCTAGTTGACACCCTAGAAAAGCAGGGTGTCGAGCGCATTTATGGCCTAGTCGGTGACTCTCTGAATCCGATCGTGGATGCAGTTCGTCGCTCCTCCATCGAGTGGATTCACGTCCGCAATGAGGAGGCTGCAGCCTTCGCCGCTGAGGCAGATTCCCTGACCACCGGCAAGCTGGCAGTATGTGCTGCATCCTGCGGTCCGGGCAACACTCACCTCATCCAGGGCCTGTATGACGCCCACCGCAACGGCGCCAAGGTTCTGGCGCTGGCTTCCCACATTCCATCCCGCCAGATCGGCTCCAAGTTCTTCCAGGAGACCCACCCAGAGGCAATCTTCCAGGAGTGCTCTGGTTATTGCGAGATGGTCAATTCCGCTGAGCAGGGCGGTGTTGTCCTGCACCACGCCATTCAGTCCACCATGGCGGGCAACGGTGTTTCCGTGCTGGTCATCCCGGGCGACGTCTCCATGCAGGACGCCGACGATGACTCCTTTGTGGAGTCCAAGATCTCTACCGGTCGCCCGGTTGTCTTCCCAGACCCAGCCGAGGCTGCGGCCCTGACCCAGGCCATCAACGAGGCTAAGACTGTCACCCTCTTCGTTGGCGCTGGCGTCAAGGATGCCCGCGAACAGGTGCTGAAGCTGGCGGAGAAGATTAAGGCTCCTATCGGCCACGCCTTGGGTGGCAAGATGTACATCCAGTACGAGAACCCATTCGATGTGGGCATGAACGGCCTGCTGGGCTACGGCGCAGCACACGAGGCCACCCACGAGGCTGACCTGCTCATCCTGTTGGGCACCGACTTCCCGTACAACGACTTCCTGCCGGATGCCAATGTGGCACAGGTGGACATCAACGGCTCCCACATCGGCCGCCGCACCAAGATTTCTTATCCGGTTACCGGCGATGTAGCCGCTACCATCGAGAACATCCTGCCGCACGTGGATGAGAAGAAGGACCGCTCCTTCTTGGATAAGATGCTCAAGAAGCACTACGGCAAGCTGGAGCACGTTGTAGAGGCCTACACCTCCAACGTGGATAAGCACACCCCGATCCACCCAGAGTACGTTGCAGACCTCATTGATAGGAACGCGGATGAAGATGCCATCTTCACCGTCGATACCGGCATGTGCAACGTGTGGGGCGCTCGCTACATCACTGCCAACGGCAAGCGCGAGCAGATTGGCTCCTTCCGCCACGGCACCATGGCCAACGCCCTGCCACAGGCGCTGGGTGCACAGGCCGCTAACCCTGGCCGCCAGGTCATCACCTTCTCTGGTGACGGCGGACTATCCATGCTGATGGGTGAGCTGCTGACCGTAAAGCTCCACAACCTGCCTATCAAGATGTTCGTGTTCAATAACTCTTCCCTGGGCATGGTCAAGCTGGAGATGCTGGTGCAGGGCCTGCCAGAGCACGAGACCGACCACGAGTCTGTCAACTTTGCCAAGATTGCAGAGGCTTCCGGTATCAAGCACTTCCGCATCGAGGATCCGAAGGAAGCTCCGGAGCAGATCAAGAAGGCGTTGGCCTACAACGGCCCGGCTCTTATCGACGTCGTTACTGACCCCAACGCCCTGTCCCTGCCACCAACGCTGACCATCGAGCAGCTCATGGGCTTCTCCAAGGCTGCAACCCGCACCGTTCTGGACGGTGGTGTGGGCCAGATGATCACCATGGCAAAGTCCAACCTGCGCAATATCCCACGCCCGCAGGACTTCTAAATAGCGCGCCGCGCTAACTACCACGCTCTTCCTCACTAGGGGAGGGGCGTGGTTTTCTTTTGCGGCGACCAGAGCGAGCATCTATGTTCACAGGATTCAGCCAGAAACTCTTCAGTAGGCTGGGAAGCAAGCGTGTCATGATTGCGTGATAGAAAATCGCAACCTTTAAGGGAGTCTGAGGAGAACATGGAAGACAAAAAACTCGCCAAGGTTCTTGTCGTCGATGACGAGCCCAATATCGTGGAGCTGCTCACCGTATCGTTGAAGTTCCAGAACTTCGAGGTCTTCAGCGCCAATTCCGGCCACGAGGCGCTGCGCGTAGCCCGTGAGGTAAACCCTGATGCCTACATCCTGGACGTGATGATGCCGGGCATGGACGGCTTCGAGCTGCTAGGAAAGCTGCGTCAGGAGGGGCTGGACGGCCCAGTGCTGTACCTCACGGCAAAGGATGGGGTGGACCAGCGCATCCACGGCCTGACCATCGGCGCGGATGATTATGTGACCAAGCCATTTAGCCTGGAAGAGGTCATTACCCGCCTGCGTGTCATCATGCGCCGCGGTGGTGCGGCGGAAGAATCCACCAACGACGCCACCATGAGCTACGCAGATTTGACGCTTAATGATGACACCCATGAGGTCACCAAGGCCGGTGAGCTCATCGAGCTTTCCCCCACCGAGTTCAATCTGCTGCGCTACCTCATGCAGAACAAAGAAGTGGTGCTGTCTAAGTCCAAGATTTTGGATAACGTGTGGCACTACGATTTCGGCGGCGATGGCAACGTGGTCGAGTCCTATATCTCCTACCTGCGCCGTAAGATTGATACGGGCGATACCCAGTTGATCCACACCGTGCGCGGCGTGGGTTATGTACTGCGCACCCCGCGCTCCTAAAGTGCTGTAGTAATGGAAGATTCACAGGAGACCCAGGGCCAGGCGCCTGCGCCAGCGGCAGCGCGCCCGCAATCCATGTGGCATGAAGGCCTAGGGCAAGACGAGGGGGAGGACAAGTCCTCCAAGCGGCGGATGTTTTCCCAGATTCCGCAGGCAATGCCGCTGCGAACGTGGTTGGTCATCCTCCTTGTCGTAGTCTCTGGGCTGGGTATTACAGGCTCGTCCTTTGCGGTGAACTCCATTATGCGCAATGTGCTCTTTAATAACGTCGATGATGAGCTGCGCTCCGCATCGACTACGTGGGCACGCGATATCAGCAATGACTTCTTTATCGGTGATCACACTAAGCGCCCGCCTACCGAATACGTGGTGCTGAACTACCTGCCCAATGGCACCATCCGCTATTCGGGGCCGTCTTCGACCACACCGAATGCGGAGAATATCCCGCTTGGCGGCTATCCCACCACCGTTGGGTCCATCGAGAACAATACCAAGTGGCGCGCGCTGGCTTTTGCGGATTCTAATGGCGTCATCACGGTCATCGCCAAGGACATGACCCATGAAAAGGAAATCCTGCACGGCCTGGCGATGGTGCAGGTGACTATCGCCGCCATCGCCTTGGCCGCCATTGCGGCCGTGGGTTTCTGGTTTATCCGCAGGGCGTTACGGCCGCTGCGGGTGGTGGAAAAGACGGCGTCGGAAATCGCGGCGGGCGACCTGGACAAGCGCGTTCCCAAGTGGCCGCTGCATACCGAGGTGGGCCAGCTGGCCGCCGCGCTCAATATTATGCTGGGGCAGCTACAGCGCTCCGTCGTGCGTGCGCAGGACAAAGAGGAACAGATGCGCCGCTTCGTAGGTGATGCCTCGCACGAGCTGCGCACGCCGCTTACTAGCCTGCGCGGCTATACCGAGCTTTATCGCTCCGGTGCCACCAAGGACGTGGACATGGTCTTTTCTAAGATCGATGATGAATCGAAGCGCATGTCCCTGCTGGTGGAGGATTTGCTGGCGCTTACCCGCGCTGAGGGTACACGCCTCGACCTGCGTCCGGTGGATCTATTGGAACTGGCCCTGTCCGTAGGCTCGTCCGCGCGTGCGGCCTTCCCCGGCCGCGAGATTTCGGTGGCCAATGATGCCAAGTCCATCCCCGTGGTCAATGGTGATGCCAGCCGCCTGCACCAGGTGCTGCTTAACCTAGTGACCAATGGCATCCGCCACGGCGGCGAGGGGGCCACGGTGACGCTGCGCCTGCGCCGTGAAGCTAATGACGTGCTGGTCGATGTCATCGATGATGGCAAAGGCATGTCCAAAGAAGATGCGGCGCATATCTTCGAGCGCTTCTACCGCGCGGATACCTCGCGCACCCGCGATACCGGCGGTTCCGGCTTGGGCTTGGCCATCGTCCACTCCCTAGTGGAACAGCACGATGGCAGCATTAGCGTCGACTCCGAGCTCGGCCGCGGCACCACCTTTACGGTGCGCCTGCCCGCGCTTGCCGACGCCCCCTCTGAGTCCTAGTCCTCCTCCCGAAAGCCTTCCTCGTTGCAGCCCAGGTGCTGGCGGATGCGGGCGGCCGCCTCATCCATCGCGGCATCGTCGGTGTTATCGGCGTCGAAGGCCTTGGCAAAGTCATACTCTTCCATCTTCTCGGTAGGGAAGAGATGGATGTGGGTATGCGGGACGTCGAATCCGGCGATGATATAGCCAGTGCGCGGGGTATTGAACGCGGTCTTGATGGCACCGCCGATTTCCAGGGCGACCTCGTTGAGGTGGGCCCAGGTCTGCGGATCCAGGTCGGTCCACTTATCTACTTCCTCGATGGGCACGACCAGGGTGTGGCCGTAGCGCAGCGGCTCGATGGAGAGGAAAGCCACGCAGGTCTCATCGCGGTAGACAAAGCGAGCGGGTAGTTCACCGTTAATGATCTTGCTAAATACAGAAGCCATGTGTGCCAGGCTACCCGCTGGTTATGATGGTGGGCATGCGCATTCTCGTAATTGGTTCGGGCGGCCGTGAACACGCCCTTGTTAAGGGCCTGTCCGCCGACCCCCAGAGCACCGAAATCCACGCCGCGCCGGGCAGCGCGGCCATGTCCACTCTCGCCACGGTCCACCCGGAATACTCCCATGTAGATGACGTGGATCGCATGGTAGAACTGGCCCGGGATATCGCCGCAGATCTCGTCGTCATCGGTCCCGAGGTGCCGCTCGTTGCTGGCGTGGCAGATGCCCTGCGCGCCGCCGGCATCGCGGTCTTCGGCCCCAGCAAGGAAGCAGCCCAGATCGAGGGATCCAAGGCCTTTGCCAAGGACGTCATGGAGGCGGCAGGCGTTAAGACCGCTCGCGCGGAACAGCTGCGCCCAGGTGCGGCCGAGGAAGACATTGAGGCCGCGCTCGACCGCTTCGGCCCACAGTTTGTGGTCAAAGACGATGGTCTTGCCGGCGGCAAAGGCGTGGTGGTCACCGCGGACCGCGCCGCTGCCCGCGCTCACGTAGATACCGTCCTTGCCGCCGGCAATCCGGTGCTGCTGGAGTCTTTCCTCGATGGACCTGAAATTTCGCTTTTCTGCCTGGTTGACGGCGAGACCGTCGTCCCGCTGCTGCCAGCTCAGGACCACAAGCGCGCCTATGACAACGACGAAGGCCCCAATACCGGCGGCATGGGGGCGTACACCCCGTTGCCGTGGCTGCCGGAGGAGGGCGTGCAGCGCATCGTGGACGAGGTTTGCGTCCCTGTGGCCAAGGAGATGGTACGCCGCGGCACCCCATATTCCGGCCTGCTTTATGCCGGCTTGGCGTGGGGCGAAGAAGGCCCGGCCGTAGTCGAGTTCAACTGCCGCTTCGGCGATCCCGAGACCCAGGCCGTGCTTTCCCTTCTCAAGTCCCCACTAGCAGAGGCCCTCCACGCCACCGCGACTGGCACCCTGGCCGAGCTCGCGCCGCTGGAATGGGAGGATGGCTTCGCCGTTATCGTAGTCATGGCGGCAGAAGGCTACCCGGCCTCCCCGCGCAAGGGCGATGCCATCTCCGGAGCTGCGCTGGATGATCCGCAACGCGTCCTGCACGCCGGCACCGTTCACACCGACGGGGCCTACCACACCGCGGGCGGTCGCGTGCTTAGCGTGCTGGGAAAGGGATCCACGCTGGCTGAAGCGCGAGCAGACGCCTACGCCACCGTCGACGGCATCGAGTTTGCGGGTGGTTTTGTCCGCCGGGACATCGGCAAGCGAGCAGAAGACGGTGAGATTTCTCTCTAACCCTTCACCCCGCGGTGGGGCAGGCATGGAATAATAGCCACGTGGCTGAAAAGAAGAAGATTTCCAACGTCCTGTCCTCCCGCTATGCCTCCGCAGAGCTGTCCAATATCTGGAGCCCGGAGCATAAAATCATCCTGGAACGCAAGCTCTGGATTGCGGTTATGCGCGCCCAAAAGGATTTGGGCGTAGACATCCCCTCCAAAGCCATCGATGCCTACGAGGCCGTGGTGGAAGACGTGAACCTCGAGTCCATCGCGGAGCGCGAGCGCGTGACCCGCCACGATGTGAAGGCCCGCATCGAGGAGTTCAATGCGTTGGCCGGTTATGAGCATATCCACAAGGGCATGACCAGCCGTGATCTCACCGAGAACGTGGAACAGCTGCAAATCCACACCTCGCTGGAGATCATCCGCGATAAGGCCATTGCCGTGGTCTCCCGCATCGGCCGTCATGCCGCCGAGTACCAGTCTCTGGTTATGGCCGGCCGCTCCCATAACGTGGCCGCGCAGGCCACCACCCTGGGCAAGCGCTTTGCTACGGCCGGCGATGAGATGCTGCTGGCCATCGAGCGTGTCGAAGACCTTCTCGCGCGCTACCCGCTGCGCGGCATCAAGGGGCCGATGGGCACCTCCCAAGACATGCTGGATCTCATGGGCGGCTCCGAAGACAAACTTGCCTCCCTGGAGACCGCCATCGCGGATTACCTGGGCTTCCACCGCATCTTCAACTCCGTGGGCCAAGTCTACCCACGCTCCCTCGACTTTGACGCAATCTCCGCCCTAGTGGAGCTCGGCGCCGCCCCGTCCTCGTTGGCAACTACCATCCGCCTGATGGCAGGCAATGAGACCGTCACCGAAGGCTTCAAGGAAGGCCAGGTCGGCTCTTCTGCCATGCCGCACAAGATGAACGCCCGCTCCTGCGAGCGCGTCGGCGGCCTGCAGGTCATCCTCCGCGGCTACCTCACCATGGCCGCAGACCTGGCCGGCCAGCAGTGGAACGAAGGCGATGTCTTCTGCTCGGTCGTCCGCCGCGTCGCGCTTCCCGACGCCTTCTTTGCCCTCGACGGCCAATTCGAAACCTTCCTCACCGTCCTCGACGAGTTCGGTGCCTTCCCCGCCATGATTGACCGCGAATTGGAGCGCTACCTGCCCTTCCTGGCTACCACCCGCATCCTCATGGCGGCCGTGCGTGCCGGCGTGGGCCGCGAGACTGCCCACGAGGTCATCAAGGAAAACGCCGTAGCCGTTGCGCTTAATATGCGCGAAAACGGCGGCGAGCAGGACTTGGTCCAGCGCCTTGCTGCCGATGACCGCCTGCCCATGGACGAGTCCGACCTCGAGGCCGCCCTGGCCGATAAGCACGCCTTCATCGGCGCTGCCGAGTCCCAGGTCAACCAGGTGCTCAACCGCATTAACGCCTTGGTAGGCGAGCACCCCAAGGCCGCCGCCTATACCCCGGGCGAAATCCTCTAGCCCGCATTTTCCGGCTCCCTTCGCAATTCGATCAAATAGTCCCCGGATCCCGCCCGGATTCCGGGGCTTATTTGATCGAAACCTAATCGCCACCCCTGGGCGCTAGAATGAAAGCCATGCGTCCTGAGCTTTCTTCATATACCCATCTTGCCTCCGGCAAGGTCCGCGATATCTACGATGTAGACGAAAACACCCTGCTGATGGTGGTTTCGGACCGCATCTCCGCCTACGACCACGCCTTAGAGCCGGCCATCCCGGATAAAGGTCGCGTGCTGACCGCGACCTCGAAGTTCTTCTTCGATTCCATCGATTTTCCCAACCACCTGGCCGGCCCGCTCGATGATGAGCGCATCCCTGCCGAGTGCCTCGGCCGCGCGATGGTAGTCAAGAAATTGGACATGCTGCCCTTCGAGTGTGTGGCCCGCGGCTTTCTCACCGGCTCCGGTTTGAAGGAGTACAAGGCCAATGGCACCGTGTGTGGCATCGAGCTGCCAGATGGCCTCGTGGAGGCTTCCCGCCTGCCCGAGCCCATCTTCACCCCGGCCACCAAGGCGGAGCAGGGCGAGCACGATGAGAACGTGTCCTTCGACTACGTGGTGGACAAGCTAGGCGCCGAGCGCGCCGAGGAGCTACGCGCGGCCACCCTGCGCATCTATTCCACGGCCGCCGCACTCGCGGAGGACAAGGGCATCATCCTCGCCGATACCAAGTTCGAGTTCGGCCTCGACCAGGACGGCACGCTCGTGCTGGCCGATGAGGTCCTCACCCCAGATTCCTCCCGCTACTGGCCGGCTGATTCTTATGTCGAGGGCGAGGTTCAGCCTTCCTTCGACAAGCAATATGTACGCAATTGGCTGACTTCCGACGCCTCCGGATGGGACCAAGCCGCCGACGGCACCCCGCCTCAGCTGCCTGCCGACGTCGTTTCCGCCACCCGCCTGCGCTACATCGAGGCCTACGAGCGGCTGTCCGGCAAGCATTTCGCTGATTTCCTCTCGCCCGAGGACTAACTCCCCGCCGAAGCTCCCGCACCACGGGGTGCCACGCGTACAGTGGGACGGCATGAGCAACGAGAATCTTTCCGCCCCCGTAGCCGCCGTCCACCCCGTGACCCGTTCCTTCCACGGCCGGGAGTTCGTGGATAACTACGAGTGGCTGCGCGATAAGGAATCCCAGGAAACCCTGGATTACCTCAACGCCGAAAATGATTACACCAAGGCGAAGACCGCGCACTTGGGGGAGATGACGGAGAATATCTTCCAGGAGATTAAGTCCCGCATCAAACAGACTGATATGTCCGTGCCCTCCCGCCGCGGCGATTACTGGTACTACGGCCGCACTGAGGAAGGTAAGAGCTACGGTTATTCCTGCCGCCTTCCGGTAGAGGAGGGTTCTGATCCCTGGGCCGCCCCGATTATCCCGGAGGAAGGCACCCCGGACGGGGAAGAGATTATCCTCGACGCCAACGCGTTGGCCGAGGGGAAGGACTTCTTCGCGCTCGGTGCCGCCTCCATCTCTGATTCTGGCCGCTACCTAGCCTATTCGGTGGATTTTGCCGGAGATGAGCGCTTTGAACTCTACATCAAGGACCTGGAGACCGGCGAGCTTCTCGACGACCACCTAGAGGGCATCTTTTACGGCGCTACCTGGGCCGGAGACGGCTTTATTTTCTACACCACCGTCGACGATGCATGGCGTCCCGATACCATTTGGCGCCACAAGGTAGGCACCGCGCAGTCCGAGGACGTGCAGGTGTTTAAGGAAGATGACGAGCACTTCAACGTCGGCATCGGCAGCGCCCGCTCTGATAAGTACCTCTTCCTTGGCATAAGCTCCAAGGTGACCTCTGAGGTATGGGTGCTCGAAGAGGACAACCCCGAGGGCGACTTCCGCCTGCTGTGGGAGCGTGAATCCGGCGTGGACTACGACGTCGATCACGCCGTCGTCAAGGGCGAGAACTACTGGATTGTCACCCACAATGCCACCGGCCCCAACTTCGAGGTGGGCTATACCAAGGCCGACGGCGAGCTGCCCGCTCTCCGGGATCTGCCCGCGCTGCTGCCTCATAAGGAAACCACCCGCATCGAGGGCGTGGATACCTACCGCGACCAAATTGTGGTGGGTTACCGCCGCGGCGGCATCGGCCGTGCCGCCATCATGCGCATTAACGACGGCTTTGGCGAATTCGAAGAGCTCAACTTCAACGAAGAGCTTTTCACCGTTTCCGTATCTGGTAACCCGGAGTGGGACGCGCCGGTGCTTCGCGTAAGCTATGTGTCCTTTACCCAGCCCGCCCAGCTTTTCGATTACCGCGTGGACACCGGCGAGTACACCCTGCTCAAGGAGCAAGAGGTTCCCGGTGGTTATAATCCGGATGATTATGTGGCCTACCGCTTGTGGACCACGGCTGCCGACGGCACCGACATCCCCGTCTCCATTGTTCATCGCGCCGATCTTGACCGCACCCAGCCGAATCCGACTCTGCTCTACGGCTATGGCTCCTATGAGGTCAGCGTGGATCCGGCCTTCTCCGTGACCCGCCTGTCCCTGATGGACCGCGGCATGATTTTTGCGGTTGCCCATGTACGCGGCGGCGGCGAGATGGGGCGCACGTGGTACGACGATGGCAAAATGCTCAAAAAGAAAAACACCTTTACTGACTTCATCGCCGTTGCCGATGACCTCATCGCCCGAGGCGTGACCACCGCAGACCAAATGGTGGCCGAGGGCGGTTCGGCCGGCGGAATGCTTATGGGTGCAATCGCCAATATGGCCCCAGACCGCTTTACCGCCATCCAAGCCGTTGTTCCGTTCGTGGATCCTCTGACCTCGATCCTCATGCCGGAACTGCCGCTTACCGTGCCTGAGTGGGAGGAGTGGGGCGACCCGTACCACGATCCTGAGGTCTATGACTACATGAAGTCCTACTCGCCGTACGAGAATATCGAGGTCAAGGACTACCCGGACATCCTGGCTATTACCTCGCTAAACGATACCCGCGTGCTCTACGTTGAACCGGCCAAGTGGATTGCCCAGCTGCGGGCGACGGCCACCGGCGGTGAGTTCCTGCTCAAAACTGAAATGGCTGCAGGCCACGGTGGAGTGTCCGGCCGTTATGAAAAGTGGCGCCAAAACGCCTTCGAGTATGCGTGGACGATCAATAAGGCCACCGGTCTGGAGAAGTAAAACCCGGATAGGGGGCCAGCGCGCGAATCCTAAATTCCTGTGCGATAATTTTTCTTATGAATGGCCACCTTCTGGTATCGATCTCCAGCATCTTTGATGACACACGGAAGCAGGCTAGCCGGCTCCTCTCGATCCTTGATCGAGAGGAGATTCCTGTTTCCCTGCTTATTGCCCCGCATATCGACGGCAACTGGCACCTTGCGAAAGATAAAGACACCAAAAGCTGGCTCCGAGACCAAGCCGATGCCGGCCGCATACTCATCCTCAACGGTTTCGACCGCTCGGTGCAGGGACGTCGTGCAGAGTTTGCGAATCTCGACTCCCACGAGGCAAAGCTGCGACTCGCGGGTGCGACCCGTCAGATGGCCAAGATCGGCTTCGAACCCACAATTTTCGCCCCGCCGCGCTGGCGCATGTCTCCCGGCACCCTGCAGGTATTGCCACAGTTTAAGTTTGAGGTGGCAGCCTCTACCCGCGGTGTTTTGCAGATCAATTCCGGCAAATTCCACCAGGCCCGTAACTTGTCCTTTGGCGAGGGCTTTGGCTCCGCTAAGTGGTGGCGCAAGAACATCATTCGTGCAGCAGAGCGGTCCGCGCAGCGCGGCAATACCGTTCGCCTGTCCGTGTCCGGCCGCAACCTAGATGACCGCAAGGTGATCCATGACTTCGTCAAAGCTGCCGACCGGGCTATTAACGCTGGGGCGACCCCTGCCGATTATGGCGCCTTCCTGCCAAATTAGGGAGCGCATTCCCTCGTCAGAGGTTCTGCGAACAAAAGTGGCGGGGATGGTTGGTGGTGTCTATGTCCGGTAGCACGATTTCGTCCATCTAAAACCCTGTTTCCGTCAACGGTTGTAGTGTTTTAGATGGACGAAATCGTTGAAATCGCAAAAATTAAGACCCCGCACGCTTAGGATTTCTCCGAAGCGAGCGGGGTCTGCGTCTGTGGGCGATTAGCGCTGCAGGCTGGTGATGAAGTTCTTTACTTCTTGCGGCAGCATGCCCCAGATCGGGGCCGGGATGGCCTTCTGGAGATTGCCGGTCACAGCGAGGAAGCCGGGGATGGCGACGAGGCCGGCGATAGCCGCGATGGCAGCGGCGATACCGGCGCCGACAGAGCTAGTGCTGGAGTTGGAACCGAAGCCAGGCTTACCGGGCTTTTCTGACGGCTTGTCCTCTGGCTTATCGGAAGGTTCATCGGAAGGCTTATCCGCCGGATCATCTGCAGGATCATCCGCAGGATCGTCTGGCTGGCCGGCGGAGTCGTCCGCACCGAGGGTGAAACCGACCTTGACTGGGTCATGGTCAGAGGCGCGGAACGGGGAGTCATCGTAGAAGTCGACGATATTGTAGTTGCGGCGGGAATACTCGAAGGCAACGGGTTCGTCGGCATTGATGTTCCAGACTTGGGCGTCGTCAAGCGTGCCGGTGGCTACCTTGTTTGCCAGCACGTGGTCCAAGGTGCCAAGCAGGCCGGAGAACTGGTAGGAGGGATCGGCACCATATTTTTCGGCGGGCACGGTAAAGCCATCGTTGCGGAAGACGTCGAGCGCGGTCTCGTGAGTATAGGTATTGAAATCGCCTAGGGCGAAAAGCGGCTTATCCTTCCAGTCTTCCTGCTTGTGGAGGGCATCGAGGACGGCCTGTGCCTGCGCGTTGCGCACGTTCGGGTTATTGCCCTGGCCATCGCCGGAATCGGCATCGCCCTTGGCCACCGAGCCCTTGGACTTGAAATGGTTGGCCACGGCAACGAAGGACTCCTCGCCCTCCTTTAGCGGTTGGAATTCCTGGGCAAGAGGCTCGCGGGCGGTGCCGGTGAAGCGATCGTCCTGGAAGATGCGGGACTCGCCGACAGGCTTCACCACATCCTTGTGGTAGATAAACGCGGTGCGGATGACATCCGGGGAGTCTGGTACGGCGTCCTTGGACGGGGAAGGAACGAAGGCCCACTTATCGGAGCCGGCGGCCTCATTGAGCTTTTCCGTCAGGTGCTTGAGTGCCTTATCGCGCTGGGCAAAGTCACCGGTGACAGCGTAGCCATCTTCGATTTCGGAAAGGCCGATGACATCGGCATTGAGGCCGTTGATGGCCGCGACAATCTTGCGTTCCTGGTCCGCGAGTGCGGATTGGGTATAGGCGCCGCGGGTCTTACCGCGGTTGACCGTGACCTTATTGCCCTCGCGGTCGGTGTAGGCGCTGCCGCCGAGTTCCTCGCCCAGGGAGGTGAAGTAATTCAAAACGTTGAAGGCGCCGATGGTGTATTCGCCCTTGACGTCATCGATGGCGTGCAGCTCAGCCTCGCGGGAGTTCTCCCAAGAGATGGGCAGGTCTGCGCCCGCGGTGTTGCCGGTGACTGGGGTGGTGGGCTGGAAGCGCCACTGCTCGTGAGAAAAGCCTACGATGACCGGGTGCTGGAAAGAGACGGTATCGGTGGTACGCAGGGACTTGATGGTGTGGGCATCATCCTGGGCGATATACGGCAGCGGGGTATTCTGGTCGGTCTTTAAGTAGTCGCGGGTGCGGCCATCGTCCAAGGTGACCAGTTTATCGGCGTTGTCCTTGGTCAGCTTCTGGATATCGGAATTGGGATCCGTGGAAGGGGAGAAGATATCGGAAGGCTGGCGGAAGGCTTCCTTGCCAGGGGCAAGGCCAATCTCGCCGTACTGGTTGAAAGCGTAGTTATTGGTTACGGTGTGCTCGCCGGGCTGGATGAGCATGTGCTCGAAGGGCTCGCGGGCCTCGTTGCCATCAGGAAGCTGGTCGACCTTCAGTGGGGTGACCTTCTCTAGCGGGGCATCGAGCTGCGTGACCTCGGCGGCGGTGATTTGGGTGGAACCATAGAACTCGGAGACCTTGCCGGTGACCGCAACGGAATCCTCGAGGTCCGGGTACTGGTCGGCTGGCTTATCACCCATGTACACGAAGAGGGCCTGGGAGGCATCGGTGGCCTCGGTGCCAGTACCACCGGTCTGAATAGTGAAGCCATTGAGTCCGCCTTCGGACCACACGCCGGTGACGACGCCCTCGGTGGCAACGGTCTGGTCCTTGAGCGGGGACTCAGCGCCGGTGCCTTGGATATCCGCGATGGCGGTGACGCCCTCGGGAGCAGGTTGCTCGGGCTCGGCCGGATTCTCAGGCTGCGGGGCAGGGGCCTCGTTACCGGAATTGGTCGGGGTAGGGGTGCCGGTGGTGAAGTCGGCGGCGTTGTCATCGCTATCGGTGCCCGCGGCGTCGCGGGAGGCGGACTTGGCATTGGACAGGCCAGCGGCGGCGGTGCCTTCCTTGAGGGAAGCGGCGCCGTAGCCGATGGCGTCGATGGGGGTACCGGTGGCGTCGGCAAGCTGCACGGAGCCCTTGGAGCCGGACATATTGAGGCTGCCCTCGGCATCTGGGGCAGGCAGGGCCTCGCCCGCGCCATTGCCGGCCGCGCCCTGCACCAGGAAGTAGCCGTACGGGGCAATGGTGCCGGAAAGCCCCACCTTGCCGCCGGTGTTGCCGGAGGCGGAGAAGTACTCCACGGTGTATCCGGTCAGGTCAATTGGAGCATCGGTGGGGTTATAGAGCTCGATAAAGTCATGGGTGAAGGCAGCGCCCTTATTGCCGCCTCCCCCGTAGACCTCGGAGATGACAGCGGCGGAACCGTCGGTGGCAGCCGTGGCAGTGGGAACGGCAAGGGCGGCAGAAGACAAGGCGGTGGCGAGCGCCAGCGCACCTAGGCGGCGAGAAGACATAGATTCAACCTTAAAAAGAGAGCGACAGTGTGCGTCGTCTATTAGTAGAGCACCGCGCCAGGCCAGGCGGGAGCGCACGCCGAAGTTTGCTAGAGCGTCGTTTGGGGTTCACGTAGAGTTTGCCCAACCGGGGTGAAACCCACACAGCGGGGGTGAGTCTAGGTAAAAGGCGGGGGTGCCAACTAGACTAAGCCGCGCAGACCAAAGCCCCATACAGTAAGGCAAATATTTCATGGCTCGTGTAGTTGTCAATGTCATGCCCAAGGCGGAGATTCTGGATCCGCAGGGCCAAGCCGTCGTCCGCGCGCTGGGTCGCATCGGGGTATCCGGTGTCAGCGATGTGCGTCAGGGAAAGCGCTTCGAGCTCGAGGTCGATGACTCCGTCACCGCAGAGGACTTGGAGAAGGTAGCCGCCACGCTGCTGGCCAATACCGTCATCGAGGACTACGAGGTTGTTGGGCTGGAGGTCAAGTAAGTGACCGCCACAATCGGAGTAATCACTTTCCCCGGAACCCTGGATGATGTGGATGCCGCTCGCGCTGCCCGCACCGCCGGCGCAGAGGTGAAAAGCCTCTGGCACGCAGATACGGATCTGCACGGCGTGGATGCGGTCGTAGTGCCGGGCGGTTTTTCTTATGGTGACTACCTGCGCTCGGGTGCGATTTCCGCGCTCGCGCCGGTGATGCAGTCCGTTATCGATCGTGCGAAGCAGGGCATGCCGGTGCTTGGCATCTGCAATGGCTTCCAAATCCTTACCGAGGCGGGTCTGCTGCCGGGCGCGCTGACCCGCAATAAGGGCCTGCACTTCCACTGCACCGATACCTACCTCGAGGTGGCCAATTCCACCACCGCATGGACCAGCGAGTTTGAGCAGGGCCAGAAGATCCTGGTGCCCGCCAAGCACGGTGAGGGCCGCTTCCAGGCTGGTGATGATGATATCGCCCGCATCGAAGGCGAGGGCCGCGTGGTCTTCCGCTATACCGACAATTACAACGGCTCCGTCAACGGCATTGCCGGTGTGAGCGATGAGTCCGGCCGCATCGTCGGCCTCATGCCACACCCAGAGCACGCCATTGACACGCTAACCGGCCCATCCACCGACGGACTGGGACTTTTCGTATCCGCCATCAAGGCCGTCGCCCAGGCGCCGGCGGTTTAAGGAGGCCATTTTCATGACCGTTCATAATGACACCGTAGAAAAGGCGCAGTCCACCCCGGACGAGCAGCAGCCCTACGCGGAACTCGGCCTGAAGGACGACGAGTACCAGCGCATCCACGATATTCTGGGCCGTCGCCCCACCGATGCGGAGCTGACCATGTACTCCGTCATGTGGTCGGAGCACTGCTCCTATAAGTCTTCCAAGACGCACCTGCGTTACTTTGGCGAGACCATGACCGAGGAGATGGGGGAGAAGATCCTCGCCGGCATCGGTGAGAACGCCGGCGTGGTGGATATCGGAGACGGCAACGCGGTGACCTTCCGCGTGGAGTCCCACAACCACCCCTCCTACGTGGAGCCTTACCAGGGTGCGGCCACCGGCGTGGGCGGCATCGTCCGCGACATTATGGCCATGGGCGCTCGCCCGATTGCCGTGATGGACCAGCTGCGCTTTGGGCCTGCCGACGCCCCCGATACCAAGCGCGTCCTTCCCGGCGTGGTCTCCGGCATTGGCGGCTACGGCAACTCCCTGGGTCTGCCCAATATTGGTGGCGAGACCGTCTTTGATGAGACCTACGCGGGTAACCCACTGGTCAACGCGCTGTGCGTGGGCACCCTCAAGGTGGAGGATTTGAAGCTGGCCTTTGCGTCCGGCAAGGGCAATAAGGTCATGCTTTTCGGCTCCCGCACCGGCTTGGACGGCATCGGCGGCGTATCCGTGCTGGCCTCCGATACCTTCGAGGACGGCGCCGAGCGCAAGCTGCCGGCCGTACAGGTAGGCGACCCCTTCGCAGAGAAGGTGCTTATCGAGTGCTGCCTGGACCTCTACCACGCCGGCGTGGTCGTAGGCATTCAGGACTTGGGCGGCGCGGGTCTGGCCTGCGCTACCTCCGAGCTGGCTGCCTCCGGCGATGGCGGCATGGAGGTCAACCTCGATAACGTGCCGCTGCGCGCGCAGAATATGACCGCGGCCGAGATCCTCGCCTCCGAGTCCCAGGAACGCATGTGCGCTGTTGTGGCTCCGGAGAACGTAGCGAAGTTCCGCGAAATCTGCGCGTACTGGGATGTAACCTGCGCCGAGATTGGCGAGGTCACCGAGGGTAACCACCTGGTCATCCGCCACCAGGGCGAGGTCGTCGTGGATGCCCCGGCCGGCACCATCGCGGATGAGGCCCCGGTGTACGAGCGCCCCTATGCCCGCCCGGAGTGGCAGGATGAGCTGCAGAAGTACCAGGGCACCGACAAGCGCGGCCTGGTTGAGTCCCTGCAGAAGCTCGTGTCTTCTCCGGCGCTGTGCTCACGTGATTTCATCATGAACCAGTATGACCGCTACGTGCGCGGCAATACCGTCCAGTCCCACCATGCGGATGCCGGCGTGCTGCGCATCGATGAGGAGACCGGCCGCGGCGTGGCCGTGTCCGCCGATGCATCCGGCCGCTACACCAAGCTGGATCCGAACATGGGCGCCCGCCTCGCGCTGGCGGAGGCCTACCGCAACGTGGCCGTCACCGGCGCCAAGCCTGTCGCGATTACCAACTGCCTAAACTACGGCTCCCCGGAGAACCCCGACGTTATGTGGCAGTTCCGCGAGTCAGTGCATGGGCTTGCCGACGCCGCCGTGGAGCTTTCCATCCCCGTCTCCGGCGGCAACGTCTCCTTCTACAACCAGACCGGCGAGGAGCCGATCCTGCCTACCCCGGTGGTGGGCGTGCTGGGCGTTATCGATGACGTGCACAAGGCCATTGGCAATGAGCTCGGCACCGTAGGTGAAAAGGAAGTTCTCATCGCCCTAGGTGAGACCAAGGACGAGTTCGGCGGCTCCATCTGGCAGCAGGTCAGCGCCGATACCTCCGAGGCTTCCTCCCTCAATGGCCTGCCGCCGCAGGTGGACATGGCCAACGAGAAGCGCCTGGCCGAGTTCTTCCACGGCAATGATTTGCTCACCGCCGCGCACGATATCTCCGAGGGCGGCCTTGCCGTCACCGCCTTTGAGATGGCAAAGCGCGCCGGTGCTACTGCCGACGGCGCCGGCCTCGGCCTCAACCTGGACCTCACCGCGGTCCACGAGGACGAGTTTGTCGCTGCTTTCTCCGAGTCCGCCTCCCGCGTGCTCGTGGCCACCACCGCCGACCGCGCCGATGAGGTGCTTGCCCGCGCCGGCGAGCTGGGCATCCCAGCCGCCATCGTGGGTGAGACCACCGAAACCGGTGCACTCACCCTCGGCGGCGAGTCCGTCGCCATCTCCCAGCTGGTTTCCGCCTGGTCCGCCACCTTGCCGGACCTCTTCGACCACGCCGTGGGTGCTAACTCCGTGGTGGAGTAAAAACTCCCGGCGTTGCATACACGCAACGAAGCGAGAATGCGAAAAGCCCGGCTCCGGCCGGGCTTTTATGCTCGTTAGGAGCAGGGACAAAGGCTCGGCCTTATAAAGAACAGCGTCGGGACGAGTTCTTTTCAATCATTTTCCTTTCAGGCAACCTTTCCGTAACGTCAGCGGCCTACCGTGGGTGTGTCCCTCTTCAAAATATCCACTACTCATGGAAGCCAACGTCTAATGCGCATTCGTACTCTCGCTCTTATTGCTGCCGTTGCGTGTGCTGGTGTAACAGTGCCCGCCACCGCCGCCGAGAATGGTTCCTATTACTCCACCAAACAGCACTATGAACCGCAGGGGCGGGAGTACTCCGAAGCTCCCGCAGGATTCCGACAGATCTATACCTCCACGGTGGACCGGCATGGCTCGCGTGGTCTGTCTAGCTTTAAGTATGACGACCTCGCGCAGCAGATGCTGGAGTATGCTCAGGAGCGTGGTGAGCTCACGGATTTAGGAGAAAAGCTCATTCCGCAGGTAGAAGCGATGATTTCCGTGAATGAGGAATTGGCCGGTGGCGCCGGACAAGACGCCGGATACGGAAACCTCACCGCAGTTGGGCGGGAAGAACTGCGGGGGATTGGTCAGCGCAATGCGCAACGCAATGCTGAGCTTATGCACAGCATCGACAGGGACGACTCCAAGGTGAAATTCATCTCTTCGGGTGAGGACCGCGCTAATGACTCTGGTTGGAATTTCGGTGCGGCGTGGCTGAAGGAAGCTCCCACTCTTGCTGACAACCTCGTGGACGGAACCAACGATGGTCATGTCACCATCGAGCCACGCACTGACCTGATGTATGCGCATAAAGATAAGAAGTCACCGTCGTACGAAAAATATTCGGCGTGGAAAGACTCACCGCAGCTACAGGAAAAGATCCAGGAAGCTTATTCCAAGCCGGCCTCCCAAGAAGCATCGCAGGAGTTGCTGTCCAAGATTTTCACCTCGGATTTTATCGATGAGTTAAAAGATGGGTCCATTTCATTTAGCGCCCGTGAAAAGGATGGCAAGACAGTAGAAGGAATAGTGGACGCCGCGCTGCAGTTCTACAATCTGTACATCATTGCTCCAGCACTTGCTCATGAGGAGAAAACCCCTGCTGAGGGGTGGATATTTGATCAGTACATGGACGATGCGAGCGGGCCTACCTTTGCATACCTATTGGATGTAGAAGACTTCTATGAGAAGGGGCCGGCTATCGAGGGTCGCACTGTTTCTTACGACAATTATGAGCCACTGCTTGAGGAAATGATTGAGGGCGTACAGGATCGCGCGGCCGGTGGTGATATAGCTGCGGAATATAGGTTTGGTCACGCGGAAACCATCATTCCGCTCGCCGCATTGCTGAAACCGCCTGGCTCAGAGAATGGAGTTCCCGCAGGAGAGCTCTACACCTGGCAGAACTCGGATTGGCGTGGTGACAAGGTCTCCCCAATGGGAGCAAATATCCAGTGGGATGCCTTCCAGAATGACAATGGCGAGACCCTCGTGCGCATGCTGTACAACGAGAAGGAAATTCCCTTCAAGGCGGGGTGTGAGCCAATAAGTGAGGGCTCGACGTTTTATACCATCGATGAGCTGTCCGCTTGTCTGCCGCTTGGTTCTGTCTCTGACCACTCTCAAGCTCATATTGATTCCACCGCGGACAGCGGGTACAAGCCACAAACAGGAAGTAGCGTTGCCTCTTCACAGTCGAAGATGTGGGCGGTAGTTGGTGCCCTCGTCAGCATACTGACTATTGCAGTTGGAACTGTGTACATTAACCGGCAGCAGATAGAAAGTCTGCTACATAAGTTCGGCATCCAACTTCCCTTTTAGTACCGGCAAGGTTTACTGAGTGGCCACTGCCGAGTTGATGCTGGGCGCTCTTGGCCTCTGTTATAGGTGTGGGGAGACGGGAACAATACACATTCATTCCGACTTATGTTCGGGATAGCGTGCCAGTGGCGTTGTAGGCGAGCTACACAGCCAGCTAAGCCGTATTTCTAACCTGCTTTGTCTTTGTCAAAGGCCAGGTAGGCTCCGCCACAACGAACTCTAAGCACCAGGGTCTACCCTGGCGGGCATGAAGGTTATCGCCCGGCTGCTCTCGATTCCGTTGACACTTATAGCAATGCTGGTGCTGTGGCTAGCGGTCTCGCCCTTTACCCCGCACATTTCATATTGGGGCGCTGGATCGCTCATCGGGCCGCAGTACATAGGGCCGCTGTTGCTGATTGCGCTGGTATTGGTGATCTTGGCGGCGCTGGGCGCGTTGGCCTCGCGCAGCTGCTACGTGCCAAGTGTGTTAGCTGGCATTGCCTTGGTAGCGAGCGTGGGTTTATTGGGAACACAGATTCATGCCGCAAAAGAGCAGGGAACCGACGTCGATATCCCGGCGGCCTTTACTTGGACCGGCGTTGAGAAGGCCGATGAAGGCCCGGATCATACGGTGACATATGACTCCTTCAACGGCGATGACCTCACCATGGATATCTACTCTCCGGAGACACACAGTATTCGCTCCGGCAGCAGCCATCCGCGCAAGCACCCGGTGATGATGTATGTCCACGGCGGCGGTTGGGACCAGATGACTAAGCGCTCCCAGGCTTTCAATATGCGGCAGATGGCCCAGCGTGGTTACCTCGTATTATCCATTGACTACACATTGTCTAGCTGGGAACAGCCTACGTGGAAGGTGGCGGCGGGGCAGGTGGGCTGCGCGATGAACTGGGTCAACGCCCATGCCGCAGATTATGGCGGCGACTCGGAGCGCTTCTTTACCTATGGTGAATCCGCCGGGGGGCAGTTGGTCCTGAACGCGACTGCCGATGTCGCCGCACACCCCAGCCAGCTGCCTTTCACCGACTGTTCCGGTACGCCGGCTGTTCCCAGCGCCGTCTATGCGGATTCACCGGCCTTGGATGTGCGCCACATTTATGATTCTGACGACCCCTATGCCGGGCAGGGCTCCCGCGATACCGTGGAGAAATACCTGGGTGGAACGCCTAAGGAATATCCAGACCGCGCGGACTTCGTGACTTCAGCTACGCATCTGACCTCGGATATGCCGCCTATCATGATCGTGCGCAGTGACCACGACCGGTTAGTTCCACCGGCTAGTTACGATGACTTTCGCCAGCGGGCGAAGGACAAAGGCGTAGAGCTTGAAGAGTACGTGCGCCCGCATGCCGATCATGCTTCCGCCTTGAGCGCACACGGCGTATGGAACCAGCACCTGTTGCAGGCTATGACTGAATTCTTTCAAGCCAATGACTTAGAAGATGACCTATAAGGGAAGGATCCTAAACGCTCGGTGCTAAATTGACCAAAGTTAGGCGACGTAAGCCAGTGGATGGCTGGCAGGTCAGGCATAATGCTGGTATGTCAAAATTCTCCGAGGTATTGGATTAACTGCGCGAAAACCAACCAAAGGCGAAGTACGGCATCGCCTTTGAAAAGCTCATGGTGAATTTTTTCCGTACCGATCCGACTTTGAGAACCCAATTTGATGAGGTCACCCGCTGGGTTGATTGGCGCTACAACGGTGGCACCGCTGATACCGGCATCGACCTAGTCGCCCACCGCGTAGATGACGGCACGTGGATGGCCATCCAGTGCAAGTTCTACGCATCAAATGCGCGTATCCAGAAATCTCATCTCGATTCCTTCTTTGAGGCCTCAGGGCATTCTTTCGAGACCGAAAACGGCACCGAATACTTTGGCAGCCGCATGATTATCTCCACCACTGATCATTGGTCTTCACATGCGGAAGCGGCGTTGGCCAACCAGATGATTCCCACCAGCCGCATCGGAATTTCGACCATTGCGGAGTCCCCAATCAACTGGGATGTGGCGTTCCCAGGCTCTGAGGTCCGGGATAAAAATATCCAAATTAACCTTTCGCAGCGCGAAACTTTCGAACCGCGCCCGCACCAGCAAACGGCCATTGATAAGGCCATTGAAGGATTTAAGACCCATGATCGCGGCAAGCTCATCATGGCCTGCGGTACCGGCAAGACCTTCACCGCGCTGCGCCTAGCGGAGCGCGTCGCAGAAGAGAATGGTGGCAAAGCCCGTATTCTGTTCCTCGTTCCTTCCATTTCCTTGTTGTCGCAAACACTAAAGGAGTGGACCGCTCAAGGCCGCCTAGACATGCGTGCCTTCGCGGTGTGCTCGGATTCGAAGGTTTCGAAGAAGGCGGAAGACATTGCGGTCTATGACCTTGAGGTTCCTGTATCTACCGACGGTGAGGAGATTACGCAGCGCTTTGCTTCTGGCAAGCGCGCTAAGGGCCTCAATATCGTCTTTTCTACGTACCAGTCCCTGCCGGCGGTCCACGAGGCACAGCAGCAGGGTCTAGATGATTTTGATTTGGTCATCTGCGATGAGGCCCACCGCACCACTGGTATTACCTTGGCTGGTGAGGATGCCAGCAACTTTGTACGCATCCATGATGCTGGCTATATCAGGGCGGCAAAGCGTCTTTATATGACCGCCACGCCAAGGCTTTATGACGACGCGGTAAAGGGCAAGGCCGCCGAGCACTCCGCCGAGTTGACCTCCATGGATGATGAGGGCATCTATGGGCCCGAATTCTACCGCCTTGGCTTTGGGGAGGCGGTGGATAAGGGCTTATTGACTGATTACAAGGTTCTTGTCATGACGGTCGATGAGTCCGTGGCCGCGGAAGCGATGGCCCGCAGCGACGACAACCAGATAAACCTCACCACGGCTTCGGCGATGATCGGTGCTTGGAATGGTTTGGCCAAGCGCTCTGGTGAATTGCAGGGCAAGAAAGGCGGCTTTGAGGAAAACGCCCAGCCTATGCAACGCGCTGTGGCCTTTGCCAAAGACATTAAGTCCTCACAGCTCATCGCTGATACCTATCCTTCGCTCATTGCCACCCACCAGGAGCTGCTCAAGGATAAGGCAGTGCTGAACGATGTCTCCTTGACCAACGTTGATCTGCGCGTTGCTGCACAGCACGTTGATGGCGGCATGAACGCCATGGAGCGTGGCACCAAGCTTTCTCGGATCGAATCGCCGGCGGATGAAAACGAAAGCCGCATGCTTACCAATGCACGCCGTCTGTCCGAGGGCGTGGATGTGCCGGCGTTGGATGCGGTCGTATTCTTTCGCCAAAAGAATGCGCCCATCAACGTAGTTATTGGCAACCCGCCATATTCTGCCGGCCAAAAGTCCGCCAACGATTTGAACGCCAACCAGAAATATCCGAGCCTGGACAAGCGCATTGCAGAAACCTACGCGGAGAAATCCACAGCCACTAATAAAAACTCCTTGTACGACTCGTACCTGCGCGCTTTTAGGTGGGCCACCGACCGCATCGGCGACTAAGGCATAGTAGCCTTCGTGTCCAATGGCGGATGGATAGACGGCAACACTGGCGACGGCGTGCGCTTATCGATGGCCGAGGACTTCACCGACCTTTATGTGTTTAACCTTCGAGGGAACCAACGTACAGCAGGTGAGCAATCACGAAAAGAAGGCGGCAAAGTCTTTGGATCTGGTTCCCGCAGTACTGTAGCTATAACAATCGGTGTTAAAGATCCAACAAAGTCAGGCTTCGAACTGCACTACCGTGACATCGGCGACTATCTCACCGCAGAGGAGAAGCTTGGCATCGTCGACTCTTCCTCAATTGAAACCATTGACTGGCAAGCCGTTACACCCAACAAGGAAGGTGACTGGCTGAATCAGCGATCGGAAGAATTCGAAACTTGGCCTGTTATCGGCGAGAAGAAGGGAACAAGTAGGACAATTTTCAATGTGTTTTCTGCGGGGCTTCAAACTAACCGTGATTCCTGGGTTTATTCTTCTTCTACCTCAGCTCTTGAGAAACAAGTTGCTACGTTGAGAGATACGTATTCTCAGGCGCTCGAAGCAATCAAGCCAGATCAGAAGGCGAAGGACTTCCTCAAGCAAGAGCCGTGGTTTATCGATTCTACGCGCAGTAAATGGTCCTCTAGTTTAGAGAAACAGTTGGATAGACGGTTAGAGCTGAGGCAGACTGGTTTTACCGTTTCAAGTCTCTATCGACCTTTTCACCGGCAGATTGTCTATTTTGATAGCCAATTGAATCATCGACGCTATCAACTCCCATCAATGTTTCCGACTCCACAGCAATCAAATATCGGATTTTATATTCCCGCAGTTAGTAGTGCCGCTAGACAATTCAATTCATTAGCTACAGATTTGCTTCCTGATTTGTGTTTAAGCGGATCTGGCTCAGGCCAATTCTTTCCCCGCTTCACCTGGTCCGCCGTCGAGGCCGACGACGGAGGACTGTTTAGTGAGGGGGCGTCGTCAAGCAGAGCGAATCCAGCATCTATGGCAAGGTCGGTGAGGTTGTTGATGGGTACGTGCGCGTGGACAACATCACTGATGAGATTAAGACCTCGTATCGGGAGGCGTTGGGCGCTGACGTTACGGGCGATGACATCTTCCACTTTGTCTACGGCAAGCTGCATGATCCTGGTTATCGCACGAAGTATGCGGCGGATTTGAAGAAGATGCTGCCACATATTGAGACGCCGTCGTCGCGTGTGGAGTTCGACAAGTTTGCTGCTGCGGGCCAGGAACTAATGGACTTGCACGTGAACTACGAATCCGTGGAGCCGTGGCCGCTGGACATTCAGGTCAAGGGTGATGAGTCCGACCGTGAGACGTGGCGCGTGCTCAAGATGAAGTGGGCCAAGCGCAAGGACCCGGAAACGGGCAAGAACGTCAATGATGTGACCAAGCTGATCTACAACAAACGCGTGACCATATCCGGTATTCCGGAAGAGGCGGATGAGTACATGCTGGGCTCGCGCTCAGCGGTAGCGTGGTTGATTGACCGCTACCAGGTCAAAAAAGATAAGGCCTCCGGCATTGTCAATGACCCGAATGATTGGGCCGATGAGGTGGACAATCCGCGCTACATCGTGGACCTAATTGGCAAGGTTACTCGCGTGGCGATGGAGACGGTGCGCATTGTTGATGGGCTGGTAGAGGAAGGCTCGGCTGCGGAAAGTTAGCAGCATTTCGAAGCGATTTTCCTTGAAGCCCTCCGGCCACGCCCGTAGACTTACGGTATCGTAAGTTTCTTGTTGGGGTTGGTTGCGGCTAGCAGAAGGGAAGTACCTCGTGGCACAGATGCATGCAGATAGCGCGCCGGGGCCGGGTCTTGTCCAGCGAACCTATTGGATGGCGGACCGCGGGCCTAGGCCGCTTAGCCGTGGCTGGGGGCATGCAATAGCGGCGCTATTGTCGGTGATTGCCTCCGCCGTGCTTATCACCTATGCATGGATGACGCTGCACTGGTGGCAAGGGCTTGGCGTGACTGTCTACGGCGTGGGGCTGGTGGGGCTTTTTGGCGTCTCAGCGCTTTATCACCGCTATCCGTGGGCGAGCGCGCGTGCGGTGCAGTGGTGGCGGCGCGCGGACCACGCGACCATTTCGGTGTTTATTGCCGCGACATATACGCCGCTGTGCCTCATCGTGTTATCACCGGTGCAGGCGGCATGGATGCTAGGCGTTGCCTGGGCAGGAGCGATTCTTGGCGTGGTATTGAACTTGGTATGGATCAACCATCCTCGTTGGCTAGACGTGGTGGTCTACCTAGCGCTGGGATGGTTGGTGCTGCCGCTTCTGCCCACACTGTGGACGCAGGCAGGGGCAGCTGTGGTGTGGCTGCTCTTTGCCGGCGGGGTGGTGTACTCGCTAGGCGCGCTGGTCTATGGCTTTAAATGGCCAGGGCGCAACGCGCGCTACTACGGCTACCATGAGCACTTCCACACCGCGACCATCGCGGCCGCGGTGGTGCACCTCGTGGCGGTGTGGATGGTCGTAGTCCAAGGCGCTGCTTAGTCAGCGTCAGGGAAAAGCTCCGCGGGATCGGTATCGGTCGTAATCGCGGCGGCAAGCAGCATACGTGCTTGGGGAGCGCGCAGGGTGCCAGAGGAGATAACGCCGGCGTCGGCAAGCGTGGCACCGCCACCGGCCCCGCCGTAGATTCCCTCCACTGGGCCGTGATCCACGCGGGTGGTGAGCACCACCGGAACCTTCTTGGCCGCGGCCTGAGCAGCCTGGGCTAGCTCGTCGCCGATATTGCCGGCGCCCATGCCCTCAATGACGATGCCTTCGGCGCCGCTGTCCAAGGAACGCTGGATGAGATCAGCCGGCGCGCCGGGGTAGGCGGCGATAATATCGACGCGGGTATTGCCCAGTGGCTTAAACTTCAGAGCCTTCGGGCGCTGAGGCTGCTTCTCGCCATTGTTATTGGCAAAGCCATCGGCTTTGGACGTATCGGACTTGAAAGCGCCGCGGGCAGGAATGACCTGATCCGCAAAGGCGATAAACGTGCCGCGGCCCCTATTGGCGGGATCGGTGACGGTCTTCACCGCGAGCGCCAAGTTATCCGGGCCATCTGGATTCGGATCATCAAAGGGGCGCATTGCACCGGTTAAGGCCACCGGCTTCTCACTGTCTTGGAAGGTATCGACAGCGATGGCGGTCTCTTCCATGGAATCGGTGCCATGGGTTACCACAACACCATCGACGTCCTTGCGCTGCAGCTCCTTGTGTACGGCCGTGATAATGCTATCGGTATCGTCCAAGGTCATCGCGGAAGAATCCAGCTTAGCAATGTCTTTGACCTCTAACGTGAGTTTGTTGTTATCAAAGGTGCCAGAAAGCGGTTCCACCAACTTGGAGCCAGTAACGGTAGGCACCACCGCGCCAGTCTTATCGTGTGTGCTGGCGATAGTGCCGCCGGTAGAAAGGACCACCACGTGTCCCTCGGCGGTGGCGCGTGGGCCCTCGCTTTCCGTGGCGGAGGTTTCGGTTGCTTCTGTGGTCGCGGGCTCAGAACTGGTGGGGCTGTGCGAGGCGGAAGACTCGGGTGTGGTGGCCGAAGTTTCGTCCGCTGGGCGGTTATCCGGATTCTGGCAGGACGCCAAGAGGCAGGCCGAAGCTATCAGGGCAAGGCCGGTGCGTACCGACCGGCGCAAAGTTGGGGTGTGCATATTCCCTCGTTTCTGTGTGGATATAAGAGCAGACGGCAGGAAACGTCGTCTGCGTATAAGTCCATCTAAAGCAGAAAGAAGGCGTGTTCGCCGCCCACTATGGACTTATTAACACCGAAACGAGGGGAGAGCAGTTAATCGATGTGCTGATTTGTCGGCGCCACCACCAAAGGTTTTGGCGAGTACTTGGCGCGTAGCTCGCGCAGCACGGTGGCGTGCTCGGCCAAGCGCTTATCTTCCTCGGTATGCGGATGGAAGGGGCGGGCCACCTGTGGCTGACCATCATGATCGAGGGCGATATAGGCCACGGTGGCATGGATGGCGGTTTGCAAGTGCTCACGGCCGCCGCGGGGGTTGCCGGAGCGGACGTGGATGGACATCTGCATCGAGCGGGTATCGGTACGCATCATGCGGGCGTCGACCTCGATGAGGTCGCCGATGGAAATCGGGCGGTAGAAGCGGATGCCACCGGCATAGACAGCTACGGTGCGCTCGGCGGACCACTCCATGGTGCAGGCCGCACCGGCCTCATCGATCCATTGCATGGCGGTGCCGCCGTGGACCTTGCCGCCCCAGTTGACGTCGGTGGGCTTGGCTAGGAAGCGGTTGACCATGCGCGGGGCATCGGAAGGCCCGTCATAGGTTTGCTCTTCCATCTCCGCCTCGATGGCCTTGCGCAGCTCAATGCGGGACTTGGCTGCTTCTTCTACGCGGCACTGTTCATCGGTTTCCGGCACGAAGGGCGGCACCGGGGTGGACTTGCCAGTGGCAGGGTCCTTGGCTACGAAGATGACCAGGCAATCGCAGGCGCGAGTGAAGATGCCTTCGCGCGGGTCAGCCGAAAGCACCTCATTGACGATGTGCATGGAAGACCGGCCGGTCATGGCGATGCGCGAGCGCACCTCCACGATGTGCCCGGAAGGGATGGGGCGGGTGAAGTGAATATGGCCCACGTATGCGGTCACGCAGTACTGGCCGGACCACTGCACGGCGCAGGCATAGGCGGCCTTATCAATCCATTCCAGGACGCGTCCGCCGCTGATGCCGGGGGCGCCGGCCATGGTGACGTCGGTTGGCGATGCCATAAAGCGCAGCGTCAGCGCCGGCGATTTCTGATTTTCCGCAACGGAAGGCGTAGGTGACATAAACAACAAGATAACAGTAGTTATGATGTAGTTATGAAAAAGCCCGTCGATCCCGCCGCTACCCGCGCGGCCGTCTTGGCCATTAAAGACTGGATTGCTGCCCCGGCGGAGCATGATAAGCCAGGTAGGGCCCAGCTTGCCGACGCCGTCCGGCGCACCGCCCGCACCCTCGAGGCCGACGCGCCGGGACATTCCGTGGAGCTGCGCGTACCCCCATTTGTTGCGGTGCAATGCATTGAAGGGCCCCGCCATACCCGCGGCACCCCACCCAATGTGGTGGAGACCGACCCGGAGACATGGCTGCGTCTTGCCACCGGATTGGCGGACTGGGAAGAGTCCGTAGGCACTGGTCGCGTGGATGCTTCCGGCTCCCGCGCGGGCGAAATCGCGCAGTGGTTGCCGCTCATTCCGTTAGTTTCCAGCGGCGCGACAGGCTAATATAAACGCCGTGGTAGAAGTACATACTCCTAGTATCACCAATCTTGACGATCAAAATGAGCAGGAGCCCCGCGAAGAATGCGGCGTCTATGGCGTTTGGGCTCCTGGGGAGGAAGTCTCCAAGCTGACCTACTTTGGGCTCTTCGCCCTGCAACACCGTGGCCAGGAGGCCGCTGGCATTGCAGTGGGCGATGATGACCGTATCGTCGTCTTCAAAGACATGGGCTTGGTGGCCAATATCTTTGATGAATCCACCCTGTCCGCCCTGCAAGGAAACGTAGCGGTGGGCCACACGCGCTATTCCACCGCCGGCGGCAAGGAATGGTCCAACGTGCAGCCCATGTTTTCTACCTCTTCCACCGGGGTAGACATTGCCCTTGGGCACAACGGCAATCTGGTCAACTACCTGGAGCTGCGCGAGGAAGCCGTGCAACGCGGCCTCATCAAGCCGCACGAGGAATCCGTTTCTGACTCCATGTGCTTGTCCATGCTGCTTGCCGACGGCGTGGATGAAGACACCTCCGTCTTTGACTCCGCCCGCGACCTGCTGCCGCGAGTTAAGGGCGCGTTCTGCTTGACCTTTACTGATGGGCACACCATGTACGCCGCCCGCGACCCACACGGCGTGCGCCCGCTTGTCCTTGGCCGCCTGGCCAAGGGCTGGGTAGTAGCTTCCGAGACCTGCGCGCTCGATATCTGTGGCGCCCAGTTCATCCGCGAAATTGAGCCCGGCGAACTCGTCGCCATCGATGAGGCTGGCATCCGATCCGTGAACTTCGCGCCGGCAAAGCGCCACGGTTGCGTCTTCGAATACGTCTACTTGGCCCGCCCGGATAGCGATATCAAGGGCCGTTCCGTCAACGCCTCCCGTGTGGATATTGGCCGCCGCTTGGCCCGCGAATACCCCGCGGAGGGCGCGGACCTCGTCATCCCAGTACCCGAATCCGGTAATCCAGCCGCCGTAGGCTATGCCCGCGAATCGGGAATCACCTTCGCCCACGGTTTGGTTAAAAACGCCTACGTGGGCCGCACCTTCATCCAGCCCACCCAGACCCTGCGCCAGCTGGGCATCCGCTTGAAGCTCAACCCGCTGCGCGAGGTCATCAACGGCAAGAAGCTGGTCGTGGTGGATGATTCCATCGTGCGCGGAAATACCCAGCGCGCGCTCATTCGCATGCTGCGCGAGGCCGGTGCCGCCGAGGTGCACGTGCGCATCGCCTCCCCGCCGGTGAAGTGGCCGTGCTTCTACGGCATTGACTTCGCCTCCCCAGGCGAGCTGATTGCCAATGCCAGCCCCTCCGACGATCCGGAAACCGTTTGCGCCACTATCTGCGACACCATCGGCGCCGATTCCCTGGGCTTTGTCTCCGTTGAGGAGATGGTGGCCGCCACCGAGCAGCCCCGGTCCGAGCTGTGCACCGCTTGCTTCACGGGCGAGTACCCGCTCGGCCTGCCCGCCGGAAACTCCAATGCAGACGCCGTGCGCACCTTGCTCGGCACCAAATAACAAAGGACTTTTGAAACCATGAGTGACAATACCTACGCCGCAGCCGGCGTCAGCATCGAAGAGGGCGACCGCGCCGTTGAGCTTTTCGCCCCGCACGCCAAGCGCGCCACCCGCCCCGAGGTCCTTGGCGGCCTCGGCGGCTTTGCCGGCCTGTTTAAGCTCGGCGATTATAAGGAGCCCATCTTGGCCGCGGGTTCCGATGGCGTTGGCACCAAGCTGGCCGTGGCCCAGGCCATGGACAAGCACGACACCATCGGCATCGACTTGGTCGCCATGTGCGTCGATGATCTCGTCGTCTGCGGCGCGGAGCCGCTTTTCTTGCAGGACTATATTGCCGTGGGCAAGGTCGTGCCGGAAAAGGTGGCCGAGGTAGTCAAGGGCATCGCCGAGGGGTGTGTGCAGGCCGGTGCCGCGCTATTGGGCGGCGAGACCGCCGAACACCCCGGCATGATGGAAGAAAATGAATACGATGTCTCCGCCACCGCGGTGGGCGTCGTTGAGGCTGATGGCGTGCTCGGCCCCGATAAGGTCCGTGATGGCGACGTGCTCATCGCCATGGGGTCTTCCGGCTTGCACTCCAATGGCTACTCTTTGGCCCGCCACGTCCTTTTGGAGCAGGCTGGCATGCCTCTCGACGGCCACGTGGAGGAACTCGGCCGTCCCCTCGGAGAGGAACTGCTGGAGCCTACCCGCATCTACGCCAAGGACTGCCTGGCTTTGGCCAGTGAGTGCTCTGTATCCACCTTCTGCCACGTCACCGGCGGTGGGCTGGCCGGCAACCTCGAGCGCGTCATCCCGGAAGGCCTAGCCGCCGATATTAACCGCGCTTCGTGGACCCCGGGTCAGATCTTCAAGCTCATCTCCTCAGTGGGCAAGGTGGAGCTGGCTGAGATGGAGAAGACCTTCAATATGGGCGTGGGCATGATTGCCGTGGTCAACCCTGAAGACCGCGACCGCGCCCTAGCAATGCTTACCGCGCGCCACATCGATGCGTGGGAGTTGGGCACCGTTCGCTCCGCCTCTGGCGAGGAGCCGCGCGTGCTCATGCACGGCGAGCACCCAAATTTCTAATAGTGTCTTGCCCCGCTAGGGGAGGGCATGAGGAAGGGCCCTAGGAAATCCTAGGGCCCTTGAACTATCCAGCGGCGAGCGGAAGATTAGCGTTCGTCGCGGTCGTCATCCCATTCATCGACGTAGTCGGCGTATGGGTCATCCTCTTCATAATCGCGGGAGTCACCCTCTTGCTGTGCGGCGAGTTCCCGTTGTAGGGACTCGATATCCATCTCGGGTGAGTTGTACTTGAGCTGGCGTGCAACTTTGGTCTGCTTTGCCTTTGCGCGTCCGCGTCCCATGTGCATGACCCCCTTGGGTTAGTAGGGCGCGCCAGGGATTCTTGGGCGCCCCATCGACTTGTCTATTGAGTATCTTCCTGTAAGACACAATAGCCTGTGTGACGAAAAAATTCCGCACCGCCCCCTAGCTAGTGGGAGATCTAACGTCCGCGCAGCCGGTTTACCGCCTCACGTCCGGCCTTGGGGCCCTCATCTTCGGGGATGGAAGAAGGATCAATTGAAGCCGCCGTATCGCCCACCTCTAGGGTGCCGGCATCCAGCGCAGAGCGCTTCACGAGGCCTAGGGCAATGGGGCCAAAATCGCAGTCATCCACGATCGTGCCGATGCGGCCTACCTTACGTCCATTGAAAGTAATGTCATCGCCCACATTCGGCCGTTGCGGGGCTGAGCCGTCGAGGTGTAGCTGCACCAATAGGCGAGGAGAGCGGCCGAGGTTTTCCACGCGCGCTACCGTTTCCTGACCGCGGTAACAGCCCTTATTGAGGTGGACGTGGGCCGGATTATCTGCGCTACGGCTGATCCACTGCGGTACCTCGTGGGGGATGGATTTATTATCTAGATCCGCTGCCAGCTCCGGCTCACGGGCCCGCACACGCTCGGCGGTAAACGCCATAAGCCCGGCCAGTCGCGCGCCGGATTCCTCCAAGAGCTTCGTTGCCTCAACCAAGGATTCGCGCGGAACTCCCAGGTCAACGCGATTGATTCCGGTCCACTGAACCTGGCGGGAAAACTCCACCATGGGTGGGGGCGCAATATCGGTCTCACCCAGGAGAGTGAGGATGGCGATATCGGCTTCCTCTACGGTGACCTCGGACCAAAAGACCATCATGGTGAGGAACTTGAAAAGGGAGTCGAATTGGGCCGCAGGGACGTCGATAAGAAAGGCGTCTTCGGTGCGGACGATATCCATGTGGTGGAGGATATGTCCTTGGATGTCTAGGTCAAGGGCACCGGCGCTAAAGCCCACGGGGGCGGTATCCAGCTTTTGCGAAAGCAAACTATTAAGAAACTCGGCGGCGTCCTTGCCGCTGACACGGATGACGCGGCGTTGGGAACGGTCGATGACTATGGTGCCGCCATCGGCAGCTCGTTGCTCACCCAGCGGATTGCCATAGTGCCAGGCCACGCCTTGGGCATCGAGTACGGTTGCGTCCTGGTGCTCCGCGGCACCGGTGCGTTGCAGAAGAGGCGAAGAATAACTCACAACTACCGATGGTAGGGCATAATCAAAGGTATGAAGTTCTCGCCGCGAAAAGAGCCGGTCATCTACGTTGTGGAGCCCTTTGGAGGGTCGGTACGCAGGCATATGTCTACGCTGCCTCTCGTCTACGCGGATGATGCCGCGGTCACCCGCGGCGACGGCATTTTTGAGTCCTTGCTCGTACGCGGAGGAAAAGCCGCTAACCTGCAGCGGCACGCGCAACGCTTCTGCGATTCGGCGCGCACCATGAATCTGCCGGAACCACCCATGGAGAAGTGGGAAGAAGCCACGCGCCTTGCAATTGCGGATTTCTGCGGGGAAGAGACAGGGGATGCTAAATGCCCCTGGACCTATACCCGCGGACGCGCCTCCACGGGGCGGCCGAGCGCTTGGGTCGTGGTGCAGCCCATCGAGGAAAGGGTCCTAGAACAGCGCGCGCACGGCGTAGCCGTAATGACCAGCCCGCGCCTGTGGCACGTAGCTGAGGAATTACCCGCCAAGACGCTCAACTATGCGGCCACGATGGCGATGCTGCGCATGGCGCGAGAGAAGGGCTTTGAGGATCTCATCCTCACCGATCCGGACACCGGAGAAATCCTCGAGGGCGCAACCTCGACCGTGGTGGCCGTCAAGGGAGAGAAACTGCGCACCGCCGCCGGCCGCGGCATCCTTCCCGGAACCACGCAGGCGGCCCTTTTCGCCCACGCCACTAAGGAGGGCTATCGCTGCAAAGCCAAGCCGCTCACCGTGGAGTATCTGGAAAAGGCGGACTCAGTGTGGCTGGTGTCCTCGGTGCGCGTTGCCGCCCGGGTCACCCGGCTTAATGGCAAAAAATTAAAGGCCCCGGATAACGTGGACGTCATTCGAGACCTTATTGATAAAGCGCTGGGGGACTAGCCAGCGATGCGGGTGAGCTCCGCGGACATGTAGGGGCGCATTTCCCCATCAACCATGCGCTCGTCTACCCAGCCCAGGTTGTTATTGGGCATCAGGCCGTACATGCGCTTGCCCGGCCCCAGGTTTTTCGGTCCGGTTTCGGTGACCATGGTGGAGGCGGACTCCAGCTGCCATGCGCGGTCATTGAACGGCTCGCCGTAGAAGATTTCCACAATGCCGTTTGAAGAGGTGTAAGTGACCTCGATTTCATCCTTTTCAGAAATGCGCCAGAAGCCGGTCTCGCGCACGGAGGGGCCTTCCGGCTTGCCCTCGGTATCAATCTTCCAGGTACGGGAGCTAAACGTGAGGTAATTCTCGCCATCGTGGGCGATGACCAGCTGCTGGCCAAAGGTGTATTCCTGGCCCTGCGTATCGTGTGCCTGGCCCTCGCCTTGCCAGACGCCCACGAGGGGGAGCAGTCCTAGCAGGCCGTCGTGCAGCGATGGGCCCTGGCGCAGGTTGGCAGTATCGTCCGGTACCGGGGTATCGCCCAGCTCGAGAGCGGGGATATTGCGGCTAGCGGCGTCTTTCCACTGCTCGGCGGCCTGGTTCACGGCATCGTTGCCGTTGAGCTTTCCCGGATCATTTTCCGGGTGGGAAGCCGCGGTGGTTTCGATGTTTTCGGGAGTGGTTTCATTTTTATTTTCGCTCATGGGCGTCCAGCCTAGTCGTGAACCCGCCTATTTAACTACTAGACTTGGGCCTCGTGCATGCATTGATGATCTCGAATCCCAACTCGACCTCACAAACCAACGCCCTTTTCCGCCAAATCGTTCCTTGCCTACAAGCGGTGGAGGGGCTGCGCCTGAAGGTGCAATTTACGCACCACCCCGGTCACGCCGAAGAGATGGTCAAGGGAATGACCAGGGATGACTATGACGTCATTATCGCTGTAGGCGGAGATGGGACCGTCAACGAGGTAGTCAACGGGCTCCTCGGCCCGGCCGATGGGCAGCGCCCCGACCCCCACTCCATCCCCGCGCTGGCCGTAATTCCTACCGGGTCTGCCAATGTTTTCGTGCGCGCTCTAGGTTTTCCCAACACTCCGGTGGAAGCCACTCACGTATTGGCGCGCATGCTGGAGCGCAACCTCCGTCGCACCATTTACCTGGGCACGTGGAACGATCGCTGGTTTGCCGTCAATGCCGGCTTCGGCTTGGATGCGGATGTTTTGGCGCGCGTGGACCGGGCGCGCGAGCAAGGATTTTCTGCCACTCCACTGCGCTATCTCAATGTTGCCATTCGGGCGTGGAGCCGCGCGCGGAAGAATCCACCGCATATTGCGGTTAAGGCCGAATCCAGCACCGGCGAGCAGCTGCGCAAAGACGATGTGCCGCTCATGTTTACCTCCAATACCAACCCGTGGACCTTCCTAGGCCCTCTGCCGGTTGTGACCAATCCGCGCAATTCTTTTGATGAGGGCCTTGCTCTTTTTGGCCTGGAGGAGTTTAGCGGACTTGGCGGCGTCGTCGGCCTGCTGCACCTCTTTGGTGCCGATAAACGTGGATGGCTCAATAAGCTCACCAAAGAAAAGACCGTGGCCTTCGACGATGCCATGCGCGTCGAACTGGTCTGCCGCGAACCGCAGCGCTTCCAGGCCGACGGGGAATCTGAGGGGCGCTTCGATGCCGTTACCTTAGCCTCCGTGAAGGAAGCCATCGAGGTATTCGCCCCGCAGGATAGGAGAGAAGTCCATAAGCGCACGATGAAGGAAGTGCTCCGGGACTTTATCCGCCTGCGCTAGCCTGCGGCGCAGGTCCCACCCGGTGCTTGGTGTCGGCGGCTTTCTTTTCTGCCTCTTCCACGGCCTTTTGCTCCGAGCCTTCAATCTCCAGAGGAGAGAGTTGGGCCAGCTGCACCTTGATATTGCGGCGCTGTATTTCGAAGGAGATGGTGCCGCCCTGCATTTTTACCGCGGTAGCCTGGGCCGGAAGCGGAAGCTGGCGAGTATCAAAGTTGAGGGAAAAGGCCTTTTGCAGGCGCTCGTCATCGGTGTCATAGACCTGCATGCGAAACTCCGGCCCGACTAAGCGGAGGGTGACTTTGGCGGTGGACTTGTGAGTATCGCCAGGCAGGGTGCCTGTCAGCTCAGCTTCCGCGGAGGTGCCACCGGAAGGGGAGATATCGTCTGGGTTGGCAATGGATAGATCGGTAATTCCCAGCAGGCGGCCCAACGCCACCCCGTCTAAGGAAATGCCGCGCGAGTAGGTAGAAACAGGCGCGCCCTCAATATCGCCGTTCATTACTTGTTCTGGGGTCACTGTAATATCGCGCAGTACGGTCGAAGCATTGACCATTCCCAGCTTGGGCACCTCCACGTCGAGCGCCTTGACCTCCAAATAGGGAATTTCCTTCGAGGCCGCAGCCCACACGTAGGGGGTGCCACCGATAAAGACATCTGGCGTATTTTCCAGCCGTGAATTGGCTTTTACGGCCTGTGCCACCTTGTGTTCCGTGTGCATAGCCACGCAGGCATCCGCCACCCAGGCCGCAATGAATACGCACACCACGAGGAGGATGTGTACGATGCGCCGGTCAATTCTTAGAACACTCACCCCTTCATTCTTACCCTACGTATTCTGGGGTCTATGACTAGCAATGCCTTTAGTATCACGGAAGAAAACCTGCCGGACTCCCCGGAGCTGGCGAGCCGCCTAGAAGAGCTTGCTGAGCAGGCCGAACGTGTGGATGGAATGGCGCCCCTTTCAGAGCAGTTCCTTAATGGCCTCACTGATTCCCGCCTGCAGCATCGCCACTTGGTGGCGTGGGTAGATAAGAAGCCGTGCGGCGTGGCTGGGCTGGATGGTTCCACCGCCGAGCTATTTATCGCCCCAGATTTCCGCGGACAGGGCTATGGGGCTTTGCTTTACGACGCCGCCGCGGAAACCCCCAATCTCCAGGCCTGGGCCCACGGGAACCTGCCGGCCGCACAGGCCCTGGCACACTCCCGAGGTCTGCAGGTCACCCGTAAGCTAGTGGTTATGGGTATTGGGGGAGAAGAGCTCGCTGCTGTCGCCCGTCCCGAGGACGTGCCTTTGACGGCGCTCAATTACTCCGAGTCGGTAGCAAAATGGGGGCAGGAGTTTGTGGAGGAGCAGTGGCTCAAGGCAAATAATGAGGCTTTTTCCTGGCACCCTGAGCAAGGTGGCTGGGATATAGAACGCCTGCACCGCGGCATGGAGGCGGATTGGTTTGATCCTGCTGACCTGCTCTTCTTGTGGGATACGGCAGGAGATCCGGTCCTAGCCGGCTTCCACTGGACCAAATGGCATGCGGAGGAAGCCCCGGGATTCGGTGAGGTCTACGTGGTGGGCTTGGCTGCGGACTATCGCGGCAAGAAATTGGGTGGACCGCTGCTGCAGATTGGTCTGCGTCGCATGGTGGAAAAGGGTGCTCAGCGGGTAATTCTTTATGTGGAAGCGGACAATGATCCGGCGCTGAAAGCATATGAGCGCCTGGGCTTTAAAGTTGATGAAGAACACGTCGTATGGGGTGTATGTGATTAAAGTCATGGAGTGACCCGTGTTTGTTCACTCAGTGTTCACCTATTGGCACCCTTTTGGTCAGATCCTGCGGATAGCTTTACACCTTGTGAGTTAACCGCACCTGCGCACCTGCATCTCGCCCCAGAAGGCGAAGCGGGATGCGGGAAATATCTCTCTAGGAGATGCGGTTTCCTCGGACAATCAATCTCTGATCTGCACCGGAAAGGGTTTTCCCGTGATTCGCAACTTCAAGCGCACCGCCGCAATCTTCGGCATCGTAGCCGCAACCTCTACCGCTCTCGTAGCTTGCTCTGAGGAGTCTGGCTCCTCCTCCGATTCCGCTGGCGGCGAGGACGTCTCCGGCGAGCTCGTCGGCGACGGTGCATCCTCCCAGCAGAACGCAATGTCTTACTTCCAAACCGCGTTCTCCGAGGATCACCCAGACGCTTCCCTGTCCTACAATGCTTCCGGTTCCGGCGCCGGCGTTGAGGCCTTCACCAACGGCCAGGCTGACTTCGCTGGTTCTGACTCCGCCCTGAAGGAAGACGAGGGCGAGGTCGAGGCTGCCGCTAAGCGTTGCGACGGCAACGAGGCATGGCACCTGCCAACCACCATCGGCCCGGTTGCAATCGCCTACAACCTGGGTGACACCGAGATCAACCTTTCCACCAAGACCCTGGGCAAGATCTTCAAGGGCGAAATCAAGAAGTGGAACGACAAGGCTATCGCCGCTGACAACGAGGGCACCGACCTGCCGGACAAGGACATCACCGTCATCTTCCGTTCCGACGAGTCCGGTACCTCCGCAAACTTCCAGAAGTTCCTGAAGGCCGCTACGGGCGACTGGGACTCCGAGGGCAAGCAGTTCCCGGATTCTGTTGGTGAGGGCGCTAACGGTTCCTCCGGCGTTGCTGACCAGGTTGCAAGCATCGACGGTGCTATCACCTACGTCGAGGCTGGCTTTGCAGACCAGAAGGAAGGCGAAGGCGTTAAGAAGGCCAAGATTGACTTCGGCCACGGCCCAGTTGAGCTCTCCACCGAGTCCGTCAACAAGGCTTTGGAAAACCTGGAGTTCAAGAAGACCGACTCCGAGCACAACATGGTTGTTGACTCTGAGGCACTGTTCTCCTCTGATAACGAGGGTGCATACCCGCTCATCCTGACCACCTACAACATCGTCTGCTCCAAGGGCTACGATGAGGAGACCTCCAAGCTGGTCAAGTCCTTCTTCACCACCGTCCTGGATCACCAGGACGACCAGCTGGCTGAGCAAGGCTTCATCCCGGTTGAGGGTGCTCACCTGGACAAGCTGAAGGCTGCTGTTGACGCTTTGCAGTAAGCGCTAAAGCTGTAAAAGCTTAATACCTCCCGCCCCCACTGCCGCACACGATTCGCGCTTTGGGGGCGCAGGTATGTAACGATATTTTCCATTTTCAACGCTGAAAAGGATTAACAGTCTCATGGCAGACAATAATCTCACCACGGCTCCAGAGCAGGCGGACGCGAATATCACCGCTGCCGAGCGAGTCTCCACCAGCGGACACGAAGAAGTAGCTACCACCAGCTCCAATAGCGGCGTAAAGCGCCCAGGCGATCGTGTCTTTGAGTTCCTGTCCACTGCTTCGGCAACACTTATTACCGTCATGATTGCGGCTATTGCCGCCTTCCTGCTGTGGCGTGCAGTTCCCGCCCTGGGAGTCAACGACGGCGGCATCTTGGGTTTCTTTACCTATGGTGGCCGTTGGGAGACCACCGATACTTCTGCGATGAAGTTCGGTATCCCGACCATGTTCGGTACCACCGTCCTTATCTCCGTCTTCGCCCTCCTGCTGGCTATGCCGGTGGCCCTGGCCATTGCCATCTTCCTGTCCAACTACGCGCCTGCCCGCTTGGTCAAACCTCTCGGCTTCCTGGTGGACATGCTCGCTGCGGTTCCTTCCATTGTTTATGGTCTGTGGGGCTGGCAGGTTCTCGGCCCGGCGCTATCCGGCTTCTACTCCTGGATGGAGTCTTGGGCCGGCGGCTTCTTCCTCTTCCATGTCTTCGATAACTCGCCCTCTTTTGCTACCGGCCGCAACTTGTTTACCGGTGGCATCGTGCTCGCCGTGATGATTCTGCCGATCATCGCGGCCACCGCCCGCGAGGTCTTCGTGCAGACCCCTCCAGGCCAGGTGGAATCCGCCCTGGCGCTGGGCGCTACCCGTTGGGAAGTTATCCGCATGACCGTGCTGCCATTCGGCATGTCCGGCTATATCGCAGGCTCCATGCTCGGCCTGGGCCGTGCGCTGGGTGAGACCATGGCGCTGTACATGGTCGTCTCCCCGCTGATTGACTTCCGCTTCTCGCTTTTCGATGGCGGCACGACCTTCGCCACGGCCATCGCCCTGGCATCCGCCGAGTTCGGTAACGAGATGCGCGCTGGTGCCTACATCGCCGCCGGCCTCATGCTGTTCTTGCTGACCTTCGTGGTCAACGCAATTGCCCGCGCCATCGTGAAGAAGAAGTAAGGAGGGGAGGATCAATGACTACGACAACTAATGCCAAGCCTGCCTCCCAAGGCGGCGCGACATTCCTGGACATCTCCGGCTCCCGCAAGATGACCAATAACATCGCCACTGCAGTGGTCTGGGGCGCAATGATTTTGGCTATGGTCCCGCTGGTGTGGGTTCTGTGGGAACTCATCGCCCGCGGTAGTGGCGTAATCCTCAACCCTGAGTGGTGGACCGCCTCCCAGCGCGGCATCATGAATAGCTCGGCTGGCGGCGGTGCTGCCCACGCAATCGTGGGTACTTTCGTGCAAACCATTTTGGCTTCCGTCATCTCCATTCCCATCGGCATCTTCACCGCTATTTACCTGGTGGAGTACTCCAAGGGTGGATGGCTTGGCCGCATCACTACCTTCATGGTGGACATCCTGTCCGGTGTGCCTTCCATCGTCGCAGCCCTGTTCATCTTCGCCATGTGGATTACCCTCTTCGGTTTCGGTCGCTCTGGCTTCGCCGTGGCGCTGTCCCTGGTACTGCTGATGATTCCGATTGTGGTGCGCAATACCGAAGAGATGCTGCGCGTGGTCCCAATGGACTTGCGTGAGGCGTCCTACGCGCTCGGTGTACCAAAGTGGAAGACCATCGCCCGTATCGTTCTGCCTACCGCCCTGTCCGGCATTGTCACCGGCATCATGCTGGCGATTGCCCGCGTGATGGGTGAGTCCTCGCCGGTGCTGGTCTTGGTTGGTTCCTCCTCCGTCATCAATTGGGACGCTTTCAAGGGATCTCAGTCCTCGCTCCCGTTGATGATGCTGGATATGTACAAGGCCGGCGCTCAGCCAGCCGTGCTGGACAAGCTTTGGGGTGCAGCTTTGACGCTGGTTATCCTCATCGCCGTCCTCAATATTGCGGCCCGCATCGTGTCCGCAAAGTTCTCGGTTAAGAAGTAAAACGCCGTAACACTCGATTCCGCCATACACTTGCTAGAGGAGAAACTCCCAAATGTCTAAGCTCGCGCTCAATGACGTGAACATTTTCTACGGCGACTTCCACGCCGTGCAGAACGTGAATATGCAGATCCCGGCCCAGGCCGTGACCGCATTCATCGGCCCTTCCGGCTGCGGTAAGTCCACCGTGCTGCGCACCATCAACCGTATGCACGAGGTCATTCCCGGCGCCTCGGTAAAGGGTGAAATCCTGCTCGATGGCACCAATATCTACGGACCAAAGGTTGACCCAGTATCCGTACGCAACACCATCGGCATGGTCTTCCAGAAGGCTAACCCGTTCCCCACGATGTCCATTGAGGACAATGTCGTGGCTGGCCTCAAGCTTTCCGGTGAGAAGAACAAGAAGAAGCTCAAGGAAGTCGCGGAGAAGTCCCTGCGCGGCGCCAACCTGTGGGACGAGGTCAAGGACCGCCTGGACAAGCCGGGCGGCGGCCTTTCCGGTGGTCAGCAGCAGCGTCTGTGCATCGCCCGCGCCATCGCCGTGGAGCCAGAGGTGCTGCTCATGGACGAGCCTTGTTCCGCCCTAGACCCGATTTCCACCCTCGCCGTGGAGGACCTTATCCACGAGCTGAAGGAGAACTTCACCATCGTCATCGTGACCCACAATATGCAGCAGGCAGCCCGTGTGTCCGATAAGACCGGCTTCTTCTCCCTGGAAGCAACCGGCAAGCCGGGTCACCTGGTGGAGTTCGATGACACCACCAAGATCTTCGAGAATCCTTCCCAGAAGGAGACCGAGGATTATATCTCTGGCCGCTTTGGCTAAAGAGTAGAGAGATTGTCCGAGAAAACGGGCCGGTTCATTCGAACCGGCCCGTTTCTTAGTTTTTATTCCTTAGCGGCGGAACTGACGCTCCAGCTCGGCCATACGGGCCTCGAACTCCGCGTCCTTCTTGCTCTCTTCTAGCTTCTTGGCATAGTCGTGGGGCAGCAGCCCAGTGATCAAATAGATAATGTGGCCGGCAACCGAAACGCAGTGGTCGGCATAGCGCTCGTAATAGCGCGTAATCTGCGAGGTCTCCACTGCCTCTCGGACGGATCCTTCCCACTCGCGCTGGGTCAGGAGGCGCAAAAGATGAGAGTTGATATCGTCCACGGCGTCGTCATCGGCGCGAAGGTTCACGGATAGATCCGCGTCGGGAGTAACGAGAATATTGTGCAGCACAGAACCCATCTCTTCAGTGAGACGGTACAGCTCCTCAAAGTAGCCCATGTAGTTCGCAGGCACCACGGGATCGGGGTGGCGGCGGCGTGCGGAATCCGCGATGTGTTGGGCAAGCTTTCCCATTCGGTAGAGGTCTTCCACGATATAGATGGAAGAGACAACTTGGCGGAGATCCTGCGCCATGGGGTTTTCTAGTGCTAAAAGTTTTACGGCGCGCTCCGAGCATCGAGTGCGGATCTCATCGAGCTCCTCAGTCATAGTGAGAGCTTCTTCGGCAGATTCCAAAACGCCCTGGATTAGCGCCTGTGAGGCCTTATCCATGATGGTGCGCACGGTATCGCACATGACGATGAGGTCATGGGAGAAGTTGTCTAAGTGTTCCCTGTAGGCAGCACGCATGCCAGAAATAATAGCGAAAACTTTCCATTCCCGCGCAACTTAAGTGGAAGATAAATGCACGATACCTATATACCCCAGGGTGCTCTGATGCCCTAATAAGGTTAACCGCCGGAATTCATAATATCTGCGGCGACGGGAACGCATTCATCCTCCGGATCGTCGAGCCAGCCATCTGGCAATGCCACCTTGGAAGGCGAACCTTGGCGGCCTCGGGCACCGTCGGCGTCGGCAGCCAAGGCGTCGGAATCTGCCCATGGGGCTAGGAGCTCTCGCAGTGCGTCGAGGGAATCCACCTTGGCCAAGCCCGCGCGTACTTGGCCGCCGACTGGGAAGCCGCGCAGGTACCAGCCAATGTGTTTGCGAATGTCGCGGGAAGCATTATCCTCGCCATCGTGCTCTGCGAGTAGCTCTGCGTGGCGGAGAATAACCTGGGTAACCTCACCCAGGGTGGGCTCAGCTGGGATGGACTCGCCGCGAAGGGCAGCGCCGAGCTCCGCAAAGAGCCACGGGCGGCCGAGGCAGCCGCGCCCGACCTGCACGCCGTCGCAACCGGTCTGTTCCATCATGCGGCGCGCATCCTCGGCGCGGAAGATATCGCCGTTGCCCAAAACCGGGACTCCAGTGTCTGCTAGGTGCTCTTTTAGTCGGGCGATCTCGTCCCACCGTGCTTCACCGGAATAGCGCTGGGCGGCGGTACGGCCATGCAAGGTAACGGCGGCGGCGCCGGATTCGACGGCGATGCGCCCCGCATCAAGATGCGTATGGTGTTCATCGTCAATGCCTACGCGCATCTTTACCGTTACTGGGATGTCGGTGCCCTCAGCAGCTTTGACGGCGGCGGAGACAATATTGCCAAAGAGGCGTCGCTTATAAGGCAAAGCGGATCCACCGCCGCGACGGGTCACCTTGGGAACCGGGCAGCCAAAGTTCATATCAATGTGGTCCGCCAAGTTCTCGTCCACGATCATCTTTGCTGCCTTGTAAGTATATTCCGGATCCACCGCATAAATCTGCAGTGATCGGGGATCCTCCTGCGGAGCAAAGGTTGTCATGTGCAGCGTCTTTTCATTGCGCTCTACTAGCGCGCGGGCGGTGACCATCTCACAGACGTAGAGGCCGGAAACCGTGCCAGTGCGCGCCAATTCCTGCTCGCGGCACAACGTGCGGAAAGCAACGTTGGTTACCCCCGCCATCGGGGCGAGGATGACGGGGGAGGAGAGATCGTAGTGTCCAATGCGCAAATTCACGCCCCAATTGTGCTAGTTGACGGGCCAAAATAGCAACTAGGGCCACAGTGGTGGCGTTCCTTATTTCCGTTTTATGGGGTGGGGGTCACACAAATGTGGTGGAAATCTTGCAAAGATTCGCTAATGTGGTCTGTGTAACTAATTAGGACGGCCGTTATTTTGGCTAGTCTCTCGATGAAGGAGGATTACCCTTGTCCGAAAGAATCGCGTATGCCCCGTTTCAGAAGCTCGTAGTTTCGGCAGAAGAGGCTGCTCAGCACGTAAACCACGGTGATCGCGTAGGCATTTCCGGCTTTACCGGCGCTGGCTACCCTAAGGGCCTGCCTACCGCCATCGCAGAAAAGGCCAAGGCCCTGCACGAAAAGGGCGAGGAATTTAAGATCGATGTCTTCTCTGGTGCCTCTACTGCTCCGGATTGCGATGGCGTCCTCGCGGAAGCTGAGGCGATTCGCTTCCGCTCTCCTTATAACTCCGATCCCACCTTGCGTAAGCAGTTCAATGACGGAACCGCGCTCTACCAGGACATTCACCTGTCTCACTCTGGCCAGCAAGTAGAGGAGGGCTTCTACGGTGATTTCCAGGTAGCCATCATCGAGGCTGTGCGCATCACCGAGGAAGGCCACGTCGTCCCGTCCTCCGCCGTGGGCAATAACCTCGAATATATTGAGGCTGCGGATAAGATCATCATCGAGATTAATGAGTGGCAGTCCATCAACCTCGAGGGCATGCACGATATCTACCGCATCGAAAAGCTGCCGAACCGTCAGCCGATCCCTATCACCAAGCCGGGTGACCGCATCGGTACCACCTACATGGAGGTGCCGGAGGAGAAGGTGGTCGCAGTGGTCAAGACCGATGCCCCCGACCGCAACGCGCCGTTTAAGGAGCCGGACGAGATCTCGGAAAAGATCGCTGCAAACTTCATCGAGTTCCTTGAGGGTGAGGTGGCTGCCGGCCGCCTTGAGTATGACAAGTTCATCATGCAGTCCGGCGTGGGCAACGTGCCAAATGCCGTGATGGCTGGCCTCCTGGATTCCAAGTTTGAAAATATCCAGGCCTACACCGAGGTTATCCAGGATGGCATGCTTGATCTAATTGACACCGGCAAGATGACCATGGCCTCTGCTACCTCCTTTGCCCTTTCCCCGGAGTATGCCGAGAAGATGAACGCGGAGGCAGAGCGCTACCGCAAGCACATCATTCTTCGCCCACAGCAGGTCTCCAATCACCCAGAGGTCATTCGCCGCGTTGGCCTGATTTCTTCCAATGGCATGATTGAGGCCGATATTTACGGCAATATCAACTCCACCAACGTCTCCGGCTCCCGAATCATGAACGGCACCGGTGGCTCGGGTGACTTCACCCGCAACGCCTATATCTCCACCTTCGTCTCGCCGTCCGTGGCCAAGGATGGCGCCATTTCCGCGCTGGTTCCTTTCGTGTCTCACACAGACCACACCGAGCACGACACCATGGTCATCATTACCGAGTATGGAGTAGCTGACCTGCGCGGACTGGCTCCGAAGGAGCGCGTGGAGAAGGTTATCTCTGTCGCTCACCCGGACTACCGTCCGCTGCTGGAGGACTACTTCAAGCGTGCCAAGGAAAACAAGTTCCAGCACACCCCGCACGATTTGAAGACCGCCTTCGACTTCCAGGTGAACTTCATGGAAAAGGGCGATATGCGCGGCTAATCTAACTGTGTCCTGGCGGGCGCTCAGCGGTGAGCTGGGCGCCTTTCGCTTGCCGACGCCCCCTAATTAGGACTTTGCAAATGTCGCAAGCTAAGATGTAACGACGTTGGGCCTTTAGCTCAGTTGGTAGAGCTACGGACTTTTAATCCGCAGGTCCCGGGTTCGAGCCCCGGAGGGCCCACTACACCAATTTTGTGGTATAAGCCGACCACATTCATGCGATCACGCCCCTTCCTGATCCCAGGCTGATGCCAAGGCGGTTTGAACAACCTGAGAAGCCGCCGAATCAGCCGCCAGATAGTGCCGTAAAGTCACGGTGGTATCCGAGTGCCCCAGATGCGCGCTCGCGGCTGCTAACGGCACGTGAGAGGCCGCAAGCAGGCTCGCACACGTGGCCCGAAGATCATGAGGGGAAATACGAGGGACTGCCGCGCGATCACAGGCAGGCAACAGCACCCGACGATGCCAATTACCCCGATGAATCGGGGTTTCAGCGGCAGAGGCAAACAACAATTCCTTACCCCGGCGATGATGCGCCCAGATTTCCAGCCCGGACAATAACCCTGGCGGGAGCACCACCATGCGTTTTTGATGCGATTTGGTATCGCCCCACAGCCAGCCACCACCATGCCGAGGTTGCACACTGCGATGGATATACAAGCCTGTGGGCGACACATCACCCGGAGTGAGGGCGATGGCCTCACCGATGCGCAGCCCTCCATAAGCCATCACCGAGGTCAGTAAACGATCACGCCGCTGTGGCATTGCCTGGATGAGGCGATGAACCTCTTGGGAGGTAAGGGCATAGGGTTTCGCTCGTGGTGCGGTACGCAGCCGAAGGCGTGCGGCAGGGGAGCGGTCAATAACTCCATCGTCCTCGGCGAGTTCAAAAATGCCGCGCAGGATGACCCGTGATCGGCGTGCTTGATGCGGTGCCCGCTTCCACAGGTCAGTAAGCCACACACGCAAATCAGAGGGTTTCACGTCGGTAACTTCGACCTCACCCCAATCAGGAAGAATCACCGAGTCAAGCAAGATACGGTAGTCCTGCGCCGTGCGAGGAGAGATCATGCGTGTGGTGGTGTATAACTCAGCGTATTTCGCAACTGTAGGCGCGACAGGTAACGTCATAGCCTGGCTCCTTTCATCCGTTTAGGCAGCCCCGCCACGGTTTCCCTGCCATCTGCGCCGACCAAGCAACAATGTTCAGGGAAATCGCGGCTTTTTTCATACCGGAATCTGTCTCTCATGGCTTCACCTCATTAACGAGCCACTGATCTAGCTCGTCGCGGCGATACCGGATGATTCGACCACGGCCATACCGGCGTGGCCCACACCCCGTCTCTGCCCACCGATCTAAGGTGGTACGCCCCACCTTGAGGTAATCAGCTGCTTCCCTTGGGGTAAGATACGGGCTTTCGAAGTCCTGCATCACTTTTGTGCTCCTTTCAGCTTCTGTTCCACTCGAGTGATGAACTCCTGATACGACAGGTGTGGGGTGGTCACGAACACCGGATCGCGACCGGCATCGAGTACTAAGCACCGCCCAGGGGCCAGTTTTAATACTTGGGTTTCTGTGTCTTCGTCTACTTCCCCGGCGACCATCTTCACTGAGTCGTGATTATCTAGACGGTGGGTAACTCGGCGGGCGTACTGGGCGCGATCATGAAGCACGTTGGCCTCGGGGCGCTGAATGACCGTGTAAACCACCACCCCGGCTTTCGCGCCTTCTCGCAGTAGACGGCCTACAATGCGAATGACTTCGGCCTTGTCCTTTTTGTTCCGGCCTTCCATCGCGGCGAGTGCGCCTGCGTATTCCTCGAGCACCACCACATAGGCCGGGCACTGCGCGCTGAGGGTGACCTTGTCGAGCTTGTGGTGACGTAGCTGCTCGATCCGGTGATCCATGAGTGCTTCCAGTCGGTGCAAGACCTCAAGTGCCGCATCGAGATCAGTCTGGCTAGACCCACAGGCCACGTAATCCTTATTAGCCTGAGAAAACGGCTGCAAGGTGATCCCAGAGACATCGACGCCACAGATACACACGGTTTTCATTCCGGCGAGTTGGCTGAGCACGCAGTAGGTGAACACGGACTTTCCAGAGCGTGTTGCCCCAGAAATAACTGTGTGCGCACCAGGGGTATCCCAGTGGAACTTTCCACCGTCCCATATCTGGGCCACCACCGGTGCCTCACTATGCAACCGGCGAGGTTGGGGACGAGGTGTTGATGGGGGAGTTGTATGCCTACGGGCATGTTTGTTTTTTCGGATCATTGCTTACTTCCCTTCCATGAAAGGCTCCCGCCCCAGTGCCTTCCGGCACTGAGTTGGGCAGTATCAGTCGAGTAGCGAGATGGCGGGCTGCTGCTGGCCGGGGATCTGTGTCTGCACGATGAGTACCACTCGCCCCGGTTTTTCCTCGATGATTACTTCCTCACCCTGGAGGAGTGAGCTGAATTTTTGCCGGATCTCGGGGGCTGCTAGGACCTCGATCTGGGTAGCCAGATCGTGGACTGACTGGCCATAGGCGGGCGTGATGGCAAGAGAGATGCCTCGGGGATGGCGCGCAGGGGCACCTGCTCGCCGCGCGAATTTAAAGGCGGGCTGATCGCGGCGGGCGTCCTCGCCGGTGAGGCTGGGATCCGGGGTGTGGTGAGGGTCAGGGCAGCCGATTTTATGACGGCGCGCCACTATCCCAAAGCCGCGAAGGTACGCCCAGAGGCGGGCTTCCTCACGCTGGTAGCCCCGGCGCTGAGCAACGCGGCGGTAGTACAGCATGAGCAGGGGCCTCCAGCCAAAGGCGATGATGAGCGCCACGACGAGAATGGCTACCGCCCAGGGCAGCACAGTGTGAACTAGGTAGTTCTGCAGCAGGTCGTTGAGCAGGTTCAACCGCTCGGTGATGGTAGTTAAATCAAGCGCGGGGTTGTTCCCCGTAGAAGTATTGTCATATCTCATTGCTTGCTCCTATCTGTGTTAGAGATGATCTTGGACTTGTGGGAGGATGGCTGCTCGGTGGCCACACCTAGGGCAGCCAGGGCATTTCCCTGCACCTCCCAGTGCTCGCAGGACACCGTGATGGCCAGCGTCGCGTAGGAGCTGGAGGCCGCCTGCGCCCGCACGGTTAGTTCGACAGGCCCAGCGGGCGCAAGGATCGCCCCGGCCGGTATTTTCTTATCGCTGCCCGTCTCCAGCCGGATCGTTGCAGCCTCTCCCGCGATCGACGCGGCCACGTCCCGAAGGGCAAAGACAGCCCATCCTTGGGAGTGAACTCGCTGCGCGTCGGTGCGCTTGCCGCCCTCGTACTCATAAACAGGCGACGGTGTGGAGTCCGCCATCACCACCGCCCTGATGTCCAAATCGGAAGCCGACAGAGTCAATGTGTTCAGGCTCATACTTAAGCTCCTTTCTTAAATCTTCACGGGAGGCCGGGCGCCTCCCATGGTTGCCATAATAGCACATTTAATCCAAGGTGGATAAAATGGTCCACGGTAAAATGTGGAAGCTTTCGGTTATCGATTTAGATTGGATGGTATGATCCACCCATGGTTGCCTTTGAACTGCATAAACGACTCTTCAATCCCGAGGCGGATGACCCTATGGATCGCCTCGAAAGGATTGACTATGCCTTGGCGCGCATCGATGCTGACGGACATGTCCTCGAACAAAATCTGAAACGTCTCACAGCGCGCGCGCATAAAATCCGCAATGGTCCCGAAGCCATGAATGAAAGCGCTTGGCTTGAAATTCTGGAGATGACTGGAAAACTGTCTTCTCAGCTAGCCGAGCTGGTTAAAGCACTAGCTGTAGTCGCTATTCATGACCTCAGATTTAGTGGACGCCTTGTTGCTAAATCGCTGGCGCTTGCGCCACATACACCGCGACGGTGGGAAAGGTTGATATTCGAGCCGGAGGAGTAGGCCACCCGGAAGGGTGGCTGAACTCATCCTTCCGGGGATTATACTTTTATCGGGCTGTGGTTTTTGCAAGCATCTTCTCTAGGTCCTCCTGATCCCACGCTTGCGGGATAGTGGACCGGGAAAACTGGAGGCACGATGTGATCCGTCGTACCAGTGACAGCCTGGTATCAAGTGATTGACCTCGATAAAACAACCACGGTGGATCATTGGAAATTACCACCAGCGTCGTATGCAAAGCCCACGTATCGGAGTACCGGGCAGGAAGTCGCATAGGATAACTATCGGCCAGGTGGAGGAAGTCTTCCCAGTCGATCCTCCCGGAAAAATCATCCAACACAATCACCGGCTGAGAAGCGTAATCATCCCAAGGATTACGATACGATCCAACCCAATACACCTCCTCCCGGGGCCATCCCTCATAAGCAAAACTCGACTTCCCGGAACGGCTCTCACCCCACAGCCATATCACCTCGATATCACGCAACACTTGAGCCTTTTTCGCATCCCGGTAACGAATCTCTGTACGAATGTTTGCGATAGCTTTCAAAGCTTCGGGGTATCGCTCAATAATTTCCCTTTCGCTAAGCCCTTTCTCCCAAATCGCTTCATGGAGCACATCCACATCACGACGACGAACAGCACTTTTAGCCCTCTGGGCCAACTTAGAATCATCACCCCACTCCACAGGCTCCACACCCGCCACGGCGGTCTCAGTCTTTCGCGCGTACTCCCTTGCTGCATCCACGTTGCGCGTTTTATCAAGATGAGAGCCAGGGACACGCTTCCACACCGCCGAACCATGTACCGCTGCATCATGGTAGATGTAGCCCTGCCAGTGCAGATAACCATTCTCGCTACCTTTTTCCAGCTGGAACCGGCCTACGGAATACTCTCCCTGCAAGTTGCGCATGAGGTCCTCGCGAGAGAAATACCGCGCCCCTTCCTTCATTGGCTTTGCTCCCTCGCGTACCTCTGCGGGGATTGCGGGATCGTCTACCTTCGCTGGGATTGTGAGCATCCAGCTTCGAGACCGACCTAGTCTGCGCACCCCAGACGGCACCGTGACCTTAGTACCTATCGAGGGGGTTTCTTCAGTGGGTTTCTCGGGTTGCTTGTCTTCTGCGCCTTGGAGTTGTTCCACCAAGTTCTTCCCGAGGAGGGAGATGAGTTCTTCGTGGTTCATGCTGCCACCCCCATCGGCACAAATTTTTGACACCGGCAGGTGGGAAAGTGTGTCATGTTTTTACCCTGTGACCAGGCAATGGCACAGTTGGTACACAAAACCGTAATACTAGCGCTCGCTGCGCTTCGCGCTGGATTTTGTGCCCCGCTCGCTTCGCTCCCGGGGCACTCCTGTGCACTTCGCTCCCGGGGTTCCCTGCGGCGCGCTGCGCGTGCTGCGCCCTTGGCGCAGTTCTCGCGCGCCCCTCCCGCTTGGCACCGTCGTGCCGCCTGGGGGTGTGTGAAGGGAAAGAGCGACGTCTTTTCTTTTAATCCGCAGGTCGTGGGTTCGATCCCCACAGGGCCCACAACTGGAGCCACCCGGTAGGGTGGCTCCTTTTAGTTTTTCACCATCTTCTTGATGGCGCGCATCGCCTCTTCTAGCTTCTCCGTGGCCACTTCGCCGTCCTCGGCGGCAGCACCGGCCACGCAGTGCTCGATATGGTCTTCTAGGAGCGCGAGTGAGACATTTTCTAGCGCTGACTTCACGGCCGAAATCTGGGTAATAATGTCAATGCAATACTGGTCTTCCTCGATCATGCGATGGATGCCGCGTGTTTGGCCCTCAATACGTTTGAGCCGTGCGAGGTAGCGATCTTTACTTTGTGAATCTGCGTTATATCCGTGCACGTGTGGCTCGTGACAGGAGCACGTTTGATGCTGGTCAGACATGGTTCCTAATCTTTCTGGGGGAGCGATTTTGTAACTAGGTGAGGTCTCCAGTATATTTCTAGAGGTCGCCATAGCGCGACGGGCCCCCATCGTCTAGCGGCCTAGGACACTGCCCTTTCACGGCAGCGGCACGGGTTCGAATCCCGTTGGGGGTACCAACATGAAAGTGTTGGTACGAATTAAATATTCGATTGGCCTTGTGGCGCAGTTGGTTAGCGCGCCGCCCTGTCACGGCGGAGGTCGCGGGTTCAAGTCCCGTCAAGGTCGCAGAAAAGCAGCAATCGTTTCTACGATTGCTGCTTTTTGTTTTGGTACGCTGGCGCCAACTAAGGAATTAGGAGAGTCAGCACTGTGGAACCATACGTAGGGATTGTCGTCTTTGAGCTCGTGTCGCAGGATTCGGAGCTTAGGAATTTCTACCGGGAAGACTTCTTCCTCGTCTACGCAGATTCTGAGGAGGAGGCGCACCACAAAGTTGCTAACCGAGCTCACGAGCAAGAGTATGAAGAGCTGAAGTTGCGCCACATTGTAGATGTTGCTCCGGCCCTGTATGGCTATGTGGACCGAGATTGCGACCTTTACTCGCGACACTTTGCCGCACTGGAAGACTATGAGCGCTTTGAGATGAAATTAGGAGGAAGCGATCCTCTTCAGGCTCCCGAATAGTGTTATGACGTGCTGATTTGGTGAGTGTTGGGAGTCTTCTGTAAAGTAACTATCCGTGCCAGAGAGCACGCATAATTTAAAATGGCCTTGTGGCGCAGTTGGTTAGCGCGCCGCCCTGTCACGGCGGAGGTCGCGGGTTCAAGTCCCGTCAAGGTCGCGGAAACCTTCGGGTTTCTGGCCAGATAGCTCAGTCGGTAGAGCACACGCCTGAAAAGTGTGGGGTCGCCAGTTCGATCCTGGCTCTGGCCACAATAATGGCTCCTCTTAAGAGGGGCCATTTTTGCTTTAGTATGGGTGCATGGAACACGCTATTGCACACCAGACCGATAAATCCCGTTACGTCCTCACCGTGGACGGTACTGAGGCGGGTGCTTGCTACTACGTAGACGCGGGCGATACCCGCGAGTTCAACCACACGGTCATCAAGGACGCTTTTCGCGGCCAAGGACTGTCTGCGCCGTTGATTAAGGCTGCGCTTGATGATGCCCGGGGCGTCGGCAAGCAAGTCATCGCTTCCTGCTCCGCCGTGGCACACTTTATAGAAAAGAACCCCGAATACCGCGACCTGCTGCGCCCAGAAGGCATATAAAAAGCGGCCCACAGTTGCCTGTGGGCCGCTGGGAGAGAACTTAGATGTAGTAATCGGGGTCGACCAGTTTAATGCGCTCATTTGGATTGCGTGGGCGGTTCTTGGCTGGGATGCCCACCGCGATATGTTCGGCGGGCACGTCCTTCGTCACTACGGCATTGGCGCCAATGGCCGATCCCTCACCGATCGTAATGGGGCCGAGTACCTTAGCGCCTGCGCCGATGACTACATTGTCCTCGATGGTGGGGTGGCGCTTAGTCTGAGTGAGTACCTGGCCACCGAGGGTGACACCGTGGTAAAGCATGACGCCATCGCCAATCTCGGCGGTTTCACCGATGACGATGCCCATGCCGTGGTCAATAAAGAAGCGGCGACCGATAGTGGCGCCCGGGTGGATTTCCACGCCGGTAAAGAAGCGGTTAATTTGCGCTAATATGCGCGCGGGCCCGCGTAGGCCGCGCTTCCACATCCAGTGCGAAATGCGATGAGACCACACCGCGTGGAGGCCGGAGTACACTATTGCATTTTCGACGTCGCCGCGAGCGGCTGGATCGTGATCTCTTGCATTCGCTAAGTCTTCACGGATGTAGCTCATAATGTTCATGCTCACATAGTACTGGCATAAAAAAGGCACCCGCCAAGGTTGGCGGGTGCTTTTATTCATCCGAAGTGATTTAAGCCTCGCGGATGTCCTCGAAGAGGATGGTGGAGACGTAGCGCTCACCGAAGTCCGGCAGGACAACCACGATGGTCTTGCCCTCGAACTCTGGGCGCTCTGCCAGCTTCAAAGCTGCAGAGACGTTAGCGCCGGCGGAAATGCCCACCAGCAGGCCTTCCTGGGTGGCCAGGTCGCGGGAGGCCTTAATGGACTCCTCGGTGGTGGCGGTAAAGACTTCGTCGAGAAGCTCGCGGTCAAGTACCTCAGGAACGAAGTTGGCGCCGATGCCCTGGATCTTGTGCGGGCCAGCGTGGCCTTCAGACAGGACAGGGGAGTCGGACGGCTCGACGGCGGCCAAGTGCAGGTCCGGGTTCTTGGACTTCAGGAAGCGACCTACACCGGTAACGGTGCCGCCGGTGCCTACACCAGCAACGAAGGCATCAACCTTGCCCTCGGCGTCCTCCCAGATCTCCGGGCCGGTGGTCTCCTCGTGCATCTTCGGGTTTGCTTCGTTGGCGAACTGTGCAGCCAGGATTGCGTTGTCGTTCTCGGCGACGATTTCATTCGCCTTGTCGACGGCGCCCTGCATGCCCGCCGCGCCTGGGGTCAGTACAATCTCTGCGCCATAGGCGCGCAGCAGCACCTTGCGCTCGTTGGACATGGTCTCCGGCATGGTCAAGATGACCTTGTAGCCCAAAGTGGCGCCGGCCAGAGCTAGGGCAATGCCGGTATTGCCGGACGTGGCTTCCACGATGGTGCCGCCCGGCTTGAGCTGACCAGACTTCTCAGCGGCCTCAACGATGGCCTTGCCGATGCGGTCTTTCACGGAGTTAGCGGGGTTAAAAGATTCAACCTTGGCAAGCACGGTTGCACCCTTGCCCTCGGTAAGACGGTTTAGGCGGACCAGCGGGGTGCCGCCGATGGTTTCCATAATGTTGTTGTAGACAGCCATTGTATTGACTCCTTTGGGAATCGGATTTGGATTCAAATCGTGTACAACGCAAGGGTACACTACACAAGTAGACCGGTCAGTATATAAATTCTAGACCGGGCATTCGGGCATTCCATGTGGGATTACAACACCGGATAAGCCAGGGGCGATTTCGAATTACCCCCACATGCTGTCTATACTTCCACTCAGTTGCCCGCTGGCCCCCAAATTCCCGGGGGGAAGACGGGTACACCTGCTTGGTTACCCCCGACGAGGAAAGAGTCTCATGGAGTCGCATCGCCTCAAAGATGATGAAGAATCCGTACGCGCGGCGTTATCGTCCCTGAAAACCGCTACAGGTATTCCGGTGACGATGTATGCCACGCTGCTGCCAGACAATCGCTTGCAGATTACGCAGTGGGTGGGCCTACGTACCCCAGCGCTGCAGAATCTGATCATTGACTCAGGCGTTGGTGTGGGTGGGCGAGTGGTGAGCACTCGCCGCGCGGTAGGCGTCTCCGATTACACCCGTGCTACTACCATTTCGCACGAGAATGATCGCGTAATCCAAGACGAGGGCCTGCACTCCATCGTGGCTGTGCCCGTTACGGTCCAGCGCGAAATCCGCGGCGTCCTCTACGTGGGAGTGCATTCACCAGTTCGCCTGGGCGACAAGGTCATTGAAGAAGTGACGATGACCGCGCGCACTCTTGAGCAGGACCTAGCTGTAAATTCCGCGATGCGCCGCGCCGATGGGTCTAAAGGCGGAGCCGCCCGCGGCCACGTTATGAACGGTGCTGAGTGGGAACAGGTACGCTCCACCCACTCCAAGCTGCGCATGCTGGCTAACCGCGTGGAAGACGAGGAGCTGCGCAAGGAACTGGAGACGCTATGTGACCAGATGGTTTCTCCGGTGCGCGTGAAGCAATCCACCAAGCTCTCCGCCCGCGAGCTCGACGTTCTCTCTTGTGTGGCCCTGGGCCACACCAACGTGGAAGCGGCTGAGGAAATGGGAATCGGCGCAGAAACTGTGAAGTCTTATCTGCGCTCGGTAATGCGTAAACTCGGTGCGCACACCCGCTACGAGGCGGTCAATGCCGCCCGTCGCATCGGCGCGTTGCCTTAAGAACCGGTAGCGTAGGCAGTTGTGAAAGATCAGTTTATTGTTTCCGGCGGTGCCCGCTTAGAGGGCACCGTCAAAGTAGATGGCGCAAAAAATAGCGTCTTAAAGCTCATGGCCGCATCCTTGCTGGCGGAGGGCACTACGACGCTGACCAACTGCCCAGAAATTCTGGACGTCCCCCTGATGAAGAAGGTCCTCGAGGGGCTCGGTTGCGAGGTAGTTATCGAGGGCTCTGAAGTCCGGATTACTACTCCTGCGCAGCCACAATCTAATGCGGACTTTGATGCAGTCCGCCAGTTCCGCGCCTCAGTTTGTGTGCTCGGACCCCTGACCTCCCGCTGTGGTCATGCCAAGGTAGCGCTGCCCGGCGGCGACGCGATTGGTTCCCGCCCGCTAGACATGCACCAGACGGGCCTGGAAAAGCTGGGCGCTACCACTCGTATTGAGCACGGTGCCGTCGTGGCAGAAGCCACCCACCTACGTGGCGCGAATATTCGCCTTGATTTCCCGTCAGTGGGTGCAACCGAAAACATCCTCACCGCCGCGGTTCTCGCTGAGGGGGAAACCGTTCTGCATAATGCGGCTCGTGAGCCCGAAATCGTCGATCTGTGCACCATGCTCAAATCCATGGGTGCCGATATCGAAGGTGAAGGAAGCTCGGTGGTGACTATCCGGGGCGTCGATAAGCTGCAGCCCACCCAGCACGAGGTTATCGGTGACCGCATCGTGGCAGGTACATGGGCATATGCCGCCGCCATGACTCAGGGGGACATCACGGTGGGCGGTATCTCGCCGCGCCACCTGCACCTGCCACTGGAAAAGCTGAAGTCCGCCGGTGCCGAACTGGAAACCTATGAGAACGGCTTCCGCGTACGCATGGATCAGCGCCCGCAGTCGGTGGACTATCAGACCCTGCCATTTCCGGGGTTCCCTACTGATTTGCAGCCTATGGCCATTGGCATCTCCGCCATTGCGGACGGAACGACGGTCATTACAGAGAATGTCTTTGAATCCCGCTTCCGCTTTGTAGATGAAATGCTGCGCCTGGGTGCCGATGCCCAGGTTGATGGACACCATGTAGTAGTCCGCGGCAAAGAGCGGCTGTCTTCTACTCACGTATGGAGCTCCGATATCCGCGCAGGTGCGGGCTTGGTGCTTTCTGCGTTGTGTGCGGATGAGACCACTACGGTTCACGATGTTTTCCACATCGACCGCGGTTATCCGAATTTTGTAGAAAACCTGCAGCGTCTCGGCGCCACGATCGAAAGAACTCAGGAAGAAGAGCTCTTTTAACGACGTCCCCAGTACACAGTTTTCCGTTGTGTGCTGGGGATTTGTGTTGTTTGGTTGTGGTGGGCTAGATTAATTCAAGTCGCTGGGAGGTAGCCTGGAGGTTACTTGATGGTGACATTTTGTACGGACTTGGTTCGATGATTTGACTTTGTTCTTTGAGTTGAGTAAGTTTGTACGGGCTGCCGATGAGAGGTTAACGGGAAGTTAATTTTCTGTT
>NZ_JAKRDU010000006.1:0-155554 GCF_022347325.1 Corynebacterium nasorum
AAACCAAAAAAGGTAAACACAATCACATGCCAACCAATCCATCTCAATGCAGCCGAAACACCAAACAGCATTCAAAAAGGTACGTGTTCCACATACCCAACCGGCACACACCAACCAACAAACCACTAAGCCTGCTAGCAGACAAACCAATCAACACACAACCATGCACACAAAAAATAAAAAGTACATTGGCACACTATTGAGTTCTCAAACATCACCACCAACCAACAGAAAATTAACTTCCCGTTAACCTCTCATCGGCAGCCCGTACAAACTTACTCAACTCAAAGAACAAAGTCAAATCATCGAACCAAGTCCGTACAAAATGTCACCATCAAGTAACCTCCCGGCTACCTCTCGGCGACTTGGATTAATGTAGTCCACCACAACCAAACAACACAAATCCCCAGTATGGGCTGGAAAACGAAGAATGACGCCCTTCCAACGTGTGGAAAGAACGTCATTTCCCGCTGTTTAGCTCAGCTTGGCACCGGCGAAATTCTTCTTGCCGCGGCGCAGCACCAGCCAGCTCCCATGAAGAAGATCGTCTGCCGAAGGCTCCCACTCCGCCGATTCGATGCGCTCGTTGTTGACATACGCTCCGCCTTCCTTGATGGTACGGCGAGCAGCACCCTTGGAATCGGCCAAACCGCTGGCAACCAAAAGATCAACGATGGTGCGCGGTTCGCCGGCTGCAACATCCGCAACGGTGGTCTCAGAGAGAGCGCCGACGAGGGTTTTCTCGTCCAGCTCGGAAAGCTCTGCTTTGCCGAAGAGCGCTTGCGCGGCAAGCTCGACTGCCTTCGTAGCCTCTGCACCATGAACCAAATCGGTCATCTCTTGAGCCAGGCGGCGCTGAGCTGCTCGCTTGTAGGGCTCTTCTTCGACTGCTCGCGCATACTCGGCGATTTCCTCCTGCGTCAGGAAGGTAAACCAGCGCAAGTAGTCGATGACGACAGAGTCACCGGCGTTGAGGAAGTACTGGTACCAAGAGTAAGCGGAAGTCTTTTCCGGATCGAGCCACAGTTTTCCGCCGCCGGTGGACTTGCCGAACTTCTGTCCAGAGGCGTCGGTAACTAGCGGCACCGTAAGGCCATGCACCTTCGCACCGTCAATGCGGCGGTTGAGGTCAACGCCGGAAACGATGTTGCCCCACTGATCGCCGCCGCCGATCTGCAAAACGCAATCGCGCTCGCGGCGAAGCTGTACGAAGTCATTGGATTGCAATAGCATATAAGAGAACTCGGTGTAGGAAATACCGTCGCCTTCAAGGCGTCGCTTGACGGTATCGCGGTCCAACATCGTGTTGAGGGAGAAGTTCTTGCCCACATCGCGCAAGAAGTCAATGACCGACATATTCATGGTCCAATCAGCATTATTGACCATGGTGGCGGCGTGTTCGCCCTCGAAATCAATAAACCGACGTAGCTGCCCCTTGATAGCCTCAAGGTTATGGGCCAAGTCCTCTTCGCTGAGCATGGAACGCTCGCCGACGTCGCGTGGATCGCCAATAAATCCTGTCGCTCCACCCGCTAGCGCGATCGGGTGGTGCCCCGCTTCTTGGAAGCGACGCAGCATAATAAGCGGAACGAGGTGACCTGCATGGAGGGAGTCACCGGTAGGGTCGAATCCGCAGTACAGCGCGATAGGGTTCTCGCATGCTTCGCGGAGCGCTTCAAGATCGGTGGACTGATTGATTAGTCCGCGCCATTGCAGTTCATCAATGATATTCATGGGAAGTCTTTCTAGAAATCGAAGTTAAGCGGGCCATTTCTGGGCGTGGTCTACAAGCATGACTGGGATGTCATCCTCAATGGGATAGGCAATACCCAGCCGCTCGTTGACGAGGACCTGTTTATCTTCCAGATATGTCAAAGGGCCCTTGTCTTGCGGGCAGACAAGGACCTCTAGCAACTTCGGGTCAAGACTCATGCGCCTTATCTTAGCGGGTAAAGGAAGAAGTTGGATCCCTCTACCCCACCTTGGCCTTAAAGAAGGGACGGAACGTTAGCCACCAAGGAGAAGAGATCCTTGGGATCATCCGGGTTGGCAATGATGTCGATCTCAGACTCCAAGTCGGTTCCCTTGACGGAATCGCGCAGATAACGCAGGGCGGAGAAGTCGTTAATAGCGAATCCGACATCGTCGAAAAGCGTGATCTGCTCATCGTCATCGCGGCCGGTGGCCTGGCCGGTGAGCACCTGGTAGAACTCGACAACCGGGAAGTCTTCGGGCTTCTGCTGAATTTCGCCCTCGATGCGAGTCTGCTCCGGGAACTCCACGAAGACCTTGGACTTGTCCAGAATGGAGCTTTCCAGCTCGGTCTTACCTGGGCAGTCACCGCCAACAGCGTTGAGGTGGACACCTGGGGCGACGTGGCGCTCGGCCAGAATCTGGTTCTGTGCCTTGTCTGCAGTGCAGGTGGTAATAATGTCTGCACCAAGAACCGCCTCGTCGACGCTAGAGCAGGCAGTGATATTAAAGCCCAGTGGCTCCAGATTGCGCTTGAACTTCTCTACCGCCTCAGGGTCAATGTCGTAAATAGTGATGTCCTCGATGCCCATCACGCCACGGAAGCCCAAGGCCTGGAATTCAGACTGGGATCCGGCACCGACCATGGCCATGCGCTTGGAGTCCTTGCGCGCTAGGTGCTTTGCCACCATGGCGGAGGTTGCAGCAGTACGCAGTGCGGTAAGCAGCGTCATCTCGGCTTCGAAGGTGGGGTAGCCATTGTCGACGTCGGCAAGCACGCCAAAGGCGGTAACGGTCTGGAAACCACGGGCCGGATTGGACGGGTGGCCGTTGACGTACTTGAAGGAGTACTCCTTACCGTTAGAGGTCGGCATGAGCTCGATGACACCGAATGGGGTGTGGGAGGCAACGCGCGGAATCTTGTCAAAGCGCTCCCACTCGCGGTAGTCAGCCTCGAGGTAGTCCACCATTCCGGTAATGATGTTTTCAACGCCCTCGCGCTGAATCCAGCGCGCCATATTTTCTACGTCTACGAACTTAACTGCGTGGTTCATAAAAGTTCCTTTCTATTTCTTTGGGTGAAGGTCTGTTTGCGGTGCGGCCGGGAAGCTGGAGGTTGGCAGATGCTTGGCCTTCCTCTCTTCCGCGATTGTACGAATACGGTCGCGCCATGCGTACCACATTGCCATAAAGACCGGAACGAGGAGCAGGGTCGATGCAAGTGCAAAAGTGCCGATTGGATAGTCAAAGGCCATCAAGATAATGACTAGGCCAATGAAGATGAGCACTGCCCAGTCTCCGCCTTCGCCAAACGGCGAGCGGTATCCCGGTCGGGTATAGCTTCCGCTCTTGGCTAGGCGCACAAACTTGAGGTGCGAGAGCGCAACTGCCGCCCAGGACGCCAATGTACCCAAGGCTGCCAGGTTGAGCACGATTTCAAACGCCATCTCCGGCACCACATAGTTGAGGAAGACGCCTACCAAGCCCACCATGGCCGCCATGACGATGCCGCCGTAGGGAACACCAGACTTGGACATGCGAGCGCCAAACTTCGGGCCGGAGCCGGAGGTGGACATGTTGTACATAATGCGGCCGGTGGAATACAGGCCAGCGTTGAGCGAGGAAATCGCAGCGGTGATAACGACAAGCTGGAAAATCGGAGCCGCCGCGCCAACGCCCAGGGACTCAAAGAAGGTCACGAACGGCGAAACATCTGCGACATAGTTAGTGTATGGCAACACCAAGGTCAGCAATAGCACGGAGCCGAAGTAGAAAATCAAGATGCGGAGCAGCACATTGTTGACTGCGCGCGGGATATGCTTTTCTACATTTTTAGTCTCACCGGAGGTGGTTCCAACAAGCTCGATGCCGGCGTAGGCAAAGACGACACCTTGGACAACGATGACGGCAGGCATGAGGCCATTGGGCAGCCAGCCACCGTTATCAGAAATGAGGCTAAAGCCGGTGGGATCGCCGCTCGGGTGGCCAAGAATAAGGACACCGATGGCCACCAACATGAAGATGATCAACGCGACAATTTTGATGAGGGAGAACCAGTACTCCAGCTCGCCGAAGATCTTCACCGAGAGCATGTTGAATACAAGGATGCCGCAGATAACAACGAGGGCCAGTGCCCACTGCGGAACGGCGTCGAGCCACGACGTGTACTGGCTAAACCACTTGATGTAGATAGCTACGGCTGTGCCGTCCGCCACCAAGGTCATCGCCCAGTTTCCCCAGTACAACCAGCCTGTGACAAAAGCGGTCTTCTCACCGTAGAACTCACGGGCATAGGAGACGAAGGAACCGGAGCTGGGGCGATAGACAATGAGCTCGCCAAGAGAACGCAGGATGATATAGCCAAAGAAGCCACAAATAAGGTACAGCACCGCTAGGAACGGTCCGGCTTCTTGCAAGCGGCTACCGGTACCCAAAAGAAGACCGGTACCAATGGCAGAACCGATGGCGATCATCTGGAGCTGGCGATTGCCCATCCCCTTTTGCAGGCCGTGGTCTTCCGAAGCGTAGACCGCCTTCTCGTTCTCGTGCGGCCCCGCTGTGGGCGGCGGCGAATTTACTGTCATGGGAGAGATCGTCCTTTCATTGACAGGAATGCGTCTGTTAGGTCACATTCTCTGCAAGGATAGTACCGCACCATACTGTTACCCACGTCACCGGCACCCCCATTGTGTTCAACAATGCAGTTGGAGGGTTGGAAATAGGGACCGTTTCCCTACCCCCCGCTTCTAGGCATAAAAGAACCGCATGGCCATAGACCATGCGGTTTTCAGGGAAAAGAACTCATTAGCGCAGTGGCGTCTGCGCCCACGTGCGGGCCGCAGCGACCCGTTCCCGTGCCTTTTCCCGTTGCTCTGCCACTCGAGCGCCGGCCGTGCCACCCTTGGTGTCACGAGAAGCCACTGCTCCGTCGATGGTGAGCACTTCGCGGACGCCCGGCTTTAGCCGCTTGTCGACGCCCGCTAGGTCCTCGTCGCTGAGGTCGATTAGGTCCACCCCACGTTCCTCAGCAATCCGTACGCAGGCGCCGGAGGCTTCGTGCGCTTCACGGAAAGGAACACCTTGGCGGACCATCCATTCAGCTAAATCGGTAGCCAGCGTAAACCCGCGCGGAGCCAACTCGCGCATGCGGTCCTCATGAAACGTCAGCGTCGATACAAGACCGGTCATGGCCGGCAGCAGCAGGTTAAGCTGTGTCACCGAGTCAACGATTGGCTCCTTGTCTTCCTGCAGGTCACGATTATAGGCCAGCGGCTGAGCCTTCAGCGTGGACAAAAGCCCAGTGAGATTGCCAATAAGGCGGCCAGTCTTGCCGCGGGTAAGTTCCGGCACGTCCGGATTCTTCTTCTGCGGCATGATGGACGAACCCGTCGACCAAGCATCATCAAGCGTGACATAGCCATATTCCGGTGTGCACCAATAGATGATTTCTTCCGAGAGCCGAGACATATCCACCGCGATCTGCGCCAAAACGAAGGCAGTCTCGGATGCGAAGTCACGAGCCGCAGTGCCGTCCAAGGAGTTTTCAGCAGCGGAGTCGAACCCTAGCTCTTCTGCAATCGCCTCTGGGTCGAGCTGCAAAGATGAACCAGCAAGCGCGCCAGAGCCATAGGGAGACACGGCTAGGCGCTTGTCCAAATCCTGCAGGCGCTCGATATCGCGCAGAAGCGGCTGCGCATGGCCCAAAAGTTCATGTGCTAGCAGAATTGGTTGCGCGGCTTGCGAGTGAGTCTTGCCCGGCATGATGGCATCGGGATGGGATGCGGCTTGATCGGCCAAGGCATCCACCAAGTCACTCACCTGGGCGGCGGTATCACGAATGGCATCGCGTACCCACATGCGAAACAGCGTCGCTACCTGGTCATTACGCGAGCGGCCAGCACGCAGGCGGCCGCCTACTTCCGGCCCGACAATCTCAATGAGCCCGCGTTCCATCGCACCGTGGACGTCCTCATCTGTCGGCGCCGGGCGGAATTCGCCAGAATCCACCTTCTCCCCTAGCTCGGTGAGACCGGCGAGCATGGTTTCCAGGTCGACGTCGGATAGCAAGCCTGCCTTGTGCAGCACTTTCGCATGCGCCTTGGAGGCTAATACGTCATAAGGCGCGAGGACCCAGTCAAAGTGGGTGGATACAGAGAGGGCAAACATTGCCTCGGAGGGTCCGCCGGAAAAGCGGCCGCCCCACAGGGCACCCTCATTAGTCTTATGTGGTTCCATATGCTTCTACTTCTGGGCGCTGGTCGGGAAACCGCCGTCGCGGTCGCGCTGATTGGAAATTTGGGTAGACAGGCCGTGCAGCTGAACAAAGCCCTTTGCGGCGGTTTGGTCGAAGGAATCGCCGGTGTCATAGGTGGCAAGATCAAAGGAATACAGCGACTGGCCAGAGCGGCGCCCGGTCACCGTGGCGGTGCCGGCGTGCATACTTAGGCGAATATCGCCGGTAACGTTTTCCTGAGATTCCGCAATGAAAGCGTCCAGGGAACGCTTCAGCGGCGAATGCCAGAGGCCGTCGTAGACCTCCTCGGACCAACGAGCATCGGTGAGGCGCTTGTAGCGAGCCAACTCGCGCTCCACAGTGACATCCTCTAGCGCTTCGTGCGCTTGGATAAGGACCATTGCACCCGGAGCTTCGTAGACCTCACGGGACTTAATGCCCACCAAACGGTCCTCGACCATATCTAGGCGACCAATACCCTGTGCACCTGCGCGGCGGTTGACCTCTTCAATGATCTGCAGCGGGGACATCTTTTGGCCATCTACCGCCACGGGGATGCCCTTTTCAAAGGAGAGGATAATTTCATCCGGGGCATTGCCCAGACCCGGGTCCTCGGTGTAGGCGTATAGGTCCTTTGTCGGTGGATTCCACAGATCCTCTAGGACTCCAGTTTCGACGGCGCGGCCCCACAGATTCTGGTCGATAGAAAATGGCGAGGAGGCGGACTGCTCAATTGGCAGGTTGATCTCCTCCGCAAAGGCGATGGCCTTATCGCGGGTCCAAGCATAATCACGTGCAGGAGCGATAATTTCGAGAGAAGGATCCTGGGCACGGAAAGAGACCTCAAAGCGTACCTGGTCATTGCCCTTGCCGGTGCAACCGTGGGAGACGTGGGTGCCGCCAAATTCCTGGGCAGCCTTAACAAGGTGCTTGGTAATGAGCGGACGGGAAATGGCCGATACTAGCGGGTACTGCTTCATATACATGCCGTTTGCCTGAATGGTGGGAACGCAGTACTCCTCTGCGAACTCATCCTTGGCATCGATAACGATGGACTCTACGGCACCGCAGTCAAGTGCACGCTGGCGCACCGATTCCATATCCTCGCCACCTTGACCCAAGTCCAGGGAAACGGCAACAACATCGCCGCCGGTCATTTTTGCCAGATACGGAATAGCAACAGAAGTATCAAGGCCACCGGAGTAGGCCAAGACTACGCGTGCAGACATGGAAATCTCCTTAATCTATTGAAAAGAATTCATTTAGGTACATAATATACGAGCGTGTGATAAATTTCCACTCTCACCGTTTAAATATTCCGCGTGGTGAGCGTCACAGCCAGATCTGCGCCCGTAACCCCCTCGCGCGCCAAGACAAAAATGGTGTCATCACCGGCGATACAACCAATGACATCGTGCAGCCCTACCCTGTCAATAAAACTAGCCAGGTACTGGGCCGCGCCAGCTGGCGTGCGCAGCATCGCAATATTGCCGGAAGAATCATGGGATACCACCAATTCATCGAGCATGCGTCGCAGCTTTTCGCGGGGCCCGCCCACCTGATCTTCAAATTGCTCCAGCTCACCGCCGACCATGTAATAGGAACGGCCGCCATCACGCTTTACCTTCTTCGCTCCCAACTCATCCAAGTCACGGGACAAAGTAGCTTGCGTGATGTCAATGCCATCTGCAAGAAGCAGCTCGGATAGTTGCACCTGGCTGGTGACGCGATTGCGGTCCAAAATCTCTAGAATCTTGGCCTGCCGAGCATTGCGGGTGGTCGGGGTGTTCATTACTTAGTTGATCTCCTTATTTATTTCGAGCAACCAGACGAGAAGCGCCTTCTGCGCATGCAGGCGATTTTCCGCTTCATCGAAGACTCGCGACTGCGGACCATCGATCACCTCAGTCGTGACCTCGTTTCCACGGTACGCCGGCAAACAATGTAAGAATATTGCATCCTTATGTGCTTTGCTCATTATGGTCGAATCAACCTGATAGGGCAGGAACGGCGTGCGCCTATCACGACCATCATTTTCCTGTCCCATAGAAACCCAGGTATCCGTAATCACGACGTCTGCGCCTTCTACTTCATTGACATCATCAGTAATGGTGATATTGCCCCGCTGACGCGCGCGGTCGACGAATTCCTGGCGAGGCTGAAATCCCTCTGGCGCAATGATGGAGACGTCCATACCGGCCGTGGCAAAACCGATCATGTAGGAGTTGGCCATATTATTATCGCCATCGCCCAGGTAGACGGCCTTTTTACCCGGCAGATCACCTAGATTCTCGCGACAGGTCAGCAAATCAGCCAGGATCTGGCACGGATGTAGGTCATCAGAAAGTGCATTAATCAAAGGTACGGTAGCAGTCTCGGCCATCTGGAGCAGATTGTCGTGCGCAAACGTACGCCACACAATGGCCTCCACGTACCTTGAAAGCACCGCCGCCGTATCTTGAAAAGATTCCCCCTTGCCCATTTGGGTTGTAGAAGTATCGACGGTAATACCCCTGCCGCCCATATTCGCTACCGCGGTTTCAAAGGAAAAGCGGGTGCGCGTAGACGTTTTATCAAAGAGAACCGCCACGGTCTTGGGGCCTTCTAAGGGGCGCTCTGCAAAGGGCTCCTTCTTTAGCTTTTCAGCTAAATCTAAAACCGTCGCTTGTTCTTGTGGGCTGAGATCATCGTCAGCTAGGAAGTGCCGCAGGCTCATGCCAGTTCCTCCAATATGGTTCCGAGAGTTGATAGTGCTGTGTCGAGTTCATGCTGGGAAATGACCAAAGGTGGGGTTAGTCGAAGAACATTCTCGTTGGGAGCGTTGAGAATAAGCCCGTGTTCGAGCCCGTCCCGCACGGCCTGCTTAGCCACCGGTGCGCTTAATACAAGGCCCAGCATAAGACCTCGGCCGCGCACGCGATCTACAATTGAATACTTTTCACATTCCTGCCGCACATAGTCCCCCTTGCGGGTCACCCCTGCGAGAAATTCGGCATTTACGGTGTCAAGAACAACATTTGCCGCGGCGCACGCCACGGGGTTCCCGCCAAAGGTAGTGCCATGAGAGCCAGGCCCAAAAAGACCCTTGGCACGCCCTCGGGTAATCGTTGCGCCGATGGGTAGTCCGGCACCTAAGCCTTTCGCCATAGTGATAACGTCCGGTTGAATTCCTTCTACCTCGTGGGCAAAGAAGGTCCCGGTACGGCCTACGCCTGTTTGTACCTCGTCAACGATTAATAGGACTCCGTATTCATCGCACAGCTCGCTGACCTTTTTCATGAACCCCGCAGGGGCCGGAATGACGCCAGTTTCTCCCTGAATAGGTTCCAGGATTATGGCCGCAGTGTCCTGGGGGTCTTGCTCCACCAGCTGACGCAGATACTCCACATCCCCGAACGGATAGAACTCCACTCCTCCCGGCAACGGGCGGAAAGAGCGCTGTTTATCGGGCTGACCGGTCAAGGCCAGTGCCCCCATGGTTCGTCCATGAAAGCCGTGCTCGGCAGCGAGGATTCGCCGGCGCCCGGTCAAGCGAGCAAGCTTAAATGCAGCCTCATTGGATTCGGCGCCGGAGTTACAGAAGAACACTCGGGCGCTATCGTCTCCCACGCGCTCAATCAGCTTCGCTCCCGCATCCAACACTGGCTGAGTGGCGAAGAGGTTCGAGGTATGCGCCAAAGTGCGCGCCTGGTGGGATACCGCTTGTGCTACGTGCTCATTGCCGTATCCCAAGGAATTAACCGCAATGCCTGCTAGTAGATCAATATAAGACTTACCTTGCTCATCGTTAAGCGTTGCCCCTTGGCCGGAGACGAGACCTATAGACGGTATGCCATAGGTATCAACGACCGTCTCCGACCACCGCTGTGTCAAGCTCTGTGGCTTATTCATGCTGCATCATCCTTCCTGAAGATGGTCCCTTCGGGGTAGTCGTGTTGCTTATAATCATCTGGCAACACCATGGTTCCGACGCCACCCGGAGTTAAAAGCTCTAAGAGCACTGAGTGGCCAATCCGGCCGTCGATAACGTGCGCGGCCGATACCCCGCCTTCTACTGCCTTGAGGCAAGATTCCATCTTGGGAATCATCCCAGAGTCCAGTCGGGGAAGAAGTCTGGAAAGTTGACCACGCTCGATCTTGGACACGAGGGAATCGCGGTTCGGCCAGTCTGTGTATAGTCCTTCCACATTGGTGAGAATGACCAAACGCTCTGCCCCGATTGCGCTAGCCAAAGCCCCAGCCGCGCTATCGGCATTGATGTTATAAATTGCGCCTTCCTCCCCCGGTGCGATGGTCGAGACCACTGGAATGCGCCCAGCGTCGATAATGTCCATCACGGCCGTTGGATTGACCTCTACGATGTCTCCGACCATCCCAATATCGGTAGGTTTTCCATCGACTTCCACCAACCTTTTGGTGGCCCGAAATAGTCCCGCGTCTTCGCCAGAGGTCCCCACCGCATATGGGCCGTGCGAATTGATGAGGTTGACTAATCCGCGACCTACCTGCCCAAAAAGCACCATGCGAACTACTTCCACGATCTCCGGAGAGGTCACGCGAAAGCCGCCTCGAAACTCCCCTTCTATACCAAGCTTGTGGAGCATGGAGTTGATCTGTGGCCCACCACCATGCACCACCACCGGCTTAACGCCCACGGTGCGCAAAAAGACCATGTCCGCAGCAAAGGCAGCTTTAAGTTCTTCGTCCACCATGGCATTGCCGCCGTATTTCACCACTACGATGGTGTCCCGATAATGTTGGAGCCACGGGAGGGCATCCGCTTGGACGGTGGCGCGCTCTTGATCACTAAGCCCACTAAACATTTTCATCTCCTCCCTAGGAGCTATACGCCGAATTGATTTCCACGTAGGCGTGAGAGAGATCCGTGGTCCGCACGAACGCAGACCCAGTACCTCCCGTTCCAAGGTCCACGTAGACATCGATATCAGTCCCGCTAAGGTCCACCTCGCGCGCGCCGGGTACACCCGTCGAGGCACGACACACCGCCTGGCCATTGAAATAGACCGAGATATTTTCCGGGTCCATTTCTGCATCTGCCATCCCCACCGCCGCAAGGACGCGCCCCCAGTTCGGATCAGAGCCGAACATGGCGCACTTGAACAGGTTGTCGCGGCCCAAGGTGCGCGCGGCGTTGAGGGCCTGATAGTCGGTCGCAGTGCCTTCCACAGTGATCTTGACGCGCTTGGTTACACCTTCTGCATCTGCTTGCAATTGCTCCGCAATGTCTGAGCAAACCGCCAGCACCGCCGTTTCAAATTCTTCTTGGCTGGGCGAAACACCCGAGGCCCCAGAGGCCATGAGGATCACCGTGTCATTAGTAGAAGTTGATCCATCCACGTCGAGGGTGTTGAAGGTCTGCGACACGGCCTTGTCCAGGGCACTCTGGAGGGCAGCGGCGCTTGCGGCGGCGTCGGTAGTAAGGCACACCAACATCGTCGCCAGCGAGGGGGCCATCATGCCCACCCCCTTGCCCATGGCCCCAACGGACCAGCCGGCCCCAACATAGGCGGCTTCCTTAGTTACGGTATCGGTGGTCAAAATAGCCTCGGCCGCTGCGTGAGCATGGTCCGCGCTGCCGCCTAGGGCCTTCGCCACAGCGCCTGCACCAGCCAACGCTTTTTCCATAGGCAAAGGCTCGCCTATAAGCCCGGTCGAACAGGCGGCAATATTTCCTTCTGGAAGGGACAAGGAGTGGGCAACCTCGGCTACCAGCGCGGAGGCATCCGCATCACCCCGCGGGCCATTGCACGCATTGGCGTTTCCAGAGTTAAAGACAATAGCGGCAAGCTGGCCATCGGCCACCGCCTTGCGGGAGAGTTTCACCGGCGAGGCCACAACACGATTACGGGTAAATACCGCCGCCGCATCAAAGCGTGGTCCATTATTGACAACTAATGCCATATCGGGTTTGCCTGAGGGTTTAATCCCCGCTGTGGTAGCGCCGGCGCTAAAGCCGGCCGGGCCAGTAATTCCTGCTGCATTCATAATCTTCTCCTAGTTTTTATGGGGCTACGGCCGCTTGCGGCAAGCCCAAAGTTTCATCCCAGCCGAGTATTAGGTTCATACATTGCACGGCGGCGCCGGCTGTTCCTTTGCACAGGTTGTCCAGTGCTGCGGTAACCACGAGGCGTCGGGCGCGTTCATCCACATGGGCTTGGAGGTGAACCATATTGGTACCTACAACGTTTTGGGTCTCGGGCTGCTGACCGGCGGGAAGCACGTGACAGAAGGGCTCTTGGGCATAAAACTCACCGAATGCAGTCTCTACTTCCCGCTTGCCGACGCCCTCTTTCATCCCCGCCGTTATGGTCGCCAAGATGCCTCGGGTTAAGGGAGCTAGAACCGGAGTGAAGCTGACGTCAAGCTTTTCCTGCGCAAACGGCTGCAGATTTTGCACGATTTCCGGGGTATGTCGGTGCGTGCCGCCGGGCTTATATGCCTTCAGGTTTCCCATAGTTTCCGCGCCGAGTTGCGCCACGGAGGCCTTCTTCCCGGCTCCGGAAACACCGGTAATAGCAATCACCGAGAGGCTCGGCTCAATGAGTTCGTGGGCAACTGTCGGCAAACCTGCGAGGGTTACCGCCGTGGGAAAACACCCCGGCACAGCTACCCGGTTGGCATCGCGCAGCACTTCCCTATTGCCTGGAATCTCGGGGATTCCATAAGGCCAATGCCCGGCGTACTCTCCGCCATAAAAGGCGTCCCAGTCCTTCTTATTGCGAAGGCGAAAATCGGCCGCACAATCGATCACTGTGGTCTGCGGCCCCACGTGCTGAGCAATCGCCGCAGAATGACCGTGTGGAAGGCCCAAAAATACAATGTCGTGCCCGCGAAGATTTTCAGCGGTCGTGCCCACAATGGCACGGTCTGCCAGCTGCGGGAGGTGCGGCATAAGCTCAGCGACCTTCTTCCCTGCGGTGGAATAGGCAGTTAGCGCCCCAATGCGTAGTTCGCCGCCAAGATACGCCGGGTGCGACAGCAGCAGGCGAAGGATTTCGCTTCCCGCGTACCCGGTCGCACCTGCTATTGCTACTGAAATCGTCATAGAAGGGACTATAGCAATAAATACACCCAACCGTATGTTATTCAGTCAGATTGTCCGATTCCGCAGGTAAATGAACGTCGAGTAATGAAAATAATGTATGAAAAAAAGGGGGCAGTGAGGTAAATCTCACCGCCCCCTGAGCAGGGTTTAACTACGCGCGCATTTCTGCGCCCAGGCGCTGCTTAGCCAATTCCGCCGCCGCCATGCGGTGCTCGTTGACTTCGTCATCCGTCAACGTGCGGTCCGCGGCGCGGAATAGAAGCTGGAAGGCCAAGGACTTCTTGCCATCTCCTAGCTGCTCACCACGGAAAATATCGAAGAGTTCGACGGACTCGATGAGCTCTCCTGCTCCCTCTTCCACGATGGCGCGCACACGCTCGGCGGGTACGTCTTCATCCACTACCAAGGCAATGTCTTGGTGCAATGCGGGGAACGAGGACAACACCGGTGCGGGGAACTTTTCTTCCAACGGCATGGCGCTAATGTCCAGCTCCATAGCGCACGTGCGCGCAGGTAGGTTCAGGGCCTCCAAGACCTGCGGGTGCAGCTCACCAGCATGGCCCAGTACTACGTCGGTGCCAGCCACCTTCACGGCTGCACAGCGGCCAGGATGCCACGGCAGAACCTGTGCTGCCTCCAGCTCAATATCCACACCAGCGGCGCGGGCGACCTGACGGGCGGATTCGATAGCATCGGCGTAGCTATATGCACGGCCCTCGCCCCACGGTCCTTCATGCTCAATATTGCCCGTAGCCACCGTAGCAACGTGAAGCGGCTGCTCAGGCAGGGTATCAAGGAGCTGAGAAACCACCTCTGCAGAAGGTCGCTGTTCTACGGAAGGCATAGGGGATGCCGCAGCGCGCTTGAACGCCACCTGCTGCAGCCCATACAGGGCGAGATCGCTGCGGCCACGAGCCACATTGCGGGCGATGGCCTCCAACATGTTCGGCAACAGCGTCGTAGACAAGATGGCCTTATCCGCCTCAAGCGGATTTTGCACTTCTACGGTGCGGCGGCGAGCATCATCCTTGTCGAGGCCCCATACATCAAACGTATTATTAGCCACGAACGGTGCAGGCAATACCTCGGCATAGCCGGCATAGGCAAGACCATGTCCGATAGCCCGACGACGCTTCTGCGCAGGGGTTAGCCCGCGGCCGCCGGCCGGGGTAGGCAGCACGGCAGGAATATCCTCCAAGCCCTCAAGGCGCAGAATCTCCTCGACGAGGTCAACATCCATTGCAATATCGGTGCGCCAGGTTGCTGGTGTTACCTGCAGTTGCTCACCTTCATCCCCGACGGTGCAGCCGACTTCTTCAAGACGGGAAATAACGGTATCACGGGAGTAGTCAACGCCGGCATATTCACTGGCTTTTGCGGTGCGCAGAGCAATGGGCTCGCGCTTGGCGACGTCCCCGATAAGCGTACGACCCTTTTCAATGGTGCCGCCTGCTAGCTGCTGGAGCAGCGCACATGCGGTGTCTAGGGCGACCTCTACGATCGCCGGATCTACGCCGCGCTCAAACCGGCGAGAGGATTCGGAAGACAACTTATGGCGGCGAGAGGTACGCGCGACGGTAATCGGATCCCAAATAGCAGATTCGAAGACAACGTCTGTGGTCTCCGCCGAGATTTCAGAGGTAGTCCCGCCCATCACGCCGGCCAAGGACTGGATGCCATTGTCATCACAGATGACCACGTCTTCTGCAGAAAGTTCTCGCTTTACATGATCCAGAGTCTCAAACTTCTCCTCCTCCGCTGCGTTACGGACAACAAGGTTCCCCTGAATCACGTTGGCGTCAAAGGCATGCATTGGTGCGCCCAAAAGCAACATCACATAATTAGTAATGTCCGTAGGCAGATTCACGCTGCGTTGGCCGCAGAGCATTAGCTCGCGTTCCAGCCAAAACGGGGTGCGTGCCTGCGGGTCAATGCCGCTGACCTTGCGGAGGCCAAAGCGCTGTGCCTTGGTTTCGGGGGCCACAGTGACGTCGATAAGCGAGCCCTGCGCCTCCGGCACAGCGGAGGTATCTATGCCAGCCACGGAAGGATCCTGGGCAATATCGGCAAACTCCAGATCAAAAGCGGAGGCAATCTCGCGGCTCAAACCGCGTGCGGAAAGTGCATAACCACGATCTGGGGTGATGTTGACGTCAAAGTCGGTATCGTGCAAGCCGATAATCGGGCGCGCATCCTCACCCACTTTATCGGCGACTTCATCGCCTAAGACGATGATGCCGTTGGCTTGCGCGCCCAAGCCGAGTTCAGCGCCGGAGCACATCATGCCATTAGAAATGTGATCGTAGGTCTCGCGTGCCGCGATCTTGAAGCCACCAGGAAGCTCCGAGCCGGGAAGCGCAACGACAACATAGTCATTCAGGCGAAAATTGCGAGCGCCACAAATGATGCCTTGCAGTTCGCCTGTGCCATTAGCCTGGCCTACATTCACCTGGCAGTAGCGAATGGGCTTTTTAAACTGAGTGAGCTCTTCAATCTCTACGACCTGGCCAATAACCAGCGGCCCCGTGCTCTCTGGAACAGCGGCGTATCCCTCGGTCTCAAAACCTACGCGCACGAATCCGGAATCCATATCGGCAGCGGAAACGCTCCAACCGGGGTTCTTAGCACCGAGGATGCGGGTAACCCAGTCTTGGGAAATAAGCATTAGTGTGTCTATCCTTTCTGGGTTTAGGCCTGTACGCCGAACGGTAGAGTAAAGCGAACATCGCCTTCGACCATATCGCGCATATCGGTCAATCCATTGCGGAACTGCAGTGTGCGTTCAAGGCCCATGCCAAAGGCAAAGCCCGTGTATTCCTCTGGATCTACGCCTACGGCGCGAAGAACATTGGGGTTGACCATGCCGCAGCCGCCCCACTCGATCCAGCCAGCGCCGCCCTTTTTATTGGGGAACCACACATCGACCTCGGCCGAGGGCTCAGTAAATGGGAAGTAGTTCACGCGCATACGCGTAGTAGTTTCCGGCCCAAAGAGTACTTTGGCCAAGTGCTCTAGTGTGCCGCGCAGGTGAGCCATGGTCAGGCCTTTATCAACGGCCAATCCTTCTACCTGGTGGAAAACCGGGGTATGGGTGGCATCCAGCTCATCTGTGCGGAATACGCGCCCCGGGCAGGCAATATAAAGCGGCACGTCGCGCTCCAACATGGTGCGCACCTGTACCGGGGAGGTATGGGTACGCAGCACCTGCCTAGAACCCTCGCCCGAGACGTGGAACGTATCCTGCAAGGTACGTGCTGGGTGGTCCGGCTTGAAGTTCAGAGCATCGAAGTTAAAGTACTCTGCCTCGATTTCTGGGCCGTCCGCAATTTCCCATCCCATGCCGACGAAAATATCAGCGATGCGCTCAGACAACGCGGTAATCGGGTGAAGGGCACCGGTCTGGGTGCGGGTGGTAGGAATCGTGACATCTACGGTCTCGGCTCGCAACTGCTCCTCGCGAGCTTGTTGTTCCAAGACATCCTTGACCTGAGCAAAGCGCTTTTCCATTTTGCCGCGGGCCATGTTGACGGCCTTGCCGGCGCTTTTGCGCTGGTCCTTGGGCAGCTGCCCCAGCGATTGGCGAGCCTGCGGAATATAGCCGCCGTCTCCTAGGTGCTCACGGCGGGCAGCAGCCAACTCATCTAGTGTTTCGGCCGCGTCGAAGGCTGCGATAGCCTTATCGGCCGCGGCCCCAAGAGCCTCTTCGGTCAATTCGATCTGCGGTGTATCGGACACGTATTTCGTACCTTCTTCTCGCGCGAAAACTAACGCGTGCAATCTTACTCTGTTGCGGCTAGCGCGACCGCGCCAGGGACCCCCTTTTCATTCGGGTCACACTAGTTATCCGCTTGCGCCTTAGCCGACTCATAAAGACAAATGCTTGCGGCAGTTGCGAGGTTAAGAGATTCTGCGCGTCCACGCAGTGGAATCCGCACCCGCATGTCTGCTTCCTCCAGCAGCTCGCCGAGCCCGTGTGCCTCATTGCCAAATAGCCACGCTGTTGGCTGGGACAGGTCTGCCTCCGCTAGGTCCACTTCACCGTCGGCAGCAGTTGCCACAATCTGCATGCCCGACTTACGCAGCTGACCCAGCACGTCTTTAATATTGGGGTCCCGCGCTACAGGTACGTGAAACAGCGAGCCGGCCGAAGCGCGCGCTACCTTGCAGCTAAGGGGATCAACGGTTTCACCTGCGAAGATGACACCATCGGCGCCCATTGCATCCGAGGTTCTAATCAAGGTGCCGGCATTGCCCGGCTCAGAAGTCAGCACGGGAACGGAAACGAGGCTTGGTTTGCCGTTCAGGATTTTGCCCGCGGACCAGAGCACCGGCTTGCAAAGCGCAAAGAGTCCCGTAGTCGTGGCTGTATCGGAAAGGTGCTTAGCCGCCTTATCGGTGATGGGATGGACGTACACTCCCATGTAGCCGCACGCAGTGATGATGTCGCCAAAACGCTCTGCCGCCTTCTCAGTAACAAAAACGTCGACTGCAGCGCCGGTAGATACCGCCGCGTCTACCGCATTCTCTCCCTCAATGAGGAATTGCTTCGCCTTCTTCCGGTTAGCCGCACGGTGCAGCTTAGCTGCGTTAACAATGCGCGGAGTGCGTTCAGTAAAGGCAGAGTCAAAATCCAAATTCATGGCTACTACCCTACCTGCCAATTCCTTCTTCTCAGACTCACCCCTGAGTCCCTTATAGGAACGAAAAATCCTGCTGCCGCACGGCAACAGGATCGTATAGGCGAGTTCTACTTAGCGAGCGGGACGCCGCGGGCGTCCTTGTCGTAATCACCGGCACCGGCGATGATCATGATGAACTCAATAAACACCCAAAGACCGAGGATGGCCCAGAAGGCGAATCCGAGCAAGAACCAGAAGGTAGCCCAGCCCAAGATATTGAGCACCAACTGTGACACGCCGAAAGTCGTACGGCCAGTGTAGAAGTTGTGTGCGCCGAAAGAGCCTAGGAAAAAGCACAATAGCAAGGTGGCGATCCACGACTTCTGCTGGCCCGGAGCCACATACTGTTGCTGCACCGGGTAAGCACCCATGTTCGGTTGCGGTGCATAGCCTTGGCCATACTGCGGCTGGTAGTTAGCTTGCTGGTTATAAGGGTTGTACTGCTGACCATGGTTATTGTAATCGGACGGGCCAGAGTACTCGCCATTATCAGGTTGGTAGTCTCCGTTTGGATTCGTCATAGGAAATGTTCTCCTGGGTCTCGGCTTTCACGGGGTCTGGGATAAATCTAGCATGTGAGGCCGAGCACCCTAGTTAAACAAAGGTAACGAAAACCAAAATGCCCGCATACCCCGGTTAACAAGGCCGGAGAATGCGGGCACAAAAGCTTTAATGATTAGGCAGCCTTAGGAGCGTTAACGTCCTCAGGCAGAGCAGCCTTGGCAGCCTCGCACAGTGCGGAGAATGCCTCGAAGTCATTAACAGCAAGCTCAGCGAGGATCTTGCGGTCAACCTCGATCTCAGCCAGGCGCAGGCCGTGGATGAGGCGGTTGTAGGTGATGTCGTTCATGCGGGCAGCAGCGTTGATGCGCTGGATCCACAGCTTACGGAACTCAGACTTACGGGCGCGACGATCGCGGTAAGCGTAAGTCATGGAGTGCAGCCACTGCTCCTTCGCCTTACGGTACAGGCGGGAACGCTGGCCGCGGTAGCCCTTAGCGGACTTCAGAATCGCGCGACGCTTCTTCTTGGCGTTAACTGAGCGCTTTACTCGTGCCACAGTGATACTTCCTTAATTCAGATTGTGATGGCGGATGTGGGTTGATTCGGCGCTACTAAGCGCGGCCGAGCAGACGCTTTACGCGCTTGGTGTCAGGCTTTGCGACTGCCTCGGTGCCCTTCAGGCGGCGGGTACGCTTGGACGGCTTGCCTTCCAGCAGGTGGCGGCGGCCAGCCTGCTCACGGCGCAGCTTGCCGGAACCGGTCACCTTGATACGCTTTGCGGTGCCCTTGTGGGTCTTCTGCTTCATGAGTATTAAGTCCTTAAATCCTACGTGGAATCTGGTCTACTTCTTGCCCTTGCGAACCGGACCCAAGACCATGGTCATATTGCGACCATCCTGCTTGGGGCGCGACTCAACGACGCCAACTTCGGCAACGTCATCAGCCAAACGCTCCAAGAGGCGGAAACCGAGCTCCGGGCGCGATTGCTCACGACCGCGGAACATGATGGTCACCTTGACCTTGGATCCCTTCTCGAGGAAGCGGACTACGTTACCCTTTTTGGTCTCATAATCGTGATCATCGATCTTTGGACGGAACTTCTGTTCCTTCACCACGGTTTGCTGCTGGTTCTTACGGGCCTCGCGAGCCTTCTGAGCCTGCTCGTACTTGAACTTGCCGTAGTCCATGATCTTGGCCACTGGGGGCTTTGCCTTCGGAGCTACCTCGACTAGGTCAAGGTCAGCCTCGTATGCAAGCTTGCGAGCATCATCGGTACGGACGATGCCCACCTGTTCACCACCGGGGCCTACCAAACGGACCTCGGGTACTCGGATACGCTCATTGATGCGAGCTTCAGCGCTGATTGTGGTTCTCCTCGATTAGGGGGTGTATGAGTAAGTAGTTCACCTACCGGGACCACAAACGAAGCAAACCCGGTCTGCCATAGACAGCCGGGAGTTCTCACAGTGCCAAGCATGAATGCTTGGTTACCTTTACCTTTATCCTACGAAGCGTGTTCGCGGCATCGGGTGGGAGAAACTCCGCTTGTGACCCACGAACCTCGACAAGGCGTCATGGGCGGTAGTGCCTTTGACAATAGCAGCTCCTCCCCCTCCTACCAAATTGCTACGTTCCTAGCGGGTTTTACAATGGGCGACTGCTTTAATGTCCCCTGCATCTACCCCAGTATCCACGATATCTACCAGCTGATGGGCGAGGTACTTAACCGCTGGTTCGGCATCGGCGTAGTCCTCCCCGTCCATCACGACAGATAGCGCTACTCCCACGCGCTTTCCATCCACCTCATGAACTCCAAACTGACGGTAGGTGTACTCGTTTTCTTCCTCATCCAGTCCCCAACCACTTTTCGCACGGGTTCGCGGCTGCGCAGACAGACCTACCCTTTGCCAGGACACAATGTCTTTGAGCACCTTGTGGACGTAGTCCGCTTCTGGAATGCACGGCAGTTCAGCGCCAAATACTGCTTGGTCCTTTAACGACCACGTGGAATATCCAAAAGCGGAGTCGTGAATATTTGCGTGTGATCCGTAGTCGTCGAGTAAAGCTTTGACCGCATTTTCTGCCGAGCCCTCGCGCCATTGCACCTGCGACCACAAGGCAAAAGCGGCATCATTATCAGATTCCTTGATAGCCAAGTCCACCAAGCTTTTATCCGCACCGTCTTTGAGCGCCGCAATGGCGATGGGCACCTTGATGGTGGACCACACTGGCCCCTCACCTTTATCGCCCGCCGCAAAAGTGTCTTCACCTGCGGAAATGGCGACCCCTACCTTTGCATGATACTTCTTTGCGGTTTTGTCCACCGCACGGTCAAGCTGAGCACGCACCTCAGCTGGATCCGGCACCGCAGAGGTAGTCGTTGACACTGGGGCATCTTCTATCTTGGGGTCGCTAGAGCAGGCACTCATGGTACACAGACCGAGAGCTGCGAGCAGGCTAACTACAAGGCGGATATTTTTCACGCTTTGCCCTACTTCAACATGCCCTTTAGGTAGCCACCGGTATAGGAGCCATCTACTTGCGCAACGTCTTCAGGGGTTCCCTGCGCCACAACGGTACCGCCGCCCGCACCGCCTTCCGGGCCCATATCAACAATCCAGTCCGCTGCCTTGATGACATCAAGGTTATGTTCAATAACAAGCACCGAATTACCCTTGTCCACCAAGCCTTGGATAACCAGCATCAGCTTGCGAATATCCTCAAAGTGCAGTCCAGTAGTCGGCTCATCCAGAATGTAAATCGTCCTACCGTTGGTACGCTTTTGCAGCTCGGAAGCTAGCTTGACGCGCTGCGCCTCGCCGCCGGAAAGCGTAGTAGCAGCTTGGCCGAGGCGTACATAACCCAAGCCGACGTCGACAAGCGTGGCAAGGTAGCGGTGAATGGAGTTGATGGGTTCAAAGAAGTCCGCTGCCTCAGAGATTGGCATGTCTAGAACCTCGGCAATGTTTTTGCCCTTGTAGTGCACCTCCAAGGTTTCGCGGTTATAGCGTGCTCCTTCACACACCTCACACGGCACATAAACATCTGGAAGGAAATTCATCTCGATCTTGATGGTGCCATCGCCCTGGCACGCCTCACAGCGCCCACCCTTGACATTAAAGGAGAAGCGTCCAGCCTTGTAGCCGCGGACTTTTGCTTCCTGGGTTTCGGCAAAAAGGTTACGGATTTTGTCAAAGACACCCGTGTAGGTCGCCGGGTTAGAACGCGGGGTACGGCCAATCGGACTTTGGTCAACTTGCACCAGCTTATCTAGGTGCTCCACACCTTCGACGCGCTTGGCACGTCCGGGAACCTGGCGGGCGCGGTTAAGTTTATTGGCCAAAGTCTTAGCCAAAATCTCATTGACCACGGTGGATTTACCCGAGCCAGACACACCAGTAATACATACCAGCACTCCCAGCGGGATTTCCACGTTGATGCCCTTGAGATTATTCTCCCGAGCACCAACCACCTTTAGGGTGCGGTCCTTATCAATCTCTCGGCGCTGGTCCGGTACGGCGAGCACCTTCTTGCCGGAAAGGTATTGTCCGGTGAGGGACTCTTCTACCTGTTCGATTCCGGATGGTTCGCCTTGGTAGACCACTTCGCCGCCATATTCGCCCGCACGCGGGCCTACATCGACGAGCCAATCTGATTCACGGATGGTGTCCTCATCATGTTCGACCACAATGAGGGTGTTTCCGATATCGCGCAGCCGCTGCAGGGTTTTGATGAGTCGCTGGTTATCACGCTGGTGCAGACCAATGGATGGCTCATCGAGCACGTACAGAACCCCTGCCAAGCCGGAGCCAATCTGAGTAGCCAGACGGATACGTTGCGCCTCACCGCCGGAAAGCGTGGACGCGCCGCGATCGAGCGTGAGGTAATTCAACCCGACGTCCAGGAGGAAACGCAGGCGGGCTTGAGTCTCCTTAAGCACTGCCCCGGCAATGATTTCCTCACGGTGCCCCAGCACCAGGGAGTCTAGGAACTCAGAGGCGTCTTCAATAGAGAGCGCACAAAGCCCGGCAATGGACTGCTCACCGTGAGTCGTAGAGGCCAAGCGGACGGCCAAGATCTCCGGCTTCAGCCGGGTGCCCTTACAGGTGCTACACGGCACGCGGCGGGTATATTGCAGCAGGCGATCCTTTTGGGATTGAGAATCGGTAGTTTCCAGCTTGCGGTGAATAAACCCGGTAGCGCCTTCAAATGGGGCGGTCCAATTACGCTGGCGCCCGTAACGGTTCTTATATCGAACCTGGACTTCCTCATCGGTGCCATAGATCAGCGCGTGGCGCTGTTCCTCGGTTAATTCACTCACCGGAGTTTTGGGGTCAAACCCCATAGCCTTGCCTAAACCCTCTACTAACTTGACAAAGTAGCGGGAATTGGGGCTGGAGTGCCAGGGTTGAATGGCATCTACAGCTGGAGCATCTGGATCCGGAATGAGCAGATCAACATCAACTTCCAATTTGGTACCCAGGCCATCACACACCGGGCAGGAGCCAAACGGAGCATTGAAGGAAAAGGCACGGGGCTCGTATTCTTCAATGGTCAACGTGTGGCCATTCGGACAGGCCGCCTTCTCCGAATAGGTATGGGTGAGTTCTTCCCTATCCACGAACTCAATGGTGACTAGACCATCTGCCAAGCGCAGCGCTGTTTCCACCGAATCCGTTAAGCGTTGCTTTTGCGAGGCCTTTACCTGCAGGCGATCAACCACTACCTCAATATTGTGCTTGATCTGCTTCTTCAACTTGGGCGGATCGCTTAGCTGATAGGTCTCCCCGTCCACTCGGACGCGGGAATAGCCCTGAGCGGACAAATCCTGGAAGAGATCAACAAACTCGCCTTTGCGCTTGCGCACCACCGGTGCGAGCACCTGAAACTTCAGTTTCTCTTCCAGCGCCAGCACGGCGTCGACGATTTGCTGTGGCGTTTGGCGCTCGATTACGGCATCACACTTTGGGCAGTGTGGCGTTCCGGCACGGGAGAAGAGCAAACGCAGGTAATCATAGATCTCCGTAATCGTGCCCACCGTAGAACGCGGATTATGGTTGGTGGACTTTTGATCGATAGACACTGCGGGTGACAGACCGTCAATAAACTCCACATTAGGCTTGTCCATCTGCCCCAAAAACATGCGGGCATAAGAACTCAAGGATTCTACGTAGCGGCGCTGGCCTTCTGCGAAGATGGTGTCAAAAGCCAGCGAAGATTTACCAGATCCGGAAAGACCAGTAAAAACAACCATTTTATCGCGAGGGATATCGATATCCACGCCCTTGAGGTTGTGCTCGCGGGCACCGCGCACCACCAAACGATCAGCCACTGTGCTCAGACCTCCAGTACTAGGGATTGCAATCTTCCCTCGAATGTACCCGTAGGCTGGGACACATGACTAACGAGCTTCAGTTACATCAGATTTCTGTGTCCGAGATGGACAATAACTGCTACCTTTTGCAGGCGGGCGAAGAAGGCTTGCTTGTCGACGCCGCCGATGACGCCCCCGCACTCCTCGACATGGCCCAGAAGGCCGGCGTTAAAATCACCGCGGTACTAACCACCCACCGCCACTGGGACCACGTACGCGCGCTCAAAGAGGTTCTCTCTGAGACCGGCGCTATCCACTACGCGTCCTTCCTTGATTCTCCGGCTATCCCAGCCGAGGTAGACGTTGAGCTCCGCGAAGGCGACTCCATCAAGTTCGCGGGCCTCGACCTCCCCATCATCATCTTGCGCGGCCACACCCCAGGCGGCGCCGCACTAGTTACAAACATCGATGGCGTAATTAATCTTTTCGTGGGCGATTCACTCTTCCCGGGCGGCTTGGGCAAGACCACCTCTGAAGGTGACTTCGTACGCCTGTATAAGGACGTCACCGCGCGCATCTTTGATGAGTTCCCGGACAATACGATCGTGCGCCCCGGTCACGGCAAGTCCACTACCTTGGGCGAGGAGCGCCCCAAGCTGGAAGACTGGTGGGAGCGCCGCTGGTGATCCAGTGGCCAATTTCCGCGTACAATGGTCTAGCACACGATAGGTCTAAAACAACGAGCTAAGGAGCTTTAAGGACTATGATTCGCAAGCTTGCCCGCCCCATGCTGGCATCTGTATTTGTATGGGAAGGCGTAGACAACCTGCGCAACGCGTCCGAGCATGTAAAGGAAACCGAAGGTTTCCTCAAGACCGTGCGCAAGGCCGTTCCTTCTGAGTACCAGGGCTATATTCCCAATGACCCGGAACTGGTTACCCGCGCTATTGGCGGCGCTAAGGTAGGCGCCGGCTCCACCTTGGCTCTGGGCAAGGCACCGCGCACCTCCGCTGCGGTTCTGGCCGCCGCAACTCTGCCCAACTTGATTGCTAAGAACAACTTCTGGGCTGCAGATAACAAGGAAGACAAGGAAACTCGCCGCAACGGCTTCCTTACCAATACCGCTTTGCTCGGCGCCTTGTTTATCGCTACCCAGGACACCGAGGGCAAGCCATCCCTTCGTTGGCGCGCACAAAAGGCTGGTCAGCGCACGAACAAGAAGATTCAGCAGGCGCTGCCTACCAAGTCTGAGTCCGAGCAGAAGCGCGAAGAGCTCTCCGCCCGTGCCAACGAGTTTTCCACCAAGGCCGGCGACTGGATCAACGAAACCTCTGCAAAGGCACAGGCATATGTAGATGACAACAAGGATGACTGGCAGTCCACCGGCCGCGGGTTGCTCGATACCGCAAAGTCTTACGTTGACGATGCCAAGACTTATGTTGAAGACAATAAGGACGATTGGCAAGAGTCTGGCCGCGATTTGCTGGGCAACGCAAAGTCCTTCATTGAGGACTCTGTCGATAACGCCAAGACCTATGTTGAAGACAACAAGGGTGACTGGCTTGAGTCCGCACAAGCCAATCGCGACACCGCCCGTACCGGTGCTGTAAAGGCCGCTACCAAGGCTCAGGCACGTGCAGATAAGGCCGTCGCCAAGCTGGATGGTGCGAAGTCCAAGCGCGCAAGCAAGAAGGCTTCCAAGCATGCTGAGAAGCTGCAAAAAGAGGCAAATAAGAAGATTGAGGCAGCAATCAAGAAGCTGGAAAAGCGCTCTAAGTAGCCACAACTTCTGCGGCCGAATAACTCGGCAGTGACACACGGCCCAGCCTTATGCTGGGCCGTTGTTCTTTGTCACGGCAGGGTCTAAACTCATCTCTCCCCTTGCCGGACAGCGTGCCCGGCCCATCCCCATCAACGTCCAATTACCAAGGAGTCACGTGAACTCAGCATCCAATAGGCACGCGGCGGCTGCAGGTTCCTCGGAGCGCACAGCCATCGCTACTGAGCAAGATTATGTGGACGGACTTTTTTCGCGCCTCGACGATGAGGTGGCGGCAGCCAATAGAAGGCTTAATGAGGTGCAGGCGGATGTAGATCCTTCCACGCCGGACGCGGACGCCTTGGTGCGCCGTGAAACCGAATACCACGGGCTGCAGGCAAAGCTTGATCGTCTCAATGTGGCCCAAATGGGCTTGGTCTTTGGCCGCATTGATATCGACGCCCCCGGCGATAATCCCACCCCCGAAGGCCTAGACCGCCGCTACATCGGCCGCATGGGACTAGATGCACGCGAAGATGACTATCGCACACTGCTTTTAGATTGGCGTGCCCCAATGGCGCGGCCTTTCTATCTCGCTACCACGGCCCAACCGGAAGGCGTCCACACCCGTCGCCAAATTCGCACCAAGGGACGCACCGTCACCGGAATACACGATGAGGTTCTTTCCGGCCCCGGTGTGCGAGAAGAAGAAGCAGGAGTCGCGAGCGAATCGGCGCTCTACCACGCCATGCAACGGGCACGTACCGGCCACATGGCGTCAATCGTGGAGACCATCCAGCGAGAGCAAGACGAGATTATCCGCGATAACACCCGCGGCGTCATGGTAGTAGAAGGCGGCCCAGGTACGGGTAAGACCGCTGTTGCTCTGCACCGTGTGGCTTACCTGCTCTATACCCACCGCGAACTACTTTCTGCCACGGGCGTCCTCATCGTGGGCCCTAATAGCAGCTTTTTGGACTATATTTCACGCGTGCTGCCAGAACTGGGCGAGACTGGCGTGGTGCTATCAACCATCGGCGGGCTCTTCCCCGGAATCGAACCAGAGCACGAGGAAGACCTCGTCGCTCGCGAAATCAAAGGTAGTGCCGCCATGGTGGAGATTCTCTCCACCGCGGTCAAGGACTATCAGCTTCTTCCTGCCGACCCACGCGAGCTGGCAATTGACGGACTCAGCTTAAGCGTTACGCCCAACATGGTGAAAAGAGCCCGCACCCGGGCCCGGCGCTCGCGAAAGCCACACAATGAGGCTCGCGGTGCCTTTATTGAGCACCTCGTAGAAGACCTTGCATTGCAGATGGCTGAAAAAGTCGGGGCCGATCCGCTCGGCGGGAAGAACCTCCTTTCGCGCGCCGATATCGATCAATTCCACGATGACCTTGCAGAAGATACGGCCGTTACTGCATTGATCGATGAGTTCTGGCCCGAGCTCCACCCCACCGACGTGCTTGCTAGCCTATTCTCCTCACCTGAGCGCATTGCCTCTGCTGCCCGCGGGTACGACGATGAAACTCAAGAGGCGCTCTACCGAGAACAAGGGCGAGCATGGACAGATTCGGATGCCGCCCTCCTAGATGAGCTAGCCGTCCTCATCGGCCTGCCCAACCCTGAGGAAAAGAAGGCAGCTGACGATGCTGCGTGGCGCGAACAAGTGGCAGAGGCAGAAGACGCTCTAGATATCTTGTCTTCTTCCGAGTCCACAGATAATGACGATGACATGTTTGAAGCGGAAATTCTTTCTGCCCATGATGTCATCGACGCCGAGACCTTGGCACACCGTCAGGAGGTACGCGATAAGCGCACCACTGCTCAACGCGCCCGCGAAGACCATACGTGGGCATATGGTCATATCATCGTGGACGAAGCCCAGGAATTAACTCCCATGGAATGGCGGATGCTCTTTCGTCGTTGCCCTTCGCGGTGGATGACCTTGGTGGGCGATACTTCCCAGACCGGCTCACCGGCGGGTGTTGATGATTGGGGCGAGGCCCTGAAGCCGTTCGTCGCGCAGCGCTTCCGTCACCATTTTCTCACCGTCAACTATCGCACCCCGCAGCCCATCACTGAGCTGGCTAATGGACTATTAGAGATGATTAACCCTGATGCCATCCCGGCTACAGCCATCCGTGATGGCGTGCAGGTGCGCCGACTTGCACAGGGCAGCTACACCCCTGGTGTACACAGGGAGGCAGACGGCAGGCTCACAGCAGTTATTGACGCCGCCACGGCAGAACGTTTCAAAGGCTTAGAGTTTGACCATGTGGTGGTACTCGATCCGAAGAGGATCGTCGATGCCTCCCCGCAGGGTTTGCAGAATCTCTATGTCTGCATCACTCGTGCTACCCAGTCGCTTACCCTCGTCGGTGACTGCGGCGAAGTTCTTTAGGCTCCCGTAAGCTTTAGGCCATGGCCTTATCTGACATTGCGCGCAAAACTGAAAGCTCGCTGAACACCTTTACTTTGAAGCGTTCTCTACGGCGGGGATGGAAGCCCCAGATTGTGGGCTATACCGGGTATGGCACCACCGAGCAAGTAAGGGTTTTTGGCCGCATACTCATGCACGATCCTGATGAAGGCAAAAAGGATTCCTGGGGTGAACGCGGCTACCAGCAGTTTCTTACTATTCAGGTGGGAAACCACGACATTTCAGTGACTATTGGTGAAAAGACCGTCGCGGGCACAACCAATAGCAACGGGTACGTTGACATCCTCGTTCACGAACATGGGTTAGAACCTGGTTGGCATACGGCAACGATCGAGGCCGCCAACGCGCAAGCCGTGGAAGTCCAGGTGCTCATCGTGGATCCGAGCGCCAAGATTGGCATCATCAGCGATATTGATGACACGGTTTTAGTTACGTGGCTGCCACGTGCGTTGACAGCGGCGTGGAACTCTTGGGCTAAGCGCCCCAGCAAGCGACAGGCCGTTGCTGGAATGGCCGAGTTCTATGCTCAGCTGCAACAGCGATTCCCAAAGGCCCCAGTGTTCTATCTTTCTACGGGAGCATGGAATACTTTTAGCTCGCTGAAAAAATTCCTGTCCCATCATAATTTCCCCGCAGGCCCCATGCTGCTCACGGACTGGGGTCCGACCGAGACGGGCCTTTTCCGCAGCGGACAAGAACATAAGCGGGTTCAGCTACGCAATCTACTCATCGCTTACCCGGACATGCAATGGATCCTGATCGGCGATGACGGACAGCACGATCCATTGACTTACGGCGATGTGGCTAACGAGCACCCAGACCGGATTCACTCTGTGATCATCCGCAATCTAAGCCCGCAGGAGCAGCTGCTCTCGCATGGCTCCCTGAGCCCCCTGGCAGATGCCAATGAAGAGGGCCATTTCACAATCCCACTGATTCAGGGCGCAAACGGCAGTGCCCTTGCCGCAGCCTTCAACGCCGCGCACCCCACGGAGTAAGCAGCGCTTAACGACGAAACCCGCCTTGGCCTCTTTAACAAGACCAAGGCGGGTTCAATCACCACATTTAGCTGACAGTGTGAACGATCATCACGTCGCAGTCCGACTGGCGAGCAACGTCTGCAGGTACGGAGCCCAGCAGGCGGCCGGTCAGGGAGTTGATGCCGCGGTTACCCACGATGAGCAGGTCAGCATCGTTGTCATTGACGATGGACATCAGGGCCTGCACCGGAGTACCAGGGCGAACAGCGGTTTCGACCTTAGAAGCACCGAACTTCTCGGCGTGAGCCTTGGCGTCCTTCAGGTTAGCCTCGGCCTTCTCATCGCCCAAAATGGTAACGGAATCCTGGCGCAGGGTCTTGGAAGCCTGCTCCTGGTTCTCGTAGTAAGCACAACCGATGATCAGATTGGAATCGAATGCGGCGGCAATCTTTGCTGCTCGCTCTACAGCGAGGAGGGAAGACTTAGAACCGTCTGTACCGACAACGATCGAGTTGTAGTCGCTCATGATGACCTTTCTTTGTGGGAATGTACCCGGTGTGTTTATTTAGCCTACAGGGGCATTACTGCCAGTGTAACAACGAGAAACGATTAACGTTCCTCGGTGGTATTAACTACGACGACGTCTACCGTTGACTTGTGGGTTAGTTCCGTTGGCACAGAACCGAAGACTCGACCACGGACGGAATTCACGCCGCGGTTGCCCACAACGAACAGGTCCACATCATAGTCCTGGCCTACTTCTAACAAGGCTTTTACTGGGTCTCCAGATTTTCCTACGATTTCAATGTGCTCCGCACCTTCCGATTCGGCGATACGGGTGGCATTGGTCAAATAGGTCCCAGCCATGTCCTCACTTACAACGGGCAGACCGGCTTCGTCGCCCCTCGGAGCGCCAAGCATGGATCCAGCGTGGTTATAAAAAGCTGAGATAATAATCAGCTTGGCGTCGTACGCCCGTGCCATGGACGCCGCTGCGCGAACCGCGCGCAGGGAGGTTTCAGAGCCATCGGTGCCGACGGCAATGTTTTTATAGGTAAGCATCATTCTCCTTGCAGTTGAACCATTTCACAGTGACAACTAAACGGCGCTTCTGGCACCTATTCAGTATAACTAGCGCAGCCGTTTAGAGAAGCACCCGCAGAATCAATCAGCACACTTTTAGGGGGAGAAAACTAAATTCCCGCTTCTTTCAAGCCGCGCAACTCCTTCTTCAGATCGGCAATCTCATCGCGTAGGCGGCCGGCCAGCTCGAATTTGAGCTCACGCGCGGCTGCACCCATTTGGGCCGAGAGGTCGTCGATAAGCGCCTGCACCTCATCGGTAGCCATATTAGAAATATCCCGCTTTTCCACCATGGCTGAAGGATCGGAATTAGCCTCCTCGTCTCCGCCGTCTTCATAGACTTGGTCAAGGATATCCGCGATCTTCTTACGCAACGGCTGCGGATCAATGCCATGTTCCCGGTTATAGGCAATCTGCTTCTCACGGCGCCGTTCCGTCTCCTCAATTGCCTCTTGCATAGAGTCGGTGATTTTATCGGCATACATGATGACCTCGCCAGACACGTTACGGGCAGCGCGGCCAATGGTCTGAATAAGCGAGGTTGTGGAACGTAGGAAGCCTTCCTTGTCCGCGTCCAAAATGGCAACGAGCGAGACCTCAGGAAGGTCAAGGCCCTCGCGCAGAAGGTTAATGCCCACGAGGACATCGAATTCTCCCAAGCGCAATTGCCGCAATAATTCGACGCGCTGCAAGGTATCGATATCCGAGTGCAGGTAGCGCACCTTTATCCCCTGCTCCAACAGGTAGTCAGTAAGGTCCTCTGCCATACGCTTAGTTAGCGTGGTCACCAACACACGCTCTTGCTTCGATATGCGAGTGCGCACCTCATCAATGAGGTCATCAATCTGCCCTTTGGTGGGTTTGACAGTAACCTTCGGATCCACCAGACCAGTCGGGCGAATTACCTGCTCTACGTATTCGCCATCCGAGGACGTAAGCTCGAAATCGCCTGGGGTGGCGGACATGTATACGGTTTGTCCGACCCGCTGTTCAAACTCATCGAAGGTCAACGGCCGGTTATCCACTGCGGACGGCAAACGGAAACCGAATTCGACCAAGTTGCGCTTGCGCGACATATCGCCCTCGAACATGCCGCCAATCTGTGGAACTGTAACGTGTGACTCATCGATGATGGTGAGAAAATCCTCTGGGAAGTAATCGAGTAGCGTAGCCGGCGCTGAGCCAGCCGGACGACCATCGACGTGACGGGAGTAGTTCTCGATACCGGAGCAGAAACCTACCTGCTCGATCATCTCCAGATCGTATTCGGTGCGCATGCGCAGACGTTGCGCTTCAAGCAGCTTGCCGCGGTTTTCTAGATCCTCCAAGCGCTCAGCCAATTCCTCTTTAATCGCTGCCACGGCCTTTTCCATGCGTTCGGGCCCGGCCACGTAGTGCGTGGCCGGGAAGATGCGAACCTCATCTACTTCCTCTATGACATCGCCAGTCACGGGGTGAATGTAATACAGGGAATCGATATCGTCGCCGAAGAATTCAATGCGCACCGCACGTTCCTCGTAGGCCGGAATGATATCTACCGTATCGCCCTTGGCGCGGAAGGTGCCGCGGGTAAACCCCACGTCATTGCGTTCATATTGGATATCCACCAGCAGTCGCAGGAACCGATCGCGGTCCAGCTCCTCATCAACAGAAATGATTACCGAGCGATCCAGGTAAGACTGTGGAGTGCCCAAGCCATAAATGCAGGACACGGAAGAGACTACGACCACGTCCCTGCGAGACAATAGTGCCGACGTAGCCGAGTGGCGCAGGCGCTCTACGTCCTCATTGATGGAGGAATCCTTTTCAATATAGGTATCGGTCTGCGCAATATATGCTTCTGGCTGGTAGTAGTCGTAATAAGAAACGAAGTACTCTACTGCGTTATGCGGCAAGAGCTGGCGCAGCTCGTTCGCTAGCTGCGCAGCCAGGGTTTTATTGGGCGCCATCACCAACGTGGGCCGCTGCTGCTTTTCGATGAGCCACGCGGCGGTGGCAGATTTACCGGTACCGGTAGCACCCATCAGCACAACATCGCGCTCATCACGGTTGAGTCTGTCATTGAGCTCTGCGATGGCGGAGGGCTGGTCACCAGCCGGTTCATATTCAGAAACGACCTGAAACTCGCCCGGGGTGCGCTCGACCTCGCTGACAACGCGGTGCTCGGAATTTGGAATAAGGGGATGTTCAGCAGCAAAAGCCATACCCACTACTCTACTGTTTAGGTGGCGCGCCTAGCTACGTTCAGGGCAAGGAGTTCTGCGCGGTGCGAAGCCATTCTTCCAACTCGCCAGTGGTCTCCCACAGCGCATAAACGGAAGACGTCTCGGGCCGCATCGCACTATTGATGCGGCGGCGCAGCCAAGCCTTTGACTGCGGCGTGTACAGGGGCGCGAGATCCTCGCGCTCGATGCCTTCCGGCAGTGCATCAGCCTTTAATTTCAACAAGGCGCCGAGTGCAATCATAGTTTCTGCGTCATCCGAGTCGATAGGCTCTGTGGAACATGATTGCTGAAAGCTTTTGAGATCGAAGGAACCATCCCGCAAGCTTGCGAGTAGTTCTCGCGCCGCGTGATTATCAAAAGGCCCAGTATCCCACGTTCCCACGGCGGGTAGCTTAAGCTGCCGAGGTTAACAAGACTTCGAAATGGCGTAAACTTTAGCTACCCAATGGTTAAACCTTCGGTGACTCCGCTTCAATGCGGTCCAGGACCTCAGTCGTTCGCACACGTAGCTGGTCAAGCGTGCCGTTATTATCAATGACGTGCGTGGCCGCGGCAAGCCGCACCTCATCCGGTACCTGTGCCGCAATGCGACGGCGCGCATCTTCCTCTTCTATCCCTCGAAAAGCCACCAGCCGACGAACGCGCTCTTCAGGATCCACATCGACCACAATGACGTAGTCCATGTCTTTGTCCAGGCCATTATCCACCAACAGCGGCATATCATAAACGGCGAAGTCACAGCCATCTCCACGCGCCGTCGCAATTTGCCGCTGTGTCTCCTCTTGGATGCGTGGATGGGTAATAGAGTTCAGCAACTCAGTGTGCTCTTTGTCCGCAAAGGCCCGGCGTGCCAATTCCTTGCGGTTAAGGCTGCCATCCGACAGCAGGATTTCCTCTCCGAAAGCTGCGGCCAACTCGGATAAAGCAGGCTTCCCAGGCTTCACAACGTCGCGTGCAATGCCATCGGCGTCGACCACTCGCCACCCGCGTTCACGGCACAAGGATGCAACTGTTGACTTACCGCTGCCAATGCCACCTGTAAGGCCAATGAGTTTCATGGTCGCCACCCTACGCGAAAAGGAGCCCCACCATACGCGATGGTGGGGCTCTTCATTGCAATTCAGGAGAAAGCGTCTCTTTTACTCTGCGTCCTCCGCCTTTGGAGAAATGTGCAGCAACACATCGCTCGAGGAAACCTGGCCAGGCTCGCCGGTGACAGTTCCAAACTTGGTGGCGTTAGTAACTACCACAGGGGTAATCAGGTTATAGCCTTTGGAGCGGATAAATTCCGGGTCAAAGGAAATCAATTTATCGCCTGCGGAAACGCGTTGCTTCTTTTCCACATGGACTTCAAAACCTTCGCCTCCCAGCTCCACGGTGTCGAGACCTACGTGAATGAGTAGCTGTACGCCGTTGTCCAAACTCAGTCCTACCGCATGGCCAGACTTTTGAACGGTGAGCACCTTGCCGTCGGCAGGCGCAAAGACCGCATTGCCCGCCGGCTGGACCGCCATACCCGGGCCCAGCTTTGCCGCGGCGAAAATGGGATCCGGAACTTCCGATAGAGCGACCGCCTCGCCCTCGAGGGGAGATTCCAGCGCAATAGCATCTTTCCCAGCCTGCTTAGTGGCCACGCCGGCAGCAGCAGCGCCTGCGGAGCTGGCGGGAACGGCGCCGCCCTCGATCGCGGAGTCTGTACCATTGCCCTTAAGGAACTTCATCTCTGCGCGAGCAGCTGCATCGTCAACAGTCTCGCCTTGTTCGCGCGCAATGCGCTCCAAGTCAGCTTGCTTTTCTTCTGCCGTGCGGTAGCCGAAGAACAAGGTGAGCAAGAAAGAAGTAAGGAATGCAGTCGTAATACCAAGGACATAGCCCAAATGCGGGGTCATGGCACTGGTGGTCAACGCCGAGGTAAAGACGAAGGCTTCTGCACGGACGTCGAAAAGACCGATGATTGCGCCACCCAAGGCACAACCTGGCAGCAACCGATAGTAGCTGCGGCGGAAGCGCAACAAGATGCCGTACAGGGAAGGTTCCGACACGCCACCTAGGATGCCCGCTGCAAACGCACCGATGGAAACCTGGCGCATAGCATTGTTCTTCTCCTTGAAGGAGATGACCATGACCGCGCCGACGACGCCGAAACAGGCGAAGTTCCATGCGCCCATCGGTCCTTGAATGAAGTCGTAGCCGTAGGTGGCGATGTTCTGGATCATGATGACGTTCAGCGGCCAGTGCAAGCCCATGGGAACGAGGAACGGGTAAAGCAGCGGAACAACTATAGCCAAGATGAATGGAGAGAAATCATTGATTTGATAAAGGACCCAGGAAATGCCGTTGCCCACGCCAATGCCGAACGGGCCAAGGAGGAAGGCCGTCGCCGGAATCATAATTAGCAGGGAGAAAAATGGTACGAAAACCATTTGTACCGCACTTGGGATAATCTTCTTCAGTCCCTTTTCCACCCAGTACAGGCCGATTGCAGCCAGAATCGGGGGAAATACCTGGGAGCCATAGGAGTTAATAACCAACGGCAGGCCAAAGACATTAGCGGTATCTCCTGCTTCGCCCAGGGACAAAAATTCCGGGGTAAGAAGTGCCGCTGGGATAGCGGCGGAGACCCACATGTTTGCACCCAGCTTCTGAGCCGCGGTCGCACCCACCATTACAGGTAGGAAGTAAAAGACCGACTGGAACATGGCGTGAGCCAAACGGAAGCCTTCCGGCTGCTCATCCAGCGGCGCGCGGAAGTCCTGAATACCAAAGGTGTCCGCCAAGATCAGCAGCATGATGATGAGCGAGGCGCCCAACAGTGCCCAGAGAACTGGGCGGAAGGTATCAGAAAGAAACTCGAAGCAGTAATCTACCCAGTCGTACTTGCCGCGGACGCCGTCGTACTCCTTCTTGGAGGACGCCGTTTTCTCACCGGAAGCGTGTACACCGGGCTGCTTGATGATTTCGTTGTAGTAGTCAGCAACGCCGCCACCCATGACTACTTGGTAGCCGTGGGCGCCTTGTGGCACGGTGCCTAGCACCGCTGGGTCGCTGTCGAGCTTTTCTTTATCAACTTTCCCCGCATCAGCAAGTTGGAAACGCAAGCGCGTCGCACAGTGCGTCAGCGACGTAATATTGTCAGCGCCGCCGATACTTTCAACGATGTGGGCGGAAGTGTCCTTGGTAGATGCCACTTCTTACTCCTAAGTTCAAATACCACTTATAACCAGTGCAGCACTGGCTATAACGTCATAGTTGAGTATAAGAGGATTCCCACATGAACAAAAGCCCGTTTTGTGGGCTTGCCAGGAGATTTTTGCCTCCCCCTTCTTAACTGCGCTGGTCAGCCACTTAAAAACCTCAAATGGCTCAGCAAACGTTTGCAGGGCCTGTCTCAAAGATCACAAAAGCCGCGCCCACCCCGTCTATATGACGAAGTGAACGCGGCCTTGAAGCTGAGCTCTAAACTCAGCAGGGAACTAAGCGGAAGCTTTAGTTGCCAGCGAGTTTGTCGCGCAGTGCGGCGAGCTGCTCGTCGGAAGCCAGGGAGCCGCCAACCTCTGCCTGAGTCTCGGATGCCGGAGCTGCATCAGAGGAATCAGAGGAGTAGTTGGAGGACTCTGCAGACTCAGCAGCCTCAGCGGCTGCGGCGCGGTTGCGCTCGATCTGAGCAGTGTGCAGGTTGAAGCGACGCTCGGACTCTGCGTAACGTGCCTCCCAAGCCTGACGCTGCTCGTCGAAGCCTTCCTTCCACTCGTTGGTCTCAGGGTCGAAGCCCTCAGGGAAGACATAGTTGCCCTGCTCATCATAGGAGTCAGCCATGCCGTACTTGGACGGATCGAACTCTTCGGTGTAGTCCTCGTCTGCCTGCTTAACAGACAGGGAGATACGACGACGCTCGAGGTCGATGTCGATGACCTTGACCATAACCTCCTGGCCAACGGTGACAACCTGGTCCGGAACCTCGACGTGGCGCTGAGCCAGCTCGGAGATGTGAACCAGGCCCTCGATGCCCTCTTCGACGCGAACGAAAGCGCCGAATGGAACGAGCTTGGTGACCTTGCCCGGAACGATCTGGCCCACAGCGTGGGTGCGGGCGAATACGCGCCACGGATCTTCCTGGGTAGCCTTCAGGGACAGGGAAACGCGCTCGCGGTCCAGATCTACGTCCAGAACCTCAACGGTTACCTCGTCACCAACGGTGACAACCTCAGATGGGTGGTCGATGTGCTTCCAGGACAGCTCGGAAACGTGAACCAGGCCGTCGACACCGCCGAGATCGACGAAGGCGCCGAAGTTGACGATGGAAGAAACAACGCCCTTGCGGACCTGACCCCTCTGCAGCTGGTGCAGGAACTCGGAACGAACCTCGGACTGGGTCTGCTCCAGGTATGCACGGCGGGACAGGACAACGTTGTTGCGCTGCTTGTCCAGCTCGATGATCTTTGCTTCCAGCTCCTGGCCGATGTACGGCTCCAGGTCGCGGACGCGACGCATCTCAACCAGAGATGCAGGCAGGAAGCCACGCAGGCCGATGTCCAGAATGAGGCCGCCCTTGACAACCTCGATAACGGTACCGGTGACAGGCTCTTCCTTGGCCTGCAGCTCCTCGATGGCGCCCCAAGCGCGCTCGTACTGCGCACGCTTCTTGGACAGGATCAAGCGACCTTCCTTGTCCTCCTTGGTGAGAACAAGTGCGTCAACCTCATCGCCGACCTCGACAACCTCATCTGGGTTGACGTCGTGCTTGATGGACAGCTCGCGAGAAGGGATAACGCCTTCGGTCTTGTATCCAATGTCCAGCAGTACCTCGTCGTGGTCAACCTTGACGACGGTACCCTCGACAATGTCACCATCGTTGAAGTACTTGATGGTGGCATCTACAGCTGCGAGGAAGTCCTCTGCGGTTCCGATATCGTTGATCGCAACCTGCGGGGTGTTAGAAGATGGCATATTAAGAAATGCTCCGAATAAATGTAGGAAATCGAAATTGGACAACTGCGCGTCTCTCGAAAAAAGCTTGCTAAGCTGCCCAAAGCAGCAAAAGAAAAGTATTCGATCCCGCCTCGTGATTGCTTAAAGCCTTCCTACAACGGCTTAGAACAACCCGTGGCATAGACACGCCCGTTCAACCCTACATCTGTCCAGCTTAAAGGGCAAATACAAGACGCAACTTTTTCTCCAAGGAGTTCTTCCCCCACTGTGATTTCCCCATCACAAGCAAATCAGGCCTACTGGGATGGCGACGCCGCTACCTACCATGCCGAGCACCCCGACTACCTTTCTTCCTTCTATTGGTGCCCAGAGATGCTCCATGAGGACCAAGTGCACTTGCTTGGCGACGTCTCGGATTCTTCCGTCCTGGAAATTGGCTGCGGGTCCGCACCGTGCACCGAGTGGCTCCAAACGCGTTCCCGCTTTGCCACTGGCTTCGATATCTCTCGCGGCATGCTCAACCACGCTGCTGGTGCACTTCCTTTGACGCAAGCCGATGCGCTGTCGCTCCCCTATGCCACAGAATCCTTCGACGCTGCTTTCTCTGCGTTCGGCGCTTTTCCCTTCCTCGCTAATCTCGACTTAGCTCTACAGGAGGTCTCCTGGGTCCTTAAACCAGGCGGTAGTTTTGTCCTCTCAGTCACCCATCCCATGCGCTGGATCTTCCCCGATGATCCTGCCGATTTAACGGCTGATATTAGTTACTTCGACCGCGCCTATCTGGAGCAAGACCGCGATGGCAACCTCACGTATGCTGAGTTCCATCGCACCATCGCCGACTGGTTCCAGGCCTTGCAGGGCAAAGGCCCGTTCCTTATCGAGGACATCATTGAACCCGAGTGGCCGCAAGACCTTAGGATCACCTGGGGCCAATGGTCTCCGGAGCGCGGCGAAATCTTTCCCGGCACGATTATTTTCGTCTGCCGCAATTCCCGCTAACCTATGAGCATGGTTTTGGACCGGATTGGCTTATTGATACGACGTGGCATTGCCTGGTGGATTGACAGTTTCCTAGCCGCTGCCATCGTCATGGTGGTGCGGTGGGTAGTGAATGCGGCAGCCGACCATCCGCTTACTGGAGAGACCTTAGAACTCTATAATGCCATTGCCGCCGCCGTGGTCTTTTACGTCTATCGAGTATGGGTGGAAGCTACGAAATCCACCTCGCTAGGTAAGTGGTCACTCCAGCTAGAAATCATTGCCACCCACCCAGGATTCTTCACCGCTTGCCTGCGAAATTCCTGGCTATTGCTCACAATGCTGACGCTGACAGGCTGGCCCGGAGTAATGCCGCTACTTTTAGCAATTCTCAGCATAAGCATGCTCGCTTTTGGTCAAACCCCTTTCGACATGCTCGCCAATTGCCTAGTGGAGCGCCGGCCTCAGATAGACACGCCTTCTTTTCGTGGCCAGAGGTAATAAGCAAGTGCGAAAATAACCAACGCAGCAAACATCCACCCGGACGGAAAGAGAAACGCAAGCGCCGTGGATACGACCATCACCCCAACGGCCGTCAATCGCCTGACCTTAGGGTTTGGCGCCACGCGCGCCATGATCATGGCCATCAAAAAGTAACACCCGGCTAAAACCGGGTACGAAATTGCAGAAACCTTATATTCTTCAAGGAATTGGGCTAGCCCGAGTTCATTAATATCGGCTGCAGGAAGATTCACTTGAATTGCCCACAGGCTTTCAAAAGTGCGGAGATTCCATTTATTTATTTTCTCTTCCGGAGTCACTGTGCGCTTTTCCTTTCTGTCTGAATGTCTATCGGTGTTCTAAGAACCGTATATCCATAACTTTTCTACAATGAACAGGCTATCTAAAAAAACTTAACGCGCATTCCGCCAAAGTTTCTGAACCTTCCGCTCTGCGTAGCCGGGTATACCCAGATCCTCGATAGCTTGTTTATTCCACGTCCCACGAACTTGGCCGTCCACCACAACAGCGCGGCGAAATACACCACGGTTTCCAGGGGCAAGTATCTCGTGAACTTCTGAAGTCATTGCAAATGACCGATCTCGGTATCCCAGGATGTACTCGTCGAAAGCTCCCAATAAGAGCACCGAACGCTTTCTTCGCGCCTCGGCCATATCCATTACAACTTTCGAGACAAAGTCCTGGGACTCTTCTCCACACCGCTCGATGTCCGGCGGAAGGCTGTCAGCTGCTAGCCTAATTAGTCTTTGCGGTAGCTTTGTCCACCACGCAAAGTCCCGCAGCGTCGCTGGGCCGTGAGTGCGGAAATATCGGACCATTAGGTCAGCGGTAGCTGCGACCTGGTCTCCATTGAAGGCTTCGTCTAATCCCGGCAACTCAACCGGTGTGATGAGTTGTTCGACTCCGGAGTAGACGGCGTGTCCGCTTTCCATTGCTACACGCACAACATGCCAGAAGGGCACCTCGGGCAACGTTGTGGCAGCCCGCTCCTTAAGCTCGGCACGCGAAAGCGGACGATCAATAAGCTTGTTTACCTTTGCCACTAACTCTGCGTCGCCCTTTCGCCGTTTAGCACAGAGTTCAGTTATCCAGCCTATGTCCTTGATAGAAGCCGCAAAAAGCGTATGACGCATGGGATATCCACGCACAATATTTCCGGCATCCGAGTGGTCTTGCGCCCGCAAGGCCAGCGATCGGCGCACAGAGTGCAGGTCTTGGCCTTGCATAACGCCGAAAGCGCGGGCCACCTCTTCCGCGCTCTGCCACCGCTGAACGGTTAAGCCTTGCGAGGCGAGCCTAAGGCGCGCCTTTTCTCGGCGAGAGAAAGAAGCCGCGCTAGTGGGCTGCGGCATCCCAATCCTTGCCGGCACCAGCGGAGACCTCCAGCGGCACGTTGAGCTCGATAGCAGAGTCCATCTCCCGCTCGAGAATGTCACGGATCTGGTCAGCCTCGCCACGGGCGACCTCAACTACCAATTCATCGTGGACCTGTAGCAGCACGCGGGACTTCATGCCCTGCAATGCGCGGTCCACGCGAATCATTGCCACCTTGATAATGTCTGCCGCGGTACCTTGAATCGGTGCATTTAATGCGGCTCGCTCTGCATTCTCGCGCGCTAGGCGGTTATCGGAGTTGAGCTCTGGCAAGTAGCGGCGGCGGCCGAAGAGGGTGGCTGTATACCCATCCTTACGTGCCTGGACCACAACTTCATCGAGGTATTTCTTTACCCCGCCAAAACGCTCGAAGTAGCTTTCCATGATGGACTTCGCTTCCCCAGCCGGGATGCCCAATTGCTGGGATAGGCCGAATGCGGACAGGCCATAGACCAAACCATAAGACATGGCCTTAACGCGGCGGCGCAGCTCCGGCGTGACTTGGTCGACGGGGACGTCGAAGACTCGGGAGCCGACGTAGTTATGCAGGTCTTCGCCGTCCTTATAGGCCTCGATAAGCCCGGGATCTGCCGAGAGGTGCGCCATCACACGCATCTCAATCTGCGAATAGTCCGCGGTCATCAGTTCTTCGTAGCCCTCGCCTACGACAAACGCGGAGCGAATCTGTCGCCCAGCCTCGGTCCGCACCGGAATATTCTGCAGATTTGGCTCCGTCGAGGACAAGCGGCCAGTCGACGTCACCGTCTGATTAAACGTGGTGTGGATTCGTCCATCCGGCTGCACGGTCTTGATTAGACCTTCGAGGGTGGTTTTCATCTTTTGGTACTCACGGTGAGCCAAAAGGTGGTCTAAGAACGGGTGGGGATTCTTAACCGCGAGTTGTTCAATCTCCTTGGCCGCGGTGGAATAGCCGGTCTTTGTCTTCTTGGTCTTGGGCAGATCAAAAGTCTCAAAGAGTACGGTTTGTAGCTGCTTGGGTGAGTTGAGGTTGAGCTTATCGTCACCGGCAAGCTCGCGGGCGGCACGTTCTTGTTCGGCGACCTGCTCTACGAAGGCATCCTTTTGTGTTTCGAGAATGTCTACGTCAACAGCAATGCCGGTAGCTTCCATGCGCGCCAAGATGGTCACCAGGGGCAGCTCCAAGTCGGTATAAAGTTCGAAAGAATCAATCTCCTGCAGCTCCGCGGTCAACCTTTCCGCCAATTCCATAATGGCTGCGGCTTGATCTACCAAGGTGGAATCATCCAGCAAGGAAAGCTGCTCCGTGGCGGCGCCGAGGGTCTTTAGGAGGTGGCGCTGGTAGACGTCGGCAAGCGCGTAAGTGCGCTGACCAGGGCGCAGCAAGTAGGCGGCAATGGCCGTGTCATGGGCAATACCCGCCAGCTCAATGCCGCGGCCGGCGAGCATATGGAACGCGGCCTTGGCCTCGTGGAAATACTTCGGCGCATCGGAGGCCAACCACTGCGCTAGGGCCTTATCGTCCTCGACAGAAAGGTCGCCCAGCTCCACTTGCAGGCCGTGGCGTTCCTGGTCTACGAAGGCAATCGCCGATGCATCACCCTGTCCAGGGTTTCCCTCGCCTTGGACATAGACCGCAACATGCTCTCGACCAGGCAGCCACTGGGACAATGGCTCATCATCGATGACTGTCTCTAGCTCTTGGACCTCCTCGGTCTGCTCCGCTGCCTCAGCGCCGTCATTGGGAATGGCGGCCAGGACGCGATCGCGCAGGTTGGTGCCAAACTCGAGGTCATCGAATTTAGCAGCAACGTCCGCAACCTTCGCCTCCTTGAAAGCCAGATCGTCAGGGCCAACCTCTAGGTCCATATCCGTGATCATTTGGGTGAGCTTGCGATTCATCTGCACCTGATCGATGCGCTCGCGGAAGTTATTGCCCACCACGCCCTTGATTTCTTCGGCGTGCTCAACCAGTGATGCCAAGTCTCCGTATTTAACAATCCACTTAGTCGCCGTCTTCTCGCCCACCTTGGGAATGCCCGGCAAATTATCGGACGGATCACCGCGCAATGCAGCAAAATCTGGGTACTGCGCAGGTGTGAGACCATACTTCTCTTCCACCGCGGCGGGCGTAAAACGGTGGAGAGTGGATACGCCCTTCATGGGATAGAGCACCGTCGTGGAATCGTTTACCAATTGCAGGTAGTCACGGTCACCGGTGACGATGAGGGTCTCATAAGCCTGCGCCTCAGTCGCCAGCGTGGCCAGGATGTCGTCGGCCTCGAAGTTCTCGCGGGAGAGGGTGGTAATCCCCAGCACCTCGAGCACCTCGCGGATGATGTCAACCTGGCCCTTAAATTCCTCCGGCGCGGCTTCACGCTGCGCCTTGTAGTCTGGGAACATTTCGGTGCGGAAGGTCTTTCGCCCTACATCGAATGCCACCGCGATGGCATCGGGCTTCTCCTCCGCCACGATATTGGAAAGCATCGATAAAAAGCCATATACGGCATTGGTGTGCTGGCCGCCCGAGGTAGAAAAGTTATCCACCGGCAGGGCGTAGAAGGCACGAAAGGCCATAGAGTGGCCGTCAATGAGCAGAATTCGAGGCTGTTTAGTAGTCACCTGCCCCATCCTAGAGAAGCGAGCCGACATACGAACACCCCGGTGCACATTTATTGGATGACGTGGGCATTCCCCCGCTTCCTCTACCCAATTAGGAATTCCCCTAGTCCCTGCGCTACTATTTTCACAGTCAAAGGCAGCAAGCCTTGGCACTGTGCGCCCCTGTAGCCCAATTGGCAGAGGCAACGGATTCAAAACCCGTCCAGTGTGAGTTCGAGTCTCACCAGGGGCACAGATAGAAAAGACCTCGCATGTACGGTAAATCGAAAAGCGGGGTCTTTTTCATGTTCGCCCCTCCTACCGACGTGTAGTTGAACGGGTAGAAGCTTGCCAGGATTTCAAGCTCTGGAAGCATAGATAGGCCGTCAAAAAGCCGCAAATACTAGCCTGTGTGACCCGTATGGCTTCCAAGCTCGCCAGTTCCGCCCTCAACGCGAGATAGCCAAAGCCGCAGGCAGAGGCGATGGAGTACACCCCCATTAACAGAAATCTCTTTCTAGTCGCCTTAGCTAACGTCTTTTTAAGGTGGAAAAAGGATGTAACCCACGAAAGGGCTGCTAGGGAGCGAATAAGTAGAAGTACACCCATTATCCACCGCCTCACGCGTGCATCCTCGATTCCGTCGAATGAACTACGGTGAATAACGACAAAAGCGTCGACATAATCGTCGAAGCGAACTATGCACAGAACTAAGCCAAGTACGGAAAGCATGAGAACGAACGCAACAACCGCCAGGAACATTCCTTCGACCTTATCCCCTAGGTTGTCCCCAGACTTCTGTGTTTGATCACTAGACATTTCCCAAACCTCACATCTCGCCGCCTTGTGCTCGAGGCGCCTTTCAGCCGCCAGCGAAACAATCTAGGACATCGATTCCAAAATTTAAGCACATTTCACGTTACATACCGTAAACTATCATTGACACTCTGACAAGAGTCTCCTATTTTGGGCTGTGTAAATTTGGCACACCTTCCACATTGAGGAGATTTCATGAACCGATTGCGAGTGGAAAGAATAAAAGCGATAGTTTTCACTGCGTTGACGCTCATTACATTGTTGGCAATGATGGCCGTGCAATCCCCTTCCCTAGCCTGGATACCCGTCGTGTTGGGTGCAGCCTCCGCTTGGTTTTGGTGGAAGGTGGATTATCTCTCCAAGCAGGGCGAAGATTAAAACCAAAACCCGCTTAGGTTCTCTCCCCTTATGGCGAAGAACCTAAGCGCTTTGGTGCAGCTAAAGCTTTAAAGCCTGATACTGCAAAATCCCTCTACCCAGTGCTTTAGAGCCCAACTCGGGCAGAGTCGGGAGGTGATACTTACGCAGGAGCGCGTTAATCTGCGGGATGGAAGCCTTCAGTTGCGGCAGTGCTAGTCCAATGAGGCCAGCCACCCCTGCGATACCAAGGATTGCTCCTAAGATGGCAGGCTTCGAACTCGTACTAGAGCTCAACGCGGAGCCATCCGTGGCAGGTTGCGCGGTATCGGCCGGCTTGCCATCGTTGTGTGCACGGGCGGTAAGCCACTGGTCCTTGCCCAGGACGCCCTGAGTCAGGCGGGTCTCGCCGATCCAGCCATACCACGGGTCTTGTGGGCGCTGGTTGTCAAAGCCACCACCCATGACCCACTGCAGGTCGCGCGGGAGGAGTCCCTCGGCGCCTACGGCATTGCGCAGGATGGGCGCGCCGTTGATGAACATTTCGACGCTATCGCGTTCGGGATCATTGACCACGGCGATATGCATCCACTCGTCTTTGGGAACCTCGTGGGACCACACGGTAGAGCCGCTTCCCTGCTTCGGCTCCGCCCACCAGCGCAGCTCGCGGAGGTTAGAGATACCGAACATGACGGTTGGGTCCGTGTCCTCGGAGCCGTCTACCAGTTTATTGATGGCAGAGTCACGGCTGAGCGCACTTCCCCAACCATGCTGTGCGCCGTTGAAATCCTCCGGAATCTTGACAAAGGATTCGAAGGTATATCCCTTGGTGGTATCGACGCTATTGGCAGCCGCGCCCTTATCGGTACGGAACTCGGCATTGCCAACTTTGCCGGCAGGGTCAGACCAGAAGAGGGAGCCGGCATCAGAGGACAACGGGTGATGGTCGGTGCTATAGGTCACCCTGTCTCCGAGCATGGCGCCAGCGCGATGCAGGTCGCTGCCAGAATCGCTGGCAATATCGGGGATGGTGGTGCCACGGCCGGCAGGGGCGCCATCGACAAGCGCATGCCCATCCTTGTCCCGCGCTTCGCCCGGGCGCCAGTGGAATACCGTGTGGTCGTTTGTGGCAAAATCGTCCGCACCCTTAGGAAGCTCGTCCTCCGCAATGGTGTAGGGCCTATAGCCCTCAGCGGCGATGTCGCGGGCGCGCTGCGCTAAGTCCGGCTGGTGCCCCTCACCCACGGTGAATTCTGGCGCGAAAGAGGAAAAACGCTGTTCAAAATCGAACGGAATGCTATAGCTATCGCCCTTATCATCCAAGGTGAGCTTATCGAACTGCGTGAGCTCCTCATGCGGCTTTTGCGCCACCCACGGCGAAAGCGCGGTCATCTCCAGCTGCTTGCCCGTAAGGTCAAACTCGAGCACGCCCAATAAGCCATTGCCACCCTGGTAGGCCATCTGATAGTCCTGCAAGATGGAAACGACGTCATGTCCGGCATCGTTCTTGTCCACGCGGTATCCGGCACCGTGGTGGTGGCCGCCCATCACGAGAAAGATCTGATCATTGCTCTTGATGAACTTATCCCACAATCCCTTGCCATAGTCATCGGAATAGAAGACGTTTCCTTCACCATCGATATTGAGCGCCTCATGAGTGGTCACAATGACCGGAAGGTCTGGATGCTTATCAATGATGCCTTGCGCCCAGGCAATAGCCTTCTCATCAGCGCGCCAGCCCAGGGCTAGATTGAGATATTTCTGGCCTTCAGCTTCAAAGATATGTGCCTCGGAATCATTATTGACCGCGGTGTAGCGCTCTTGAAAAGTCTCCGGGTTGGCGGCCTTAGCGCGGTCGGCGCTAAACCACTTGTCATACGGGTGGGCTGCCGCACCTTCCACATCCATATCGTGGTTGCCTGGCAGGATCGAATAGTTCAAGTCCGAATCGTCGAGGACCTGCATGGCCTTATCAGCTACCTGCCATTCGCCCTCCACGTTCCACTGGTCTACAACATCACCCAGGTGAGTGACGAAGTCCATGTTCAACTCGTCTTGATGGTCCACTAACCATTGGGTTTGCGCCAAGTAGGGTTCGCTGCCGTAGCGAGCTTGGGCCAGGTTGCCGGTCTCTGGGGTGGAATAGCGCGAATAGAACTGGGTATCCGGCAGTACACCGATGCTAAAACGAGAGCCTTCGCTTGGCGACGCCCCCTCGGGCGCCCCCTCCGCAGCACTTGCTGCCGGCACAAAAATGAGGTTTCCCACCACCGCGGTGACAGTCACCGCGGGCAGGACAAAACGATTCTTCATAGAGAGTCCTTGGTCACTGAAAAGGAATGTTTGCACGGGAGAAAGACGGGAATACGCAGGAAATAGTAGGCAGTCAATCTTTCAGTTAGTTGACGCCTACGTAAACACCAGACTGAATAATGGGAAACTTTTAGTTTCTTCCATATAGAACAGCCCTGACTGCAGGAGGCCGCGCCTACCATGCCCCAAACTGCATAGTTGCACTTAAGTGTATTATTCTGACAGAATATTCATGAACGAGGATTCGCCTCAATGATTGTTTCACCTCTACGGTTAGAGAAATCACGTCCCTTTCCGTGGCGGATAACCAATCGCCTTTCAATGAAAGATATGCATCACTATTAACAGCGGTCCACATGGCCACCACCGGGAAGCACTTTCTCCCCGCCCGCCTAGGCCAGTCGCCCGCCACTCCAGCCCTCTCCCAGGTAGATTTTAAATTTATGCAATACATTTTGAACGCTATCCGCGGTGCCCTCATCGGCATGGCCGAACTTGTGCCCGGAATCTCCGGTGGCACCGTGGCGCTCATCGTGGGTATTTATGAACGCGCAGTCCACAATGCCAATGACCTCATCTCTGGTCGCTTCAAGAGAGTCGAGTGGAGCTTCCTTGTCTCCGTAGCAGTCGGCATGTTTATCGCAGTCTTCGCAATGTCCACCGTGCTATCTAACTTCGTGGAAAATCACGTATCCGCGTCCGGGGCACTATTTTTGGGCATGGTTGCCGTGTCTATTTTCGTACCACTGTCTATGCTGTCCAAGCAGGAGCGGTTGCGCCCTTCTTCCATCATTGCGTTTGTGATCGCCACTATTGCCATCTTCTTTATCACCGGCTTTACTTCCGAGCCGCATGAGAACCCCAGCCTTATCGTGGTCTTCTTTGCCGCCGCCATTGCTGTGTGCGCACTCATCCTGCCGGGCATTTCCGGCTCGCTCATCTTGTTGACCATGGGGCTCTACCAACCCATCATCGGCGCTGTATCGGATCGAGACCTTGGCACCATAGCCGTCTTTGCGCTGGGTGCCTTGTGCGGCCTCGCCGCGTTTATCAAGGTCTTGAACTTCTTACTGGATCATCACCGAGCCCCTACGCTGATGGCCATGGCAGGTTTCATGCTCGGTTCTTTGCGTGCACTGTGGCCGTGGGGAGCTGACCAGGATGCCTCCAGCGGCATTATCATCGGCATGTTCATCATCGGCGCTCTTATCGTTTCCGCGTTCATTTTCATTGACCTGAAGAAAGCACGCGCCATAGATGAAAGGACGGCGCAGAAATAATGCCGCGCACGTTTTCTCGCCGCGCTACAATTGCCGCGGTCCTTATCCCAACTTTGGGTTTAAGCGCTTGCGTCACCAACGAGGAAGATTCCACTCCAGAGGGCTGGGAAGAACCCCACACCTCTGTAGTACCGGAGATTGCCGCCATGTATGACGACAATGATGGCGTCCTCACCGCTGGCACTAACCCGCCCTACGCGCCATTTCAGCTTAAGGATTCCCACGGAGCCCTCCAAGGCGTCGAGCTTGACCTAGCCCGCGCTGTAGCAGGTGTCTTGGGCCTCGACTTCCAGCCCTTGGAGCAGGACTTCTCCATGATCTTGCCGGCCGTGCAATCGGGCCAGATCGATATGGGTGTCTCCGGTTTTACGGATAACCCAGACCGCCGGAATGAATTCGACTTTGTAGACCACCTCTACGCCGGTATCCAGTGGGCCGAGCGCGTGGACGGGCCTAGGAAGGTCGACCCCGATAACCCCTGCGGATTGACAGTCGCAGTGCAGCGCACAACGGTCTCCGAAACCGATGATGTTCGCCCTAAGCAAGAAGCTTGTAATGGCGATCTCACCGTCTTGTCTTATGACACCGGGGATAACGCCGCGCTGGCCGTCCTGATGGGGCGCGCGGATGCCCTGTCTGCGGACTCCCCGGTCACAGCGTGGGCGGTCAATCGCTCTGAGGGAAAAATGCAGCAGGTAGGCGATATGTTCCAAGCCTCGCCGTATGGCTTCGCAGTTCCTAAAGATTCCGATTTGGGCAAGGCATCGGCCGCAGCGCTGCAGCACCTCATCGAAACCGGCGAGTATGCAGAAATTTTGTCCCGCTGGGGCATCGAGGATGGATTAATAGACCAGGCAATGATTAATGAAAGGCCGATCAATGGTTAATGAGAATGCGGCGACGCCGGCTACGGCCAAGCCTAAAGAAGAACCCGCGCAGATCGAGGCCCGCCCGCTGCGCCATCCATGGCGCTGGGTCTTCGCTGGTCTACTCATCGTGCTGGGAGTGTGGTTCATCATTGCCTCCGCCCGCAACGAGGCTTTTGGCTGGGGAACCTATTTCCAGTACCTCTTTGATAAGCGCATCGCGCTCGCTTCCCTGCACACCATCGCCATCACTATTTTGTCGATGATCATCGGCGTTATCGGTGGTGCCGTGCTTGCGGTCATGCGCATGTCACCTAACCCGGTGCTGCGCGCCGTCTCCTGGATTTTCCTCTGGGTATTCCGTGGCACGCCGATTTATGTCCAGCTGGTGTTTTGGGGTCTGCTCTCTGCCATCTACCAGTCCATCAACCTAGGCTTTACCGAGGTGTCTTTGCAGACCATCCTCACCAACGCCTTCTTCCTTGCGGTGATGGGCCTAGGACTTAATGAAGCGGCCTATATGGCTGAGATTGTGCGCTCGGGCATCACTTCCGTTCCAGAGGGCCAAAAGGAGGCCTCCAAGGCACTCGGCATGTCGTGGTGGATGACCATGCGCCGAACCGTCCTTCCGCAGGCCATGCGCATTATCATTCCCCCTACGGGCAATGAGTTTATTTCCTTGCTCAAGACCTCTTCCCTCGTGGTGGCCATTCCTTATACAGAGGAAATCTTCGGCCGTACCACGGATATTTCCGCCGCCCTTTTCCAGCCCATCCCGCTACTATTAGTCGCGGCTTCTTGGTACCTCGTGGTTACTTCCCTACTTATGGTGGGTCAGTACTTCTTGGAGCGCCGCTTTGAGCGCGGTGCAACCCGCGAACTCACCGGCCGCCAGCTAGCTGCTCTTGCAGATGCTGAAGGAACCATTCCCCGCAACGTATCCGTGATTTCGGAGGCTCAAAAATAATGGCTACTCCCATGATTTCTGCCCAGAACGTCCACAAGTCCTTCGGGCAGCTTGAAGTCCTCAAAGGCATTAACCTCGAGGTCCAAGCCGGCGAGGTGGCCTGCCTTTTAGGACCTTCGGGGTCCGGCAAGTCTACCTTCCTGCGCTGCGTTAACCACTTGGACAAAGCAACGGCCGGGCGCTTATACGTCGACGGCGAGCTGATTGGCTACCGCGAGAAAAACGGCACCCTCTATGAGATCAGCGAAAAGGAAGCCGCCGAGCAGCGCTCCGATATCGGCATGGTCTTTCAATCCTTCAATCTCTTCCCCCACCGAACGGTGATTGAAAACATCATTGAGGCACCGGTGCAGGTGAAGAAAATCCCAGAGGAAACCGCCCGCGCCCGCGCCATGGAGTTGCTCGAGGATGTTGGCTTAGCCTCCAAGGCCAATAATTACCCCGTACAGCTCTCCGGCGGCCAGCAGCAGCGCGTTGCCATCGCTCGTGCGGTAGCCATGGATCCTAAGCTCATGCTTTTCGACGAACCCACGTCAGCCCTTGACCCAGAGCTTGTCGGCGAAGTACTACACGTAATGAAGGATCTCGCGGCCGAGGGCATGACCATGCTCGTAGTCACCCATGAGATGGGTTTTGCCCGCGAGGTGGCAGATAAAGTCTTCTTCATGGACGGCGGCGTGGTCATCGAGTCTGGTAGCCCCGCTGAAGTGCTGGATAATCCGCAACAGCCACGTACCAAGGACTTTTTGGCCAATCTACTCTAAGCCCATAGCACATGATTGACTGTGCAAAGACCCGTCAGCTTCTGTCTCTGCAGAGGCGACGGGCCTTGTTCATGGTGGAGGTGTTTAACCGAGGCTCACCAGGCCGCGAACCAATGCGCTCGCTGCGCCCAGTCCGGCAACACTAAGCGAGAGCACGCGGGCTTTCTCCCGGGGCACACGCTGCGCGATGCGGGTGCCGGCCCAAATCCCGACGAACATTCCCATAACTCCGGCGGGCCACATTACCCAGGGCAAACCATCAAAGTGTGCCGCCCCCGTAAGCGTCTTTGTCATGACAGAAAAAAATCCGCCTACGACAAAAATGGGTTGCAGCGTAGCTGCGTACACTTGCTGAGGCCACTTTGCCGCTTGCGCGTAGACGGTAATAACTGGGCCTGCCACACCGGCCAAGGTATTGGTAAAGCCGCCGAGGATGCCCGCGGAAATCGCTGGGCCTTTGCCTTCCATTGCCGGGACAAACTTCTTGCCAAAGGTCACTACCGTCAGCGCGGCCAAAAGCGCAAGGCCCACAACGACCATAAGACCTGCTGTATCCATGCGCCTAATGAGCAGCGCCGCGGCCAAGGAACCAATCACCATGACCGGGGCTATGAGTCCAAATTTCTTCCAGCTGACATTCTCGCGCACGGAATAAGTGGTCAGCACCGCATTAATGCAGGCTAAAACGTTGATGACCAAGATTCCTTCTACCGGCCCCATAATCAGCATGAGAATAGGACCGCCGATGAGACCGAGGCCCATTCCAGATACTCGCTGGAGGGTCGAGCCTACGACCACAACGAGAAAAATGACCAGTGCTAGGCTCACTTTCGGTATTTCTCCTTTACCGCACGGCCTACGGCTTCAGGAAACATGCCGGTCACGTCCCCGCCAAACTTCGCCACCTGCTTACACAGTGAGGAACTGATATAGCCGTATTTTTCGTCCGTGAGCAGAAAGACGGTATCAATGCCGGAAAGGCGCCGATTCATCTGCGCCATAGGCAGCTCATATTCATAATCTAGGGAGCTGCGCAGCCCTTTCACCAAAACATCCACCCCATGCTCAGTGGTGTAGTCCACCAAAAGCCCAGAGCAGTAGTCCACCTTGATGGAAGAATCCACGCTCTGGCGAATTAGTTCCATACGCTCATCCACGCTAAAGAGCCCGGAGGGTTTGTCAGGATTACCGGTTACCAATACGGTGACCTCATCAAACATTTGCTTAGCGCGGTTAATGATGTCGACGTGACCTAAGGTCACGGGGTCGAATGATCCTGGGCACACGGCCTTAGTCATGCTTTTGTCGCTTCCTTTTCTTCAGGGGTTTAGTCTTCGGGTTCCTCGCTGCCAGGGCGGGTATAGACCGCCATATCCATGCGCGCGATGCCAAAGGTACGCTTCTTCAGTTTCTGACCAGTGGGCTCAAAACCTGCAGGCCACGCAGTTGCCGCGGAATCAACGTGGCGCTCAATGACTACCATGGCGTGATCGCAGAGCACCGGTTCAATAGCGGCGATGAGCTCATCTACCTCATCAAAAGCATAGGGCGGGTCCGCCAACACCAGATCGAAGTGCCGCCGCGGGGCACTTCCCAGGTAGGTGCCTACCTTCATCTCTTGCACGCGCACGCCGGGGTGCTTGACGACGCCCATGTTATGCCGAATGATCTTCACCGCATCCGCCGAAGATTCCACTAGTACAATTTCTTCTGCTCCACGGCTAGCTGCCTCAAGGCCTAGTGCGCCGGAACCAGCAAATAGGTCAAGAACCGAAGAACCGGCAAAGCCCCAACGTGCCGCGAGGGATGAAAAAAGCCCTTCACGGGCACGGTCTGCAGTAGGCCGGGTTCCTTCGGTGGGCACCTTAATGGTGCGGCCGCGGGCCTCGCCGGCAATAATGCGCGTCATTTATTTTTCTCCAATCTCCATCAAAAGGTCTCCGGCTACCACGTCCCTCAAGCCAGCGACCACAATGCGGTATGCCTTGCTTAGTCTTGGGCTCGCTACGGAAGCAACTAGTTCCGTGGCGTCGACGATCGCGGGCGCGACGCCGATACCAACGGTGCCTCCCCCATTCACCTGGCAGCGGAAGATGCCTGCAAAGGGGGCAAGGACGTTCATGCTTCTAGGTTAACCTGTCTTAGTTCTTCTCCAAGTATTCCTGTTCGCTTTCACTCAAGTTGCGCGTGAGTTCCTCGGCCAACTCGGGATTGCGCATCACCATTGCGCGGGCATCCGTATGGGTGCGTTCCACAATGTCTTGGTCATCCGCCAGATTTAATAGCCGCAGCGTACGGTGTGTTCCGGACTGCATGGTGCCCAAAATGTCTCCCTCTTGGCGCTGACGCAAGTCGAGCTCGGCCAGCTCAAATCCGGACGAGGTTTGGGCAATCTGATTGATGCGGCGGAAGGACGGAGTGTTATCGCCTGCCATAGTGTGCAGAAGACAGATAGAGGCATTGCCGCCTCGTCCCACACGCCCACGCAGCTGGTGCAACTGGGAGACGCCGAAATGCTCGGCCTCACGGATGAGCATCACCGTGGCATTGGGAACATCCACACCCACCTCGATGACCGTGGTAGAGACCAAGACATCGATTTCTCCCCTAGCAAATGACGTCATAACCTCGTCTTTATTAGGCATCTTTCCATGCAAGATTGCTATGCGCAGCCCCTTAAACGGCCCGTTTTCTAGCTGCTCCGCAAGCTCTAGCACTCCGCCTTTTCCCTCAATGCGCGGGCAGACGATATAGGCTTGGTGGCCGTGGGCCACTTCCTCGCGAATCCGCTCGAGGGCGCGTAATACCCAGGTAGGGCGCCACTCAGCTACCACCGCTGACTGAATAGGTTTGCGGCCACCAGGCAGCTCAGTAAGGGTCGATACGGCAAGGTCGCCGAAGACGGTCATCGCGATGGTGCGAGGAATCGGCGTAGCCGTCATCACCAGTACGTGGGGACTTAGTCCCTCGTTAGCCTTCAGTCTCAGGCTATCGCGCTGCTCTACGCCGAACCGGTGCTGCTCATCTACTACCACTAGTCCAAGGTTGAAGAACTCCACTGTGTCTTGGATGATGGCATGGGTTCCAATAATGATGTCCGCATCTCCGGAAACGATATCCAGCAATGCCTGCCGTTTATCCGCAGTGCGCATCGAGCCGGTGAGAAGTACCACCGTGACGCCTTCAGGAACTGCGGTTCCGATGGAGGCAGCGTGCTGGGAAGCCAGCACCTCAGTAGGCGCTAGCAACGCCGCTTGAGTTCCTGCGTCAACAGCCTGCAGCATAGCGCAGGTAGCCACCATGGTTTTGCCCGAGCCGACCTCGCCTTGCAGCAAACGCATCATGGGCAATGGGCGGGCTAGGTCATCTTCAATCTCACTGATAACACGCCGCTGCCCTTGGGTGAGCTCGAAAGGCAAATGGCTTAGCAGTTCTTCGCGGAAGCCGCCTAAGGTTTCCGGCATGGTCGGAGCGGTTCGAGCTTCCGCATCGCGCTGGCGCAATGCCATCACCAAGCCAATTGACAAAGCCTCGTTATATTTAAGCCTTTGGATAGCACGATAAGGCCCTGCCTTACCAGGCTCGTGAATTTCCCGCACCGCTTTATCCAGGCTGATTATCATTTGATAATCCAGTGGCTCTTCGATGGGCGGGGTCTTTGATAGGACGTAGTGAATAGCCCCCATGATGTACCAGGAGGTCACCTTGGACGTGGCTGGGTACACCGGGATCCATTCTCGTTCCAAAAGGAGCTGGTCGAGCCTCCCAAACTGTGAGAGGTTCCGCAATGAGCCGGTGGCCTTGGGCCGATTCTTCTTTCCAGATTCGGCCGCCGGCTGGCGGTAGCCATCCACTTCACCATCGGGACGGCCGAACGCATCGATTTCCACAAAGTCTGGCTGTTGCAGCTGCGGTTGGTTGCGGAAGAATTTGAGCTTGCCGCTCATCATGACGCGCTGTCCGCGATTCAGCATGCGCATGACGTAATTGGCATTGAAAAAAGTCGCCATAATGCTGTCATCGAGCTGCACATTGATGATGGTGGTCTTGCCCCTGTCATGCCGGTTGAAGCCGGTAATAGTCCCGGTAACGGTGACGATATCGCCCTCCGCAGCGTCTCCTAGGCCAACGTCCTTGTTGTGGCGAATATAGTCTCGCGGATAGTGAGCCAAAAGCTCACCGCAGGTCTCATACCCCAACGCCTTGGTAATCTTCGCGGCGTCTTTCGCCGCAAGAACCTCCGTCAACGGTCGGTTGTCCTGCCAGCCGAGCATTGCTACTCCACTCCGATTTCGGTTGCAATATCCGGAACGTTAAGCGCCACCACATCCACATGTAGCTGTTGGCCCAAATCCTCCTCATCTACGTCAAGGGCACTTAAGATGGTGACCTGCTCCCCGCCTTCTGCCAAGAGATCGCGACAGGTGGCGCTGATTGACGCAAGGGTTTCCTGGCTGGGATGAGCTACGCGCATGGAATTGGCTGCATCGCGCATAGCAGCGACCACAGCACCCGTATCTGGGTTATTAGGTTCATTGACAGAGATAGCGGCCAAGGCAGCAACTAGCGACTGTGCAGGCACTACTCGCCCGGCACCAGTCTGCGAACTCAGCCCCGTAACTAGGACAATGTCCTCATCTTCGGCCGCAATGGGTTTCTCCGGTGGCACAACGGTAACGCCCGCAGATTCCAAAAGATCGGTAATAGGCCCGGCCGGCGCGGCTGCGTATACTCGGCGAGCAACTGATTCTTCGGCGGCGGGTTCGGTGGGAGCCGGCAGCACCTCAAGGTGCAAGTTGGTCACCTTTCCTTTAGCAAAGGCGGTTTCAATGACGGCGCCCGCCTGCGGAGAGTGGATATGCACATTAGCGCTGTCCTCGGTAGCGCGAGCAATGACCAAGCTATCTCCCATCGGTGCAATTGCCGCCTGCAGCGCGTCGATATCTCCTTCATAGAAAAAGACCACTTCCAGCACGGTGACCTCTTCTGGGGCGGGTAGACCTGCATGCCCAGTAGAGCCCTCAATCTCCGCGAGAAGGGACTCTAAGAGAATCACGAGGCCGGCTCCGCCAGCATCCACTACTCCAGCCTCCTGCAGGGCTGGCAATTGCGATGGGGTGCGCTCTAGAGCAGTCCGAGCGGCCGAGATTGCGCCGCTGACGATGCCGTGCAAGGTCGCGCCAGGACGCGCCGCGGAGTCGTCGGCGGCTTCCGCTGCTGCACGCAAAACCGTAATAACCGTGCCTTCCACTGGCTCGGCGATGGCTAGGTCCACCAACTCCACGGCCTGCTGCAAAGAACGGGCAAAAACGGAGCCGTCAATAACTGAGTCCACCGTGGACTCCGCTACGCCGCGCAGAACCTGAGACAACACCATGCCCGAATTTCCGCGTGCCCCACGCACCGCCCCACGCGCGAGGGAATCAGCTACATCGTCACCTTTGTCGAGCTCCGCAACCGCTGCTTCCATGGTGTGCGCCATATTTGAACCAGTATCCGAATCCGGTACGGGAAACACATTGAGGGCGTTAATTTCCTCGCGGCGATGGGCTAATTCCCCCACGGCGCGGGTAGCCCAATTGCGCAGACCGCAGGAATCCAGCGTGCTGGGATATGACATGCGCAATAGTTTACAAGCGCCAGTCTATTTCCTGCGCGCCTTGGTCCCGCAAAAGGGCGTTTGCCCGGGAAAAGGGCCTAGAACCGAAAAAGCCACGGCTGGCAGAAAGCGGTGAGGGGTGTGGAGACTTGATGCACGGGACGTCGGGAAGAAAGCGCTCACACGCTTGCGCATCGCGGCCCCAGAGGATCGCCACCATGGGGCTGCGGTTGAGCGCGCGGATGGCAGCCTCGGTGATTTCTTCCCATCCGATGCGACGGTGCGAGCCTGCTTGGCCTGGGGCTACGGTCAGCACCCTGTTAAGTAGCAATACGCCTTGGTCAGCCCAAGCACTCAAATCGCCGTCCTCTCGGCCGTTGATCCCCACATCATCGTGAAGTTCACGGTAAATATTGACCAAAGAACGCGGGGGCTTCACGCCGGGGCGAGTAGAAAAGGCCATGCCCATGGCATGCCCTGGGGTGGGATACGGGTCTTGGCCCACGATGAGCACACGGACCTCATCCAGTGGCATGCGCAGCGCGCGACAAACATCCTCAGCTGGGGGCAGATATTCCTGGCCCTCAAGGGCGTGAGAAATCCGTGGCCATTGCTCTTCTATTACCGGCGCCAGCACCGGCTCCCATGAAGGGTGATAGGTGGGGTGCATATTTAAAAGCTTCGCCAGCCTTTCTGATAGCTCGGTGTCTTTCCTCCCACCGTAACCCCGCAGCCCCGAGTTACGGTGCCAATTTTCCGGAATCCGGAGGGGGTGTCTTTCGCGGTCGTGCCTATTAATGTGTGGTCTTCACCGCCGCTTAGCACCCATTCCCACGGGTCACGGTCCACAAGGTCTGCGGCCTGGCACAGCAAATCTTCCGGCTGCAAAGCCTGCGGATCCAAATCCATATGCACGCAAGAGTGTTCAGACATCGTGGTGCAGTCTTGGATCAAGCCGTCGGAGTTATCCGTCATGGCGGTAACCCCAGCGGCGCGGGCAATGACACCGCGGCCAGGATTGAGCCAGGGTGCGCAATGGGCGTCAATAAGCGGCTGGAGGTGCTCGTACCCAGCGGGGAGCTGTCGGCCGAAGCGCTCTAACAAGGCCAAGCCGGCGGCCGAGTGGCCAATCTTGCCATGCGCTACCACGTGCTGGCCTGCCCGCGCACCGTCCAAGGTCAGGGCAGGAAGGCTGCCGCCGAGGAAACCCACGGCCGAAATGTTGATGACCAAAAGATCAGACTTCGTGAGGTCACCGCCCACCAACTCGGCATTATAGAAAGAGCTATGCTCCGCAATGCCCTCAGCGATGCCCCGCACGAAGGACACTGGGGTATCACCTGGCGCGGCGATGGCTAAAAGGGCAGCAACAGGTCGCGCCCCCATGGCTTCAACATCGGCGAAGTTGCGCAAGATAGCTTTCTTACCAATCTCGCGCGGGGTAGACCACTCGCGCAGGAAATGACGCCCCTCCACCATCAAATCCGTGGCTGCCACGGTGCGGGAATTCGGTGGTGCGCTAGGCAATACCGCCGCGTCATCTCCGTTGAGCCTGCTCGAGGCCACAGAGGTAATTTCCCGAATGGCGTTGCGTTCTCCCACCTCTGCGAGAGTCTGAGTTAAGTTCACCAGCGTCCTTTCGATACTATGAGCCCTTATGACATCCCAATTTAACCGCACCGCGATCTTCATTTCACTTGGGTTGTCCATAGTGATGGTTCTGGCGGTCCTCTTCGGCGCAAAGTACGTATTCAACAACATCGCCAAAGCACCCGTGGCGGTCTCCCCCGTGGAATCCAAGGAAGCAGATTCACAAGCCTGCCATAGCTTTATCGACGCCCTGCCGGATAAGGTCATGGATAAGCCGCGCGCAGACATTGCCGAGCCTGTGCCCTCCGGTGTCGCTGCGTGGGCAGCTAACTCTGAGGATAAGGTCACCGTGCGCTGCGGCGTGGACATGCCTTTCCAGTACACCGAGTATGCCCAGACCCAAGACCTAGAGGGAGAAAAGTGGTACAAGGTGCGCGATGCCACGCCGGGATCCAACCTAACCACCTGGTATGCGGCGCAGCGCTTCCCTATCGTCGCCGTTACTGCCCCCACCGACGCCGAGCCGGGCGAGCTTAACGACGCCCTCTCAGCACTCAAAGAAAAGCCTGCCCCCGCTCATAAGGCTCCGCTCAAGGAGCTCAAGGCGGGCGATGACCAAAGGTGCGCCGATATAGAAAAGTCCCTGCCTGATTCGGTGGCCGAAGGCTACCACCGCCGCGAGGTTGCGGAGAAGAATACCTTTGTGTGGAGCGCCGATGGCCGCGAAGACATCGTGGCCCGTTGCGGTGTGGCCAAGCCCGAAAACTATCGTGCTGGGGTCAAGCTGCAGCAAGTCAACGAGATTCCGTGGTTCGAGGACACCACCTTGGCCCATGGCACCACAGCCGGCACGTGGTTCGCCCTGGGCCGCGACAACTACCTAGCACTGCACGCCCCACAGGATGCCGCGCAAGCGGCACTGGTGGAGATTGGCGGTGTGCTTGCCAAGCACACCGCTGAAAAGTAGAAAGTACTCCGTCCCTACTTTGCTAGCGCCTGCTCAATGAGAGCCTCAAGCAAAGCGGGGTACTCCACACCCGAAGCGGCGAGCACCTGGGGATACATCGAAATCGGGGTAAAGCCCGGCAGAGTATTGATTTCATTGATGTACACGGAATCTTCGGTAACGAAGAAATCCACCCGGGATAGGCCCTCACAATTTAGGGCCTCGAATGCGCGAACAGCCATGTCGCGCAGCTTCTCGGTCAACTCAGGCGTGAAAGGCGCAGGGATTTCCGCGGTAACCACATTATCGAGGTACTTTGTGTCAAAGCCATAAAAGCCCTCGTCAGAATCATCAATGCCCGCCAGCAGTGCTGGAGCAGACGCCAACAGTGTGCCGTCGGCATAGTGCAAAACACCGATTTCTACCTCTTGGCCTACGATTTCTGGCTCCACCAGGATTTTCTCGTCGTCTTCTAGAGCAAGGTCAACCGCTGCGGGGAATTCTTCCCAGCTATTCACTTTGGATACGCCGATTGATGATCCGCCCCGGGCGGGCTTTACAAAGACGGGCAACCCTAGGTGCTGCTTTTCTTCCTCGCTGAGCTCGGTACGACCCTTCAGAATGACCTCGGGCGCTACGGGCAGGCCTGCCGCTGCCAGCACCTTTTTGGTAAATTCCTTATCCATGCCCACCGAGGAAGCCAATACGCCCGGCCCGACATAGGGCAGGCCGGAGAGCTCAAAGAGACCTTGGACGGTGCCGTCTTCGCCAAAGGGCCCGTGCAGGATGGGAAATACCACATCAACCTCAGCAAAGAGCGTGCCATCGGTGACGTTATGGAACTGGCCCCTGGCATTAGGATCCAGGGAAAGCGTTAGTTCCGCCCCTCGCCTGACTTCTGGCATGACACCATTGACAATCTCTAGTCCCTCAGTGGTGCCGGGCGTCCACGTGCCCTCACGGGTGATGCCGATAGGCACCACCTCGAATTTTTCAGGATCGAGGTGATTCATGATCGCACCTGCAGAGACGCAGGATACGGAGTGCTCGGTGCTACGGCCGCCATAGATAACGGCCACGCGGGTCTTTTCAGTCATGCCCGCAGATTTTACCCTTGACCTACTCCGACTTCTTGGACCGACCCATCAGAGCGATGATCATATCTTCCACCGCCATGCCCTCGTAGCAGACACCATAAACCGCGTGGGTAATCGGCATCTCTACGTCTGCCTGCTGGGCTAGGCGGTAGATAGAATCACAGGAGTAGACGCCCTCCGCAACCTGCCCGTTGGTGGCGGCCTTGGCCTCTTCAATGGTGCCGCCTTGGCCCAGGCGATAGCCAAAAGTACGGTTGCGCGACAATGTCGAGGTACATGTTGCCACCAAGTCACCCAAGCCAGCCAAGCCGGAGAAGGTAAATGGATCCGCCCCCAACTCCACTCCGAGGCGGGTAATTTCTGCCAAACCGCGGGTAATGATGGTGGCCATGGTGTTATTGCCTAATCCCTTGCCAGAGGCTATACCGCAGGCTAATGCGATGACGTTTTTGCAGGCGCCGCCGATTTCCGCACCAATAACATCGGTGTTGGTATACGGGCGCAAGTACGGCGCGGCCACCGCCGCCTGGACGCGCTTTGCGCGTTCCTCATCTGGGCAGGCGATTACTGTGGCGGCCACTTGGCCTGCGGCAATCTCTTTAGCCAGGTTCGGGCCAGAAAGTACCGCCACGCGGTCTGCTGGCACTCCCGCCGCATCCATGATGACCTCGCTCATGCGCTTGAGCGTGGTGGTCTCCACACCCTTGGAAATGGAGACCAAGGTCGCGTTTTGAGGCAGATGCGGGGCCCACTTTTCCACGTTGCCGCGCAAAGTTTGGGAGGGAACGCCGAATACGACGACCTCGGCACATGACAATGCTTCCACTTCATCATGAGTCGCCCGCACAGCCGCCGGTAGGCGGGTATCCGGCAAGTAGTCCGGATTAGTGTGGGTCTCGTTGATAGCTTGCGCCAACTCTGCGCGGCGGGCCCACAGGCGAACGTCATTTCCGGCATCCGCAAAGACCTTGGCCAAGGTAGTGCCCCAAGAACCGGCACCCATCACCGCAACATTAACCATGGTGTCTCCTCCAAACGTGCAAAGCAATAACCTCAACTTTAAAGCATGTCTGTCCGACCGTGTGGCAGGGATGCACACCGCGCCTAACCCGTGGGACAATGGGCGCTTAGACGTTGTTTAAATGAAGCCAATTACTGTGGAAAGGCCCCGTGGAGGCAGACGATGCCCAATATTAAAAAGATGCACGAAACCGACAAGGATCAACAGCACGAGGAATTCATTTCCGGTCGCCATCAAGAAATCCCGGTGGATCCAGCCAAAGAATTCCACCGCACTACCCTTGCCGCCGGCGCCGTTATCTGGCGTGGTTCTCCGCAGGAACCGGAAATCGCGCTAATCCACCGTCCCCATTACGACGATTGGTCGCTGCCCAAGGGCAAGGTGGATCCCGGCGAGTCTCTTCCTACCACCGCAGCCAGGGAAATCCTGGAAGAGACCGGATTCAGCGTCCGGCTAGGCAAGCTCATTGGCAAGGTAACCTATCCGGTCCAGGGGCGGACCAAGGTCGTCTACTACTGGGTGGCTAAGTATTTGGGCGGCACCTATTCCGCCAATAGTGAGACCGATGAGTTGCGCTGGCTGCCTATCGACGAGGCGCAAAATCTCTTGTCCTACGACGTAGATACCGCAGTGGTGGCTAAAGCCGCCAAACGCCTGCGCATCGCGCCGGCCACGCGCGTTCTTTATGTCCGCCACGCCCACGCGCATGAAAGCGGCAGCTGGGAAGGCGATGATAACCTGCGGCCGCTTGATAAGAAGGGGCGTCGCCAAGCGGAAATGCTGGTCCCGATGCTCAGCGCTTATCAGCCCACTGCCATTTACTCTGCGCTGCCCCAACGTTGCCAGCAGACAGCTGCCCCGCTTGCCGACGAACTGGGCAAGGACATCTCCATCAACAAAAACTTTGGCGACGAGGCTTGGGAAAACGACCCAGAAGCAGCCAAGAAGGCCTTCCGCCGCGTGGTAAACGAAGGCGGGGTGCCCGTTATTGTCAGCCAAGGCGGCACCATCCCCGGCATCATCGAGGACCTCGCCCCAAAGTTCCTTAAAAAGCCGGTGGACAAGCTGAAGTTCAAGAAGTCTTCTGTGTGGGTCTTGTCTTTCAACAATGGCGAGCTCACCGGCGCCGATTACCTGGCTAGCCCACTGCCGGTGCGCTAGTTTCCTAGTTCCTCCCCGACCAACAATTAAGGCCCTGCCTTCCATCTCATGCGGCGGACGAGCAGGGCCTTACTTGCGCAACTATCGTGCGGCTGCGGGGTTTTCTAACCGCGCAAGCCGAGCGTGCGACGGACGAAGAGGACCAAAATGAGGGTGTTCAGTGCTGGGAACAGAAGCATGCCGACGAAGGTAAAGCTCAACACTGCGTACAGGACGGCAATCAAGACGGCTACTAGGATGGTCACTCCGACATTCTCCTTCGCTACTTCGATGGAAGCCCCAAAGGTCTCGCCAACGGATAGCTCAGGGCGTGCGGCCTTAACAGCCGGCATCCAGGTAAAGAAGAAGGCGGCGAAGAGTCCCGGAATAATCAGGAGAATGAAGCCCAGGGAAATAACCAGGGTCGAAAGCACATACACCGCCATGAGACCGGCGACATTTTTAAAGCTCAGAAAGTCCTTTATCTCCAGCATCCCGGTATCAACCTGTTTATTAGCAGCCTTGTACCAGGTGCTAGCTGCCCAAATAAACACGAGGAACATGGCGATAATGGCTAAGAACATTACTGCAATGAGGCCACCGGTAAGCGCGTCAGAACCTGAGCCACTTTTGGCTAGGGCGTCAATGGATGTACCGCTGCCTGCTAGGACGGCGACCAACAGCAAATAGAGGATGGAGAGAACTACCATCTGCACCAGTGGACCGAAAATCCACTGCGCCCAATTGCGGCCGAAGTAGCGGAAGCTATCCGCGATGACCTGAATGGCGTCTACGTCACGACCAATAGGGGAATCTTCTCCTTGGTAGGTGCTTCCAGCGTATCCGGGTTGCCCGAACTGTTGCTGACTGTACTGCTGCCCGTAGCCTGGTTGGCCGTTCGCGCCGTTTCCGTAGGGCGCAGATTCACTCGCAGGTCCGGGAGTACCTGGACCATTGTTTCCTGAATTAAAAGAATCATTATTCGAATAGGGATTGCTCATAGATTTAAAGCTAGGGGCATACTCTGTCACAGGAAACTGGAGCAGGTGATTGTTACCCTTACGTTACCGATTTTTACCCCCCGCAGCTCCCCCAAGGTTTGTACTCAAGACTCATACCCAAGTGCAAAGCACCCCACCGCCCCTTCTTTAGAAAGGACTGAAGGGGTGTTGGCGCAAGTTCATCCCCAACCGCACTCGCATCTATGGGGCGATAACAGAGGGCTTAAAGCCGGGGCGTCGCTTTTCATAGTCAGCGATATCGCCCTCGTTACGGAGGGTGATATCAATGTCATCGAGGCCCTCCATCAACCGCCAACGGGTGTAATCATCGATGTCAAAGCGGTAGGTATTTTCTCCAACCGTGACCGTTCGCGCCTCCAAGTCAACGGTGACCTGGGTTTCTCCTGATTCCAGCTGCTTCCAGATAAGCTCGATGTCCTCTTGTTCCATCAAACCGGTAAGAAGGCCGGACTTTCCTGCGTTACCGCGGAAGATATCTGCAAAGCGGGAAGAAAGCACGGCACGGAACCCGTATTCACTCAACGCCCATACTGCATGTTCCCGGGAGGAACCGGTGCCAAAGTCTCTTCCTGCAAAAAGCACCGACCCATTTTTAAATTGCTCTTGGTTAAGCACGAAGCTTTCTTCGGGGCGCCAATTAGAAAACAGCCCTTCAGAAAAGCCTGTACGCTTAACCGACTTCAGGTAGCGCGTCGGAATGATTTGATCAGTATCCACGTTAGTAACGCGCAGCGGTACGCCAGTTCCGGTATGGGTTATAAATTTCTCCATTATCAATGCCTTTCTAAGCGCTTAATTCAGGTCAGCAGGACTAGACAGGTATCCGGTCACGGCTGTAGCGGCAGCCACCTGGGGCGAGACTAGGTGTGTGCGCCCACCTGGGCCTTGTCGGCCTTCGAAGTTGCGGTTAGAGGTTGAAGCTGAGCGCTCTCCCGGCGCTAGTTGGTCTGGATTCATTCCTAGGCACATCGAGCAACCAGCGGTACGCCATTCGGCTCCAAACTGGCGGAAGATCTCATCTAAGCCTTCTTCCTCTGCTTGGGCCTTGACAGCTGCTGAAGACGGCACTACCAGCATCCGCGTATCTTCGGCGATGGTGCGGCCCTTGACCACACCGGCAGCGGCGCGCAAATCTTCAATGCGAGCGTTGGTGCATGAGCCGACGAATACGGTATCTATTTTGATATCGCGCAGCGGAGTCCCCGGCTGCAGGTCCATATATTGGAGGGCCTTTTCTACAGTGGCCTTTTCATTTTCGTCACCGCAGTCTTCTGGATCTGGAACACTCTCCCCTAATGGCAGACCTTGTCCAGGATTGGTTCCCCACGTAACAAACGGGGTCAAGGCAGAACCATCAATCTCAACGACGGTATCGAATTCCGCCCCCTCGTCGGTGGGAAGCGTCTTCCAATAGTCAACCGCAGCGTCCCAGTCCGCCCCGCTGGGAGCAAACTCGCGTCCCTTCACATATTCAAAGGTGGTCTCATCTGGGGCGACCATGCCGGCGCGGGCTCCTGCCTCAATAGACATATTGCAGATAGTCATGCGCTCTTCCATGGACATCCTGCGGATCGCCTCACCACGGTACTCAATGATGTGACCTTGTCCGCCGCCGGTACCGATTTTGGCGATTATGGCCAGGATGAGATCTTTGGCGGAGACTCCCTCTTGCAATTCGCCCGTCACCTCAATCGCCATCGTTTTAAAAGGCTTCAAGGAAAGCGTCTGCGTGGCCATGACGTGCTCCACCTCAGAGGTGCCGATGCCCATTGCGATTGAGCCAAAGGCACCATGGGTGGAGGTATGCGAGTCGCCGCAGACAATGGTCATACCTGGCTGGGTGATACCCAATTGTGGGCCAACTGTATGGACAATGCCTTGCTGTGCATCTCCCATGGAATGCAAGCGCACACCAAATTCCTCGCAGTTCTTACGCAGGGTCGATACCTGGGTGCGAGAAACCTCATCCTTGATTTCCAAGAGGTTGCCAGACTTAATGCCTTGCGTGGGAACGTTATGGTCCTCGGTTGCCAAGTGCAGTTCAGGGTGGCGCAGTGTGCGCCCAGCCAGCCGCAGACCATCAAAGGCCTGTGGACTGGTAACTTCATGTAGTAGCTGAAAGTCAATAAAGATGAGGTCTGGTGCCCCAGCATCACCGGGTTGGACGACGTGATCGCGCCACACTTTTTCCGCCAATGTCAGCTTCTGGTTCATAAACATCTCTCCACACTTGAAATCTCATAATTTGGGACGTAGATTTCATTGTATGGGAGAGTATAGCGCAGTTTCCGGAATTAAAGTGTTGGATCGAGCAATGGCCATCATGATGGCCGCCGCCAACCACCCCTCCACCCTCAACGAACTATGTGAAACCACGGGCCTACCTCGGGCGACGGCACACCGGCTAGCCACCGCACTGGAAGCGCACCGCATCCTCGTTCGCACCCCCGAAGGAAAGTGGAAGGCCGGTCCAGCCCTCCCTGGCAACCGTGACCACCTACTGGAAGTGGCGGGTCCAATTATGGAGAAGCTGCGCGAAGACACCGGCGAGTCCATCCAGCTTTACGAGGTCACTGGAAATACCCGCACCTGTATTGCCACTAGGGAACCCGAGTCTGGCCTTCATAATGTCGTCCCCGTCGGACGCCAGCTACCGCTTAGCTCCGGATCCGCAGCGCGCATCATTGCCGCCTATGTAGAGGTCAATATCGAAGACGCCTCGTTTACTCTCCAGGACATCGAAGCGGCAAGGAGCCAAGGGTATTCGGAGTCCATTGAAGAACGCGAAGCCGGGCTAGCCTCTATTTCTGCACCGGTTTTCGACGAAGCCGGAACTTTCCTGGCAGTCTTGTCCATTTCCGGATCTGTCGAGCGCTTCCAGCCATCACCCGCCCAAAAGTACGCGGATACCCTCACGGCAGCCGCTCGCGAATTGAGCAGCCAGCTTTAAGCTTCCCCTCGCCCCCCACCATGCCCGTCTCTGCCCAATCCTTGCAGAGACGGGCATTGCCTTTTTCTACTCATTTAAAAAAATTTGAGGAAACTCGCCGCCAGCTATTGAAACCAAACTGAAAATACGATTTAATGAAAATACGTTGAAAACAACGGGGACTAATCCCCGCCAGAAAGGACCAGTCATCATGACCCACACCACCCACGAGAACCACACCCACACCCACGGCACCGATTGCGGCCACGTATCCTTCCCACACGGCGACCACACCGACTACCTCCACGAAGGTCATATCCACCGTGAGCACGATGGCCACTGGGACGAGTGCGAGACCACCGAGCACGTAGAAGCCGAGGCTCACACCGACCACACTCATGGTGAAGGCTGCGGCCACGTAGCAATCCCGCACGGCGACCATGTGGACTACCTGCACGACGGCCACCGCCACGCCGCACACGGCGATCACTACGACGAGCACGAGTTGCAGCTCGGGGCTTAGCCCCTCATTATGCGCCGCCTCGGCCCTTCACCTTGTGGGTCTCGGCGGCCATTTCTATGTCTACCCTTCCGCTAAAGAGCGCCCCGAAATTCACACCAGAAACATATCTGCGAGCTCGACAGGACACACTCTCTCATTTCTGTTAAAATTGACAGTCAGACTATTAGTTCTTTCCGGTTGGGTGCTACGGTTCTTCGAGTGATTACTAGTTGGAAGATTTTTCTCCAAGATTTTGTCCGCTTGTGGCGGACCCCGCAGGTCTCGGTGATCCTTATTGGTTTGATGATCACCCCAGCCCTGTATTCCTGGGTAAACATCTCCGGTTTCTGGGATCCCTACGGAAACACAGAACACCTCAAGGTCGCCGTTGTAAATGAGGACAAGGGCGCCACCTCGGAGATGACCGGCCACTTAGACGTCGGCGGACAAATGATTGACAAGCTGCATGATAACGACAGGCTTGGCTGGCAATTCATGGACAGGCAAGAAGCCGAGGACGCCGTTAAGAAGGGCGACGTCTTCGCCTCGGTAATAGTGCCCGAGGACTTCTCGGCCGATTTCGTCAGCTTGTTTAAAGGTACGTATTCTCAGCCCACGCTCGAATACCACGTTAACGAAAAGCTCAATGCAATCGCGCCGAAGATTACTGATACCGGCGCTTCGACTCTGGATACCACTATTAGCACTACTTTCAATGAGCAGGTGGCAGATTCAGTGGCGACGGAGCTTAAAAATTCCGGTGGTGATTTAAGCCAGAAGATTAACCGTTCCGCGGGCGATACCGCGGATTCTTTTTCGGAAACCGCAGACACTGTAGCCAACTCGCGCAGCCAGTTGGCCGACGTTCACGCCACCATCGATGACGCACGCCCGACTATCGCGCAAGCCCGCGAATCGCTCGGTACGGTCCAACAGACCGTCGATGACGCGCAGACCGCGTTGAACGAAGTTAATTCCATTACCGCTGAGGTCCAGCGCGAGGTCACTTCTTTCTCCGATGACGCCACGGCCGCTTATGTGGAAGGAACGACCGCGTTGGCAGACGGCACTGCTTCTGCCAACGCTACCGTGGGCTCGGTATCTGGCAAGCTACGCGGTGCCCTCACTCGCGTCGATGCCGCTTCTGCTGGCGCAGCAGGCATCGTTGGTGAAGCGGATCGGGCTATTGACCAGCTCGATAAGCTCGCCTCATCTCCAGCCCTGCCCCCGCAGGTTTCCCAGCAGATTAAAGATCAGGTGGGAGATTTGCGTGAACGCAATAATCAGAACCGCGCAGTCCTCGGTGACCTGGACTCTCTCAACGGCGATACCAACGACACCATCGATTCGCTCAATAAGACAACGAGCTTGCTGGATAAGATGGCTGCCCAAACGCGCGATGACTCCCACGCGCTGCGCGATAATGTGGCCGAAGGCTTGCCCAAGCTCAATGCCGCGCTTTCCGACGTCACAGCTACCACCGGAAAACTTTCCGCCTCGCTCGAAAGCCAAAAGGCACTGGTGGGCCAGACCGATGGGCTCTTAGGCGGCGTCGACAAGCAGCTCAACCAAGCCCAACAGGTGGTCGAGCGCTTTTCTGTAGACCTCGATGGCATTGAACAGGGACTCCGGGCCTCCCGCAGCGATGTGCTGGCGTTGAGTAATACCGCCAATAACAATTCCATCCTGCAGTCAGTCAAGGGCCTCAATACCGACGAGGTTTCCTCCTTCCTTGCCTCCCCTGCGGAGATGGAAAGCCACGCCGTCTTCCCGGTGAAGCACTATGGCTCGGGCATGTCCTCCCTATTTATCAACCTCACGTTGTGGATCGGCGCTTTCATGCTGCTCATCATCTTCCGCGCTGAGGTAGACCCGCAGGGCCGCAAGAACCTCACCATCACCAAGGCGTACTTTGCCCGCTTCCTTCTACTCTCCTTCTTTGCCATCGCCCAGGCGCTCATCGTGTCCATCGGCAACCTTGCCATTGGAGTGGAGCATGCCAATGCAGTGGCTTATGTCGGTACCGCAGTCATCGTCGGCCTGTGCTATCTGAGCATTACCTATAGCTTGGTGTCTACGTTTGGCCACGTGGGCCGAGGCATCGCGGTGGTCTTTGCCTTCATCCAGATTCCTGGCGCTTCCGGCCTCTACCCGATTGAGATGACGCCAGATTTCTTCCGTGCGGTACACCCGTTCCTCCCCTTTACCTACGGCATTGACGCCATGCGAGAAACCGTCGGAGGTTTCTACGGTAACCATTACGCACGTGATCTCTGCGCCCTCATCGGCATGGCGGCGATTGCTTACCTCATCGGTTCGGTGATGCGCCGTGGCTTGTCCAACGTCAATATGTTGGTCAACGACGAACTGCGCAAGGGTGGATTGGTTATCAATGAACAGGTCCACCTTGTAGGAAGCCGCTACCGTTTCACCGATCTCCTCTATGCCTTGAACGACCGCGAGGCTTATCAACAAAGCCTTGAGAATAAGTGGGGCATGGCGCGCAGGAACTACTCTCAGTTGATGAAAATCACCGTGGCGGTGGGCCTGGCGCTGGTTGTCGCTTTGGGTATCTACTCACGCATTAACCCTGGAGAAAAGGCCATCATCTTCGGCCTGGCCTGCCTGGTTACGCTCATCGCGGTGGGTGTTATCTGTTCCCTCGAGTACGTCAAGCAGAGCATCGCACATGATAACCGCCTGGCGGATCTTAGCGACGAGGAAATCCAGGAGCACCTCGAGCACCAGCAGGAACATCCAAACCGCTACCTCCTGGAAGATTTGGACGAGGAATCCGCACCTGCTGATACCACCGAGACCAAAGAAATACCCGCCGTTGAAGGCGATGACTCCGGAAAGGGCGGCGAGTAAGTCATGAAAAACGTTCTGACCATTCTCCGCGATGACCTCCACGCCATTCGCACCAATGTCATGACCGCAGTCATTATCTTCGGTCTTGCTATCATTCCATTGCTTTTTACCTCCTTCAACGTGCTCGCCAGCTGGGATCCTTTTTCCAATACCAACCAGCTCAAGATTGCTGTTGCCAGCGAAGATGAGGGACACGAAAGCGACCTAGCCTCATTGAAGCTTAATTTGGGCGATGAAGTACTCTCGCAGCTCAGCCGCAATCACGATATTGATTGGGTCATTACCGACAGCGCCGATGCGGTCGAGGGAACAAAATCCGGTGAATACTATGCCGGCATCGTCCTGCCAAAGGATTTCAGCGCGGATCTGCTTACCTTTTATGTAGAAGGAACCGAGCCCAGCAAGCTCAATCTCTATACCAATGAGAAGAAGAACGCGCTGTCTACCACCATCACGCAAAAGAGTGCGGACGGCGTCATTCAAAAAATCGACGAGTCCTTCACCCGCGTGGTGTCCAATGTTGGCCTCGGCGTCGTATCCGATTTAGATAAATACCTCAACGAAGACGACACCCAGACGGCACTCAATAACCTTCACAACCGCATCAATAATGTCAGCACTCGCCTCGATGCGGCTTCAGGAACCGTAGGTGCACTAAGCAATCTTGTCGATTCCACCCTGCCGCTTACGCAGGCAGCGGATAATATCCTCGCCGAGGCCGGCCGCCAGGCCACGGAGACGGACAATGCCCAAGGCGAAAACCCCATCGACATTCTGCGCTCCACCCTCAATGACTCTGCAGGTTCATTAGACGCTTCCTTAGCGGCTACTACGCAAAGCTACGATGCGCTTTCTGCCCAGGTGGATGAGTTGCTCAATAACGCAAGTAACGCCACCGCACAAACGGCGCAGACCTACCGCACCGCAGCTGAACGTGTAGATGAGCAAACGAGCGCCTTTGAGGGCGTACGCGCTTCCATCAAGGAGCAAGCCGATAAAGCGGCGCTGCCGGCTCCAGTCGCTGGCGGCTATAAGGCGTTGATGGGCCAGATTGATACTTCTATCGCCCAGAGCAACGCGCTACATGATTCGTTGGTTTCGACCGCCGATGATATTGAGCAGGGCCGTGGTACCTCGCAAGAATCGCGCCAGCGCACCAAGGATGCCATCGCCAATGCGAAGCACGCCGCAGAGAAGGCGCGCACTTCCTATAACGAGAACCTCAAGCCCCAGCTGGATCAGCTCAACCAAAGCGTCTCTGTGGTGGCCGGCGATATTGATGCTGTTAAGCAGGACATAGCTGGTATTCGCGACTCGGTTTCTCGCAATAACGAGTCACCACAACAAAGCCTGGCCCGCGCCCGCGATACTACTGCTGGCCTCGCTGACACCCTGCGGGAGCAAAGCGGCCGTTTCGCGGACATGGGACGCAAGATCGACGAGGTTCGCCATGGCGGCGACCTAAGCAAACTGGCCGATATCGTTGGCTCTGACCCAGAGCTGCTCGCCTCCCGCATTGCTGCTCCTGTGGCTGTGGACCGTGAACCGGTCTATCCTGTGGCCGCCTTCGGCGTAGGCATGACACCGTTCTACCTCACCTTGTCGCTGTGGGTAGGTGCCCTCTTGGCGTGCGTGCTGGTCCATACCAACGCCGAGCGCAAGTACTTGCGAAAAGACGAGAACGGAAAGTACGACGAAAGCGATTTCACCCGTGGCCAGGCATTCTTCGGTCGCCTTGCCACGCTTGCGTTGGTCGGTCTGGCTCAAGCCACCTTGGTGGTGCTTAGCCTCATTTTCTTCGTCCAAATCGAGCCTGCACATCCATTCATGCTCATGTTCGCAGCATGGGTAGTTTCGCTGGTATTCATGTTGATCATTTACTCACTGGTCATCACACTCGATAGTGCCGGCAAGGCCTTGGCGGTATTGCTGCTTGTGATACAAGTGTCTGGTTCCGGCGGAGCCTACCCGTTGCCATTGCTGCCTGAATGGTTCCAGAACGTGAGCCCTTGGTTGCCAGCTACTTATGCTATCGATGCCTTCCGCAGCGCCATCGCGGGCATCTACCATGGCGATATTTGGCGTGAGCTGGGCATGCTGCTGCTGTTTACCATCCCAGCATTGCTCGTCGGGCTCCTTATACGCCGCGCCATGGACGCCTATCATAAGCGCCTACAAAAGGCGATTAAGAAGACGAAGGTGATGGCATAGCCAGCGCTTGGCGACGCCCTCCTCTATACAGCCCAGCGAGCCGTTTCACGGCCCGTTGGGCTTCTTTCTTGCTGCGGTCTAGCGCAGGGCGCAGCTGACCGCTCAGAACTCACTCTAGGGAGGTGCAACGCCGCCTGCTGCACTGTTAGGGCGATCGACGAGAATCGAGCGAGAATTGAAAAATACAGGCGCCTGAAAGGCCGACTTATATGCCCCAACAGTCTCAAAGAATGCGCTTTTTTGGGGGGGGAGCTAGGGAAAACAACAAGCTGCGAGCCATGAGGCTCGCAGCTTGGTAGTGGTACCCCGTACGGGATTTGAACCCGTGTTACCGGCGTGAGAGGCCGGCGTCCTAGGCCGCTAGACGAACGGGGCGCGTTCGCAGCAAGCACACACTGTGCGTTGCGGACTCGTTAAGAGTAAACGATGGGTTAACTGAGCACAAATCGCACGCTTAGGGGCGGTTTTGAGGGCGGAGGCTAGGAAAACGAAAAGGGTCCCGAGTCTTCTACTGCAGTGAGGTTTCTTCATGGCCGAGGTGCGGATCGAATCAGTGGTTATTCCGCATGCAATCTGTGAATAGTCCGTGGCCGAGAACGCTGTGCTAGTAGGACTCGGGATGGCGCTGTGCGTCGAAGTGCATATACTGCAGGCTCCTATACTTCGTACAAATGTTGGTGGGAAGGAAGTTGTGGATTATAGCGTTACTACCTGGCTATGCTTTCGGCCTGTGCGCCTTCGCTGTGGTGCGTTTCGATTTCTGTCACCCGCTCTCCTTTCTGTCTGTTTTCTGCTGTACTTGCAGTCTATGCCTGTACTTGCAGGACTGGAAGGGGTTTGCACAACTTCGCGGTGGTCTTAACCCTGGTCTTATCGGCGGCGCGTCGCTGCCTGCGCGAAAGCTACCAATGGTCCGGGGTTAGGTTATAACCAGTCCCCCATGCTTGACCACATCTCCACGTGGCCTTTAGACGACACCTCACAATCGATACCTCCCCCCTTTAAGCCCCGATAAGATACCGCCTCGGATATGAAAAATCCTCCAGCACTAAGCTGGACGTCTTTGTACCCCGTACGGGATTTGAACCCGTGTTACCGGCGTGAGAGGCCGGCGTCCTAGGCCGCTAGACGAACGGGGCATAGAACTAGTGAGCCTGCCATTAAAGCATTTTCACTGCTGGCCTACCAGGACTCGAACCTAGAATGGCGGTACCAGAAACCGCTGTGTTGCCAATTACACCATAGGCCATTTGCTGACTCGCTAGGGAAGCTAACTGCCTTTCAGCCGTTCTCCCTTGCTCGCTGCAACGTGTAATAACTATAATGATCTTCGCGTAAACTGCCAAATCGCCAGCGCATAACGCTTTTTCAGCCCATAAAGGCGGCATTAAAAATGCGGTGAATGACAGTGCTGTAGTTCAGCCGTCATCCACCGCGCTAACGCGAGAGGAGTTCTTAATCCCAGCGTTGACTGCAGCGCTTGCCGCAGCGTTACCTACTGCGCCGCCGGGACGTAGGGAGTCACCTCGCGTGCGGCACGCAGGCGGGCCAAGGTAGATTCCTTACCCAGCAGCTCCATGGACTCAAAGAGCGGTGGGGAAACCTGGGCACCAGAAATAGCTACGCGCAGCGCACCATAAGCCTTACGAGGCTTCAGCTCTAGGTCTTCAATAAGCGCCTGGGAAAGGGCCGCCTCGATATTCTCGGTCTTCCACTCGGCAACGCCTTCGAGGGTTTCAATACCTACCTCCAGAGGCTGCACGGCCTCTTCCTTGAGGTTCTTCTTCGCTGCCTTCTCATCGAGTTGAAGTTCCGCATCTGGGGTAACCAAGAAGCTCATGAGGCTATAAGCATCGGAAAGCGTCTTGATACGGGTCTGTACCAGATCTGCCGCGAAGGCAAATTTCTCGCCGTCATAGTCGGCCGGGAAGTCGGTGTATTCCGTCAGGTAGTTGCGCAGACGGAAGGCAAACTCTTCTGGTTCCAGCTGGCGGATATGGTCGGCATTGATAGCCTCGAGCTTCTTCTGATCAAAGCGGGCCGGATTCCCCAGCACATCGTGGACATCAAAGTTCTTCACCAAATCTTCCATGCTGAAAATATCCTGGTCTGCAGACAGCGACCACCCTAGCAGGGAGAGATAGTTAAGCATGCCCTCCGGGATAATGCCATTATCACGGTGGTTGAACAGGTTGGACTGCGGATCACGCTTAGAGAGCTTCTTATTACCCTCGCCCATCACGAACGGTAGGTGACCAAACTCTGGAGTGAACTCGGCAATGCCGATCTTCTGCAGGGCGTCGTAAAGCGCGAGCTGCCGCGGAGTAGAAGACAGCAGATCTTCACCGCGCAGCACATGGGTGATGCGCATTAGGGCATCATCCACCGGGTTAACCAGGGTGTAGAGCGGCGCACCGTTGGAACGAGCAACCACGTAATCCGGCTGGGTTTCAGACTTGAAGGTCATTTCCCCGCGGACCAAGTCAGTCCAGGTCCAGTCCTGATCCGGCATGCGTAGGCGCCACACCGGCTTGCGGCCTTCGGCCTCAAAAGCGTCGATCTGCTCCTGGGTGAGATCACGGTCAAAGTTGTCATAGCCCAACTTCGGGTCACGGCCAGCCGCCTTGTGGCGCTCCTCTACCTCTTGGGCGGTGGAATATGCCGGGTAGACAAAGCCACCTTCGATGAGCTTGTCTAGGACTTCCTTGTAGATGTCCATGCGCTGGGACTGACGGTAAGGCTCGTGCGGGCCACCAACATTGATGCCCTCATCCCAGCCCAGCCCGAGCCAGGTCAGGGAATCAATGATGGCCTGGTAGGACTCTTCAGAGTCACGGGCGGCATCGGTGTCCTCGATGCGAAATACCAGCTTTCCGCCGGTATGACGGGCGTAGGCCCAGTTGAATAGTGCGGTGCGCACCATGCCTACGTGCGGTGTGCCGGTTGGGGATGGACAGAATCTAACGCGTACTTCAGTCATGCCCACCATCGTAGTGGAGCCGCCGATTCCAGTCCGCACCAGCCCAGGCGCCCCTGAAACCTGCCCGGCGCGTAGCGGTTTGCAGTTTATTCCTACACGCAAATTGGGGTAATTGGAAACAGGTTTCACTACAAAACCACAGGTCAATGAAACTGACTTCCATTAGGGCTAACAGGTTATGGGAATCATTTTCTATAGTTTCTGGTGAACTTGTGAGAACTGTAGAAAGGCCTTCCCAACTGTGGCTTCCCCACACACCCGATTCCTTGCCACGCTGAGCACGTTGGCGCTAATCACTCCCGCCACGGCTGTCGCGGGCCCGGATGATGGCAAGCACATCGCTACCAATACCCACGTTGACTCCCCCAAGTCTTTCTGGGAGAACAACGATTTCGTCCTGAAATCCGAGTTTGGCGGTCAAGAGCCCCCGATAGCCGACACCGTTGCCTGGGTGGGCAAGGGCTACAGCGCCACGGATAACAGCAACCAGTATCTCTATACGCTTCCGGCAAACGGGACCCAAGACTACATTGGGGCACCTGGTACAACCTACTACACAGCGCCGCACCAAGTATCCGGCAATACTTCACCCATTTGGCTGGGCTTTGGCGCCGATACCTCCTTGCCCACGGACAAATTCCGTGACGGGGTCGCGTTCCTTGATTTGCTCAGCGTCGATGGCCCCGGCGAGGTAGAGCTTTTTACCAATAAAGATGATGAGGCCGGCACCCAGCTGCACCGCATGCTCGGTTCCTTCCCGGATTCGCCGCACTCTGCTTACCTTGTTGCCGGCACGCATACGCACAACTCCACGCTGTTTACCAAGCCCGGACGATACCGCCTGACCTACCGCACTAGTGCGCGCGGAAGGGACGGCCAGCTCATAGCCAATGAGCCACAGACCACCACCATCCAAGTGGGCGGGCAGAAACCCAAAGAAGAAAAGACGCCGAGCCTCAAGGAACGCTTCGCACAATCCGCAGCCGGTAACGCCGCTGCTGCAGGCTACAGCCTGCGCATGGCGCCGAAGTCCAATCCCGAAAAAGACGGTGATGACAAGCTCACCACCATCTCCTTCGATGCCAAGAACAAGGCGCAAGGCACCCTTACGCTGCTTATCGACGGCTACTTCCTCACCGACCTTCCCGTTAAGGATGGGCATGCTCAGTGGGACGAATACATGGGCCCCGACCCTTCCCAGGTGCAGGCTGTATTTACCCCAGAGGGTGATGCCCCACGCTGGATATCCCAACCTCTTGACTTCCAACCCGGTAAATCCAGCCACACCGATTCTTCTGCCGCCGCTGATACGTGGCAGGAAACCTCCCAGCCGCGCCAGCTTGCCCCCACCCAGGAAACCGAGCTAAAGGAACTGGGCTACACCATCCGCATGCGCAAGCAGGGCGATGGCGGCACCAAGATCGTGGTGGATACCGAAGATAAAAACTTCAACGGCCTACTCACCGGCGGGCTCTATGACACCAAAGGGGCGAAATACCCCACCGTGGATCTGGAAACCCCTATTACTAATGGCCACGGCGAGGTCTCCTTTGATGAGGGCGAGTACTTCAAGGGCTATTTTGCCAAGGTTGACCTCTTCCCCCATTCCACTCTGAAGGCCGGACATGCCAGCAGCGTAATCACCGAGTCCTTTGCTTTCGGCGAAAATTATGAAGTCAATGGGAAGTTTTCTACTTCCACTGACGAACCGGAGACTACTCCCGGCGAGCAAGGTACTCCGTCTTCAGCGCCGCAGCCAGGCACCGAAAAACCGCAAACCGGCAATGCACAATGCAGCGACAAGTACCTATTAGACCGTGGGCATGTAGATATCAAGGCCCAGCCTGCCGAGGGAGGCTTTGCAACCGTTCTGCGCGATGACACGGCGCAGGTAGACAAGAAATCTGTTGACCGCAAACTCGATGATGTTGTACTCGGTGTACACGATAATGCTCTTACCCCACGCAATAAGAAGCTCGCGGGCAAGGAGTTTGATTTTCTAGGAAAGCCCGGTGAGCGCTTCTATCACCTGCCGCAAACCCAGGACCAAAACATCATTTGGCCAGGCTATAACACCCAGGATCTGGACTATTCCTTAACCAAGGACAATGCCGTCAACCTCAACTTGAAGCCCACCTCCACGCCGGACGGCGCCGAGTGGGGCGCATTCATCGATGGCACCCATGGTAAGGGCTTTTCGGTCCTCGCCAATTCTGCGGCTAAAGACTACACCATCGAAACCAACTTTCCGGCCCATACCCATACGCACTGGGCCTTTTCCAAGCCTGGCTTGTACACCTTTGAGGCCACCTATACGGCCACGGGCACAGACGGCAAGGAGCTAAAGTCCGCGCCCCAAACCCTCACCTTTGCCGTGGGCGATAAGACGTTGGATTCCTGTTCCTTCCGCGCGCCGGGCACCTCTGGGAGCGGAGAGCCCAGCGAAAGTCCAACGGATAGGCCTTCCGCGGAGCCTTCCCAGAAGCCTTCCACCCAACCATCCACCCCAGATACGCCGGACAAGCCAGCTCACCCCGGTAGGCCAGAAGAGCCGACAGGTTCCTCATTTAGCCCGTGGAGCCTGGTCCTCCCAGCGGTTCTCGTGGTGGTTTTCAAGGCCTTTTATAACTTCTTCCGCGATAACGAGGACCTCATCCGCAAACGCTTCGGCCTCAACTTCTAAGCCTCTTCTACCCCACCAACTAGACGGGAAACCACAATGCATCATTCACCCTCCTTTGCCCCTCGGCGCGTCCCGCTGCGGCGCCGATTCATTCACGTATTCGCCGCCGTCTTTGCCACAGCACTGGCCTTCTTCTCCCCCGCCGCGGCACTTGCCTTTGATGAGGTCTTCGACTCTGGCCACGTAGACGCCTTTTATGTCACGGCCCCAGATGGTCAGCTACACCTATCGATGAAGGAAGACATCACTGGATCGAGCGTTCCACGCTCCGGCGATGATGTGGTGCTCAAGGTTGTGGAGGACGCTTGGTCCGATGCCACCGAGGCCGTGCCGGAGATCGGCCAGCCCACCTATTTCCTGCCGCAGACCCAGGATCAACGCATCATTTGGCCGGGCTGGGATACCCAGCCTGCACGCGACGGCGGCTTTGACAACGTTGACCTAGAATTCGCCGAAGTTTCCGGCCCGGGTTCTGTTTATGTCTTTGAGACCAGCGGCTTTGGCGATGTGAAGACGGTGACCGATTCCGGCTCAATGGAGCTCACCAGCGGCGAGGTCATCAACCAGCCCAATCCTGCTCACCGGCACGTCAACTGGGCCTTTAGCGAGGCCGGCACGTACACCATGACGGTGCAAGCCCATTCCAACGGCGAATCCAGCAATGCTGTGACCTACACCTGGGAGGTGGGCGACGGCGGCGATGCATCCGCAGCCGATCGATCGGCTGATACCGGCGAGGTTAGCAATGACCAAGAAGCTACGAGCACCCCGCGTTCAGCAGACAAGGGCGGCGCTGCAGCCGCAGATAAATCCGGTGCAGCTACGGATAAAGAGTGCACCCCGGGTATGACGCCGCAAATCAAGGACGATACTGTCTCTCCTTCCCAGTGGCGCGATGCTGATGGCGCTACCTTTTATCTCTCCGACAAATCCAGCGTCGATCTGCCCCAAGAGGTAGGCCCAGTGCCAGCTGGTCAGGCGTGGATGATTGGTTCTACCCAGGTCGATGGCGTGCCGTGGCTCGGTGCTAATACCCAAAGTCCGACCATGCGCGAGAATATCCCTGGCGATGTCACCTGGGAGTTAGCAGGCTTCAAGGGCCCTGGCCCGATGATGGTCTACTCCCAGGGCGGACTGGGAAAGATTGTGGGCGATGAGTGGTTCCGAGGCAATGCCGATGCGGCGGAGGGCACCTATTCGATTGCCCCTAATACGCACGTGCACCCCAACTGGGTCTTTGGTGCGCAGGGCACCTATGACGTCACCATCCGCCAGGTGGCCAAGACCGGTGAGGGCAAGCAAGTCGCCGGCGAAGCGACACTTCACTTCGTGGTCGGCGGCGACAAGCCGGCGGAAGCCTTTGACAACGGGCACTTCGACCTAGGCGCTGCGGTAAATCCGGAGGGCGGAGACTGCGGGGATGGTGCTGCGGCAGGTGGGGCGTCGGCAAGCGCTGGTGGCTCTTCCACAAGTACCGGAACAAGCACTGGCCAGGCCGCGCAGGCCCCCAGCAAGGGCGGTTCTTTAGCCAATACGGGGACTCCCATTGTTCCCTTTGGCATCGGAGCACTGGGCTTGGGCATGCTCTTCCTCGGCCTGGGCATTGCCCGCCTAGCTGTAGCTAAGGCAGCGGACTAATGGCGCGTGCGCTTTCCCATAGACGCAGGCTTCGGACCATAGGCGCGCTGCTGGGCTCCTGCCTGCTAGCCACTGGTTGTGCCCCCTCGGCCGCGTTGGATGCTGGAGACGGAGAGAAATTCACCGTGGTGGCCACCACCCCGATCCTCGCGGATCTCGCGCGCAACATTGCGGGAGAAGATGCCCGCGTACAAAGCCTTATCCCCAGTGGAAAAGATCCGCATACCTTTGAGCCAACGCTACGCACGGTACGCGATGTTGCCAATGCCGACTTGGAGCTGAGCAATGGCTACTTGCTGGAGCCGCAGTCTCTCATCGATACGCTGCACGAATCCACCGATGCCCCCGTGGTGGAAGTCGCCGATGCTGCCTCCACTCGCGGTGCCACTCTCGTGCCGCTGGTAGAAGATGTCTCGCTCGAGGCAATTTGGCTGGGCCTGCGTATCAGCGGCGCACAACAGCGCTCTTCCGGAGTGGACTTCCGCATGGTCTCTGCCGACGGACCAGGTAACGTCGCGGCCTATGTGGTCTCTACCTTCGGCACCCCGGAGGTCCTTTTTAACTCGGCCGATGGCATCGATGGAAAAGAAGACTCAGTGACCCTGCCGGCCAACGCCCACACGCACGTCTCTTGGCCAGGGATCTATCACCTCGGGTTCCAAGCAGACGGCACCGACGTCCAACACCTCACTGTGGCCGTGGGAGTAAACCCACCTAAAGGCATGCAAGTGATAGATTCCGGACACCTGGATATTGCAGGTGACCTAGCCAAGCACAGCATTGACTTGCGCGATCAGGACAAGCGTTTCGACCCTGCCACCACCGTGGTGTCCATCCCCTCTTCAGTGCTGCAGCCCATTCCGCCTGATCCTGCCTACCGCTTCCTGGGCAGGCCGGGCGCGGATGCCTACCTATTGCCGCAGGCGGTCCTAGGTAAGCACATCCACGGCGAGGTGGACCCGCACCTATGGCACAACGTGGACAACGCCATCGCCTACGTCGATGTCATTGCCGAGGAAATGGCGCAAGCAGATCCTTCCCACGGGGCGTCCTACCGCCAACGGGCGGAGGCCTACACCCAGCGCTTGCGGAATACGGATACCTATGTTGACCGCGCCATTTCTTCTATCCCTAAAGAAAACCGGCACCTCGTGACGACCCACCACGGCTACGCCTATCTGGAGCAAGGATATGACATGTCGGTGGCCGGCTTCGTCACTCCCAATCCGGCCATCGAGCCTTCCCCACGCGAAGTCATTTCCTTGCGCCGCACGCTGGAGAACCTACATCTGCCAGCGGTGTTTGTAGAACCCGTGCAGCAGGCAAGCGCCGAGACATTGAAGCAGGCTGCCGCGGAGCAAGGCGTGGAGCTGTGCCCCATCTACGGCGACACGTTCGATGACACCGTCAGCTCCTACATCGAACTTATGAAATTTAACGCTGATTCCCTTCAGCGCTGCCTCACCCCCACCCCCACCGATGGAGATAAAAATGCTTAAATTCGCTACTCGTACCGCCACCCGCACCGCCGCCTGCGTCCTTACTGCAGGCCTGGCATTTTCTACCAGTCCTGCTTGGGCGGGCGACCTCGCCCAGGTAGTCGGTGCCGATGAACACGTTGCCCCACAAGGCCAGGAAAAGGTCATCGATACCGGTCACGTAGACGTTGGTGCCCTGCTTGATGGCACGGATTCTGAGCTTATGGCCCGCGATGATGCCGGCGATAAGCCAGTCTGGCGTCACCTGGATGACCTCGTGTTTTCCGTGGGCGATAAGGCGCAACAAACCCTTCCCGATACAGATGACTTTGGCTTCGTTGGCGCTGAATCCGGCGATAAGGTCTGGGTAGTTCCCCAAACCGAACAAGTCGGTGTTCCCTGGCTGGGGTGGAATACCCAGGCGCCCTCACTTGTCGACGCCGCCGATCGTGGAGTCACCATGGAATTTCTCGGCCATTCCGGGCCAGGCGATTTCTCCCTCTTCCTGCAAAACGGCGGCTTCGAAGCGCCACAGCTCTTGTGGTCCACCGCGCAGAAGAGCGACGAGGACTTCTGGGTAGACCTCAATACCCACACCCACGCCAACTGGACGTTTACGGAGCCAGGCACCCATCAGGTAGGCATCAGGGTAAAGGGCAAGACCAAGGACGGTGCCGATTTCAGCACCGATGGCGTACTCACCTTCGCCGTGGGCGATGATGCCGACGTCCAAGCGGCCCAGGACACCACCTGGAATCCAGACGATGCCCAGACCGCGGGCTCCTCTATTCCCACCTGGGTCTTTGTCCTCGCCGGTGTCGGCGCCGTAGTACTGCTACTGGCCCTGGGACTCGCCCTGCGTTCAGCCAAGCGGGGCGATAACCGTGGCTAAACCGCTTATTTCCGTTGCTGATCTCAACGTCTCGCTCTCGCACCACAGCGTCATCACCGATGCCAACCTCACTGTCTGCCCGGGCGAATTCATCGGGCTCCTCGGGCCCAATGGTGCTGGTAAGACCACCCTCATGCGCGCGATTTTAGGGCTCATTCCTTCCTCCGGAACTCGCAGCATCTCCGGCACTGTGGGGTATGTTCCCCAGCGCCACGAGGTGGAATGGGGCTTTCCCATCAATGTCTATCGCACCGTTCTCAGCGGCCGCACCGGCCTTATCGGCTGGCTCAAGCGACCGCGCGCCACGGACCACGCCGCGGCGGCAGAGGCGCTTCGTTTGGTTCACATGGAAGAGTTTTCTACCCGCCCCATCGAAGAACTCTCCGGTGGTCAACGCCAGCGCGTGCTCATCGCCCGGGCACTCGCCACACAACCACACGTGCTGCTGCTCGATGAGCCCTTTACCGGGCTAGATGCGCCCAATACCGAATCGCTCCTCGAGCTTTTTGAAGAGCTTTCCCACCGCGGCACCTCCATCATTATGTCCACTCATAACCTTTCTGAAGCCGCACATTCCTGCCACCGCCTCATTCTTTTTAACGGCACCGTGGTAGCCGATGATTCCGCTTCGCGCCTTCTTCGCCAGACGGATCCGTGGACGCACACCTTTGGCGTGCGTGCCGGTTCGCCTTTGCTTTCTTCCATTGGAGTCTCCGCATGATAGAAATTTCCTTCCTCGATTTCCTGCGCGACCTGGTTAATCCCCACCTTGACTTCCTCGCTCGCGCGGTAGGCATCTCCTTGCTGGCGGCCATCGTGTGCGGCGTCATCGGCTGCTATGTCGTGCTGCGCGGCATGGCCTTTATTGGCGATGCCGTCTCCCACGCGGTATTTCCTGGCCTAGCCATTGCCTTCGCCCTGCAAGCCTCGGTGCTCGTGGGTGGCGCAGTCGCCGGTGCGGTTGTGGCCTTGCTCATCGCCGCCTTTTCGCAGCGTCGCCACGTACGAGCGGATTCCATCATCGGTATCTTCTTCGCCGCGGCCTTCGCCTTGGGCATGGTGATCATCTCGCGCACCGATGGTTATAGTGCCTCGTTGACAAGCTTCCTCTTCGGCTCACTCACCGGCGTATCCCGCACCGATATCATCATCGCGGCCTGCGTATGTGCCGTGGTTATCGCCATCGTTATAGCCTTTGGCCCCCAACTCAACGCCACGTGCTTGGACCGGGAAACTGCCCGCGCAATGGGCTTGCCCGTCTTTGTGCTGGATATCATTTTGTACCTGTGTGTCACGGCCGCAGTGGTCATTTCCGTAAGCACGATCGGCAATATCTTGGTCCTCGCACTGCTTATCACTCCGGCCGCGACGGCACGCCTACTTAGCGCAAACCTCACGACCATGATGTGGCTATCCGCCCTCATTGGCGCGCTATCTAGCTTCCTCGGTATCTACCTAGCATGGGCCATTGACCTGCCAGCCGGCGCCACCATCGTGCTCACCCTCACCGTCATTTTCTTGGGCGTTTGGGCTATCCACCCACTGCTCGGCGCCCGCAAGCACGCAGGTGCCTCGCTTTCCGACGCCCCACACCCCACCCCACGAAAGGAATCCGTCTCCTCATGAAACCTGTCTGCCGCACCGCGGTGGCCCTTGGCGCCGCCGGACTTATTAGCCTCGGCGCCCTTCCGGGAGCGGGAGTAGAACCCTTCGAGCCCGCCACCGCATATGCCGAAGAATCCACCGAGGAATGCTCTTCCAGCGACTTCGACCTCATCACCAAGGGCCACCAGGACATGGCGCTCAGCGGCGATTCCGGTGATCTCAGCTTCACGGTGAAAGATGATGACAAGGGCATCGAGCATGACTCTGAGTCCTTTGCCATTGAGGTATCTGATGACCTTAAACAACCGCTATCGGAGCTCGGTGATTCTTCCCTGCCCGATGAAGGTTGGATTCTGCCGCAAACGCAAGACCCCGATGCTCCTTGGCTAGGTTTTAATACCCAAGAGCTGTCTCAGGATCTCCTCGCCACTGGAGATACCGCTAACTTGAGCATGGCTATCGCACAGGGCCCCGAAGATGGCCGCATCCTAGCCTACCAGGTGAATCTTGGTGACCCCAAGGTGCTTATGGACACTGCCGATGGCTCTGCCTGGGACTACCCCGGCAACTCCCATTCCCACCCGGCCTTTGCCTTTACCGAGCCGGGTACTTACGCGGTGAGCTTTACCTTCGAGCTTCCCGACGGCTCCCGCCATCACCTCCATGCTGGCTTCCTCGTCGGCGAGCAGGCAGATGCGAAAGATCTATGCGGCGTGGACTATACCGATGCGGACGCTGCTAACGGCAACGGTGGCGACTCAAATAGCCGCCCCAAGCAACTGGAAAAAGACGTCAAAGACGTAGACAAAGCCATCGCCGGGCTAGACAAAGAACTCGACAATACCCTGCAGGAGGGCCAGAAATTCCTAGAAGGTGGCAAGCCACAAGAAGACAAGAAGGGTTCTGACGAGGACAGCGCGGGCAAGCGCCAGCAGCCCTCCCGCACCAAGGAAAAAGACGCTGGGAAGGATGGAGCGTCACATAAGACGCCGTCCACGGGTTCGGCTCACGCCTCTGGTACTACGCGAAAGTCTGGTGCTGGTTCTGGGGCTACGACCCACCATTCGGCTAGCCGTGTCAATGATTCTGCCTCCACTGCGAAATCCGGAAAAAGCGGAGGCGCTGGCACGGGCTCACACCGTTCTGCTTCCACCAGCGGTTCTTCCCACTCGACGGCCAAAAAGTCCACCGGCTCTCGGGACGCAAAGTCCGCAAAGCGTACCAAGGGCAAGGCCGCAGGCACCGCTGGTGCAGAGAGGGTGCCGGATGCCGGCGCTGCGGAAGGCAAAAACACTGGAAATGTACTGACTAATGCCGCTGCGTATACCGCCACCCTGGCTAAAAGCAGCTTCTGGGCGGGCCTTTTAGCCGGACTAGGCGCATTCGCTCTGGTGCTCGGAATCGGCCTGCTGGTCTATGTCCGGTTCTTCCGCAAGAAGAAGGTCCCAGCGCAGCAGCCGGCCGATGATGCCACGGCCCACTTGCCGCGCGTCGACTAGCGCAGTGCTAGTTATCGGCCAACCATAGAACGAGGCCCAGAGGATCTCTCCTCTGGGCCTCATCCGTGGCTAAGAGCCGCTGTTTTTATACCCTGGTCTTGGACGAGAGGAAGTCCCAGACCACCTTTGGAGTATCTGGCTGCCAGAACCAGGTGTGGTCCTGCGGAACCTTGACCAGCTGTACGTCCTTCTGGCAACCATTAAAGTTCAGGCGTTCGGAACCGCCAGCCTCTGGAGTCGCCTGGAAGGTCATGTCGCATCGATTGCGTTTCAGGTAGCCGCCAAGCACCGTGCGCACCGGTAAGTAGCCAGCCTCGTGCCGGTCACCGCCTTCATAGGTCATCATCTTGTCATTGACGCCATGCATGATGAGGGTATTCATCGGCGCATCGGCACAGTTAACCTCGACCGGGTTATAAAAAGCACCCGAGACCATGGCTACAGCGGCAAAGGTGTCCTGCGCGTGGCAGCCCAGCACTGAGGTAAAGCCGCCACCATTGGACATACCCATGGCATAGACGCGGTTGCGGTCAACGTGGTAGTCCTTGTCCACAGAGTCAAGAATGCGTTTGATGAAGCGGATGTCCTCACCATCGTGCGTCTTGGCATAAGGTGCTGCCTCCCAAGCACGCTCAAAACCCTCCGGGTAGACGATGATTGCCTCGTTATTGGCTTCAGTGGTCTGCATGCGTGCGTAGCTGGAATAGTTTTCCGGGGAATCTCCCCATCCACCGAAGCCGAAAAGTACAGGCGCAGCCTTTTCCGGCGAATAGTTATTGGGAATGCGCAATAGATACCTGCGGGTCTTTCCCTCGTGCTCCATAGTGAGCGACTGTATAGAGCCCGGCTTAAATGGCGGGTTGGGGTTGATGCTGGTATCTACCATCGCTGGCCGCGGTGCCGGCTCCGGAAGCGATGATCCCTCAGGAGCAGGTGCCGGGTTGTTTTGGTCAGCACCTTTATCTGCTGGTGCCGGGGTGGATTCTTTCACGCCTTCTGGAACGAGGTGGGATCCATCTGGCTGCGGAATAACCGGCTTCGCGTTTTCGGGTGCCGGCCCCGGTGCCGGTGCTGGTGCCGGTGCAGGTGCAGGCGCTTCTTGCGCGTGGGCAGGAGACACGCTCAGCAGCGCCCCGCAAGCCAGCACACCAACAACAATCAGGTAAAGGAAATAGCGAAGAAAATTAGTAACATTAGCCACAAGGTTAAAACTAACCACATTTTTCACTAGAGACACTGTTTACACGCCCAGTGCACACTCAATTCTGTAAGAAAAGCCCAAGGCATTAAGCTATATTTTCATGCACGAAGACAGACCAAGCACCGCCCCCGATTTTTTGCTCTCACGGGCAACGGGGTCTGTCCGTACCCAAGGGGCGCGCCACACTTTTAATGACGCCGATGCGGCAATTTCCGCTCTCCGCAGCAAGGATGTAGAGATGGTCGTCGGTGCGATCCCCTTCGATTCGGACACCCCCGCGGCACTAACCGTACCGGAGGCCATCATCCGCGAAGAGGGCCCGCTGGAACCGCACGCTTATTATCGCAACCAGAGTTTAAGCTCCCGCGTAGTTGGCTTCGATCCAGAGCCTGAGGAACACCTTCGCCGCGTGGAGGCAGCCATCGGCACGATTGAAACCTCCAAACTAGAAAAGGTAGTTCTAGCCCGCGCGGTAGACATCGAATTCCCTGAAGCCATCGATCCGCGCCTCGTGGCGGCGCGCCTTATCGATCTCTCCGCCAACCGTGACGGGTTCATTGCTGATCTCTCTCCCGCTGGAAGGCCGGGCGCGATGCTTGTCGGCTCCTCCCCGGAGGTTCTAGTCAAGCGTCAAGGCTCGACTGTGTCAGCCTTTCCCTTGGCGGGTTCGTCTCCGCGCCGCGCCTTGGCGGCCGAGGATCACCTCGCAGGACAGGACCTCTTGCATTCTTCCAAGGATCTCCACGAACACGCTTTTGTGGTCGACCACCTGCGCCGGGCGCTCACCCCATTGTGCGAGCGACTAGATATTCCGGACGTCCCACAACTGATAAGCACAAATGAAATGTGGCACCTTGGCACGCCGATTTCCGGAACGCTCAAGGATAAAGACTTGACTGCGCTCGAGCTTGCCCTAGCGGTCCATCCCACACCGGCTATCTGTGGCACCCCGGCCGAAGCCGCCCAAGCCCTTATTGAGACTGCGGAGACTGACCGTGGTTTCTATGCCGGCGCGGTCGGCTGGTGCGATAGTTCAGGTGACGGCGAATATATGGTAGCCATTCGCTGCGCAGAGGTTGCCGGCGATGGACTCTCCGCACGCGCTTGGGCTGGTGGAGGCATCGTCGGCGATTCTGATGCCCAAGCGGAGTTGGAAGAAACCACCGCTAAGCTGCGCACCATTTTGAAGGCGCTAAGCCTCTAGCCCACGCGCTTGGCGACGAGCACGACGTCGGTGCGGTGGTGCGCACCTGCACCTTCAGCCAAGTGGCGCTCCCGGCGGGCTAGGGTGACAGTTTCCAATTCGCGCAGGTTGTGCGCCAACCATTCCGGCATCGCCAGTTCTGTGGACTCCATATCGTGGTGAACATAAAGCAGTGTTCCCCCTGGAGCTACCAAGTGCTCAAGCTTTTCGACCTCTTCCGACGTTGCGCGTATCCCACCGTAGTGGACGCTTACCAAGTCAAAGGGCTCATGGCTAAAGCCACTAAACATAGCAACCTGTGCGGCAACGCCGAGGGCGCGAGTGCGGGCTACGGCCGTCGGGGCGAAGTCAATGCCCAACACATCCTAGCCGTGGTTTTAAGCCAGAGCGCGTCCGCGCCTTCTCCGCAGCCAATGTCCAGGGCAGAGCCAGGCGCAAGCTCCGCAGCATAATCGACAAGGGTGGAGTTCGGCTTTCCTGACCACACGCGATCAGTGCTGCGGTACCGCTCCTCCATTTCCGCGGGAGTGGGAACGTAGGGGCGATGCTCGCTCTGGTGGGAGTTATGCACGGTCGATGGAATTGCGTAGGGTTCCCAGGCCTGGGATCTCGATTTCGATGGTATCCCCCGGGACCATCGGAGCGGTGCCGGCCGGTGAACCAGTAGTAATGACATCGCCGGGAAGCAAGGTATAGGCGGCGGAAATCTCTTCCAAGATGCCGCCCATCTTCACAATCATCTGGTCCGTATTGGAATCCTGCTTTTGTTCACGAGAGCCCTCGTGCGTCAGGTAGGCATTAATCTTCTGGTCATCCAGATTCAAGCTATCCAGATCCGTCTCAATCCATGGGCCGAGCGGGCAGAAAGTGTCGATTCCCTTGGCACGAGCCCATTGTCCGTCCTTGAACTGCAGGTCACGGGAGGAAACATCATTGCAAATGGTGTAGCCCAGTACGTGGTCTTGCCAGTTCTCGGCCTTGATATTCTTCGACGGTTTGGAAATGACTACGGCAAGCTCGCCCTCAAACTCTACATTGGTGGCATAGTCTGGGATCTTGATCGCGGCATCCGGGCCGATGACCGCGGTGGACGGCTTAATGAAGATGGTGGGCGGCAAGCTATCGGCAGACTTCTTGAAGACTTCCGCAACGTGGTCCGCATAGTTGCGGCCCAGCGCCACAACCTTGGTAGGCAGGGTCGGTGCCAAGAGGCGAACCTCGTTAAGCTTCCACTCGCGCCCGGTTGGCTCCGGCGGAGTGAAAGGCGTGCCAGCAATTTCTTTTGCTACTAGCTCTTGCATCGGGGCGTCTTTCGGCCCATCGATAATGGCGAAACAGATTCCTTCTGGGTGTGCAATTCGTCCTAAACGCATAGCGGTAATCCTACTCAATCGCTCCCTTTACATGTGTGCAAAGGTTACGGTGTTAATTAGTTAATTTGAGTAAATTGCGGTGTTCTTTCAAACGCCATTGCAAGCCCCTGGAAGAGGGGATGAAAGCAACCGTTCGGATCCGGGGGCGTCGGCAAGCGCATCGTGCAGGGCAGGTTTGCTCCTATGTAGCTAGGGCGCGCGAAATTCGGTCGCCGACGTCAGTGGTATTCACCGGCCCATCGCCGCGTTGGGCAACGTCTTGCGCCACCGCATCCTCTATCCGTTGCGCATTGGCTTCATCGCCTACGTGTCTAAGGAGCATGGCCGCCGACAAAATAGCAGCCGTCGGATCCGCAATCCCCTTCCCAGCGATATCCGGCGCAGAACCATGGACCGGCTCGAACATCGAGGGATTCGCTCCTGAAGCATCAATATTTCCGGAGGCAGCAAGGCCAATGCCACCCACTACGGCACCGGCAAGATCGGTAAGAATGTCTCCAAAAAGGTTATCGGTGACTATTACGTCATATCGCGCCGGATCCGTAACCATATAAATGGTCGCAGCATCAATATGTTGGTAATCCACCTGAACCTCTGGAAACTCAGCGGCGATGTCATCGACAGTGCGCTGCCACAGCCCACCCGCATTGACCAATACATTGTTTTTGTGCACCAAGGTCAGGTGCTTGCGGCGCTGCTCAGCCCGCGCAAAGGCATCGCGCACTACGCGCTCCACGCCAAAGCGGGTGTTTTGTGATACCTCACTGGCCACCTCATGCTCAGTGCCCTCGCGCAAGGTACCACCGTTTCCGCAGTACAGCCCCTCGGTGCCCTCGCGCACCACCACAAAATCAATGTCTCCAGGATCGGCCAACGGCGAAGAAGCAGTGGGATACAGCTTGGAAGGACGGAGGTTTACGTAGTGATCCAGCGCAAATCGCATCTTGAGCAATAGCCCTCGCTCCAATACGCCTGGAGGCACTTTACCCGGGGCACCAATAGCCCCTAATAAGATGGCATCGTGTTCGCGGAGACTAGCTAAATCCGCATCCGTGAGAAGCTCCCCGTTGCGTAGGTAGCGCCGGGCACCAAGGTCATACTCGGTGGTGTCAATATCGGAGCGAACGGCATGCAGCACCTTGAGAGCCTCAGCCGTAACCTCGGGCCCAATACCATCCCCACCAATTACCGCAAGTTTCATTATGTAGGATTCCTTTCTCATATAGTGGATTTAACCAACTCTATCAAAAAGGACCCGCGCAGCGCAGGAAGTTACCTGTCACTACGCGGGATATGCTCCACGGATTCTGCACCAGCAGCTTTATGCGTCCATATCCAGCTGTTCACACTGCGCACCTAATGCCGCATTGACCTCAGCAATGAGAGACTCCGGAACCTCGGCCTCCACACGCAGAATAAGAACCGCATCAGATTCCTGCTTGCCATACGTAAGCGCCGCCGCCACGATATTGATTCCAGCAGCACCTAGCTTGGTACCCACCGTTCCCAACGCGCCCGGAGCATCTGCATAGCGGAAGAAAAGATTGCGACCAGTAGCGCGCATATCGACGCCGCGGCCGTTAATACGAATAAACTTCTCGGTTCCATCGATGCCAATAAGCGCACCGGTCAGCGAGGAAGTTTCTCCATCAGCACCGATAACTTTCACCTGCAAGGAGGAGCGGTGCCCCTTGGATTCCGCGTTGGTAGATACCTCCACCTCTACCCCACGGCTCTGCGCAATCTGCATGGCATTAACAAATGTCACCGGCTCCGATGTCACGCCACTAAACAGACCCCGGACAGCAGAAAGACCTAAAACTTCTACATCCTCGGTAGTCAGCTCACCGCAAGCTTCTACTTCAATGGCAACGGGTGCCTGCCCCAGCAGACGTCCAGCCGTAAGTCCTAGCTTGCGCGCGAGATCCAGCCAGCCAGCAACTTCTTCTCCTACAGCACCACCGGAGACATTTACCGCATCCGGGACAAACTCACCAGCGAGAGCCTTGAGCACCGAAGCCGCCACATCGGTTCCTGCTCGGTCCTGGGCCTCTACAGTGGAGGCTCCCAAGTGTGGGGAAACGGTGACCTGCGGCAGCTTAAAGAGCGGAGAATCAGTACATGGTTCCGTAGCAAAGACATCGAAACCCGCGCCCCGGTGATGGCCCTGTTCGATAGACTCAGCCAAGGCCTCCTCATCCACCAATCCGCCGCGAGCCGCATTAATGAGAATCTGCCCCTTCTTCGCCTTAGCCAAAAGCTCCTTATCAAACATTCCGGCAGTCTCTGGGGTCTTCGGAAGGTGAATGGTCACAAAATCGGAACGAGACATGAGCTCTTCCAATTCGACCAGTTCCACGCCCAGTGCCGCCGCACGAGCCGGGTTGGCATAGGGGTCGTGGGCAATGATGGTCGTTTCAAAAGACTTCAGACGCTGTGCGAAGAGCTGACCAATGTGTCCAAAACCAACAATACCGATGGTCTTTCCATATACCTCCACGCCCTTGAAAGAAGAACGCTTCCATTCCCCCTCACGCAGCGACTGGTCGGCTGCTGGTACCTGGCGCGCCGTCGCCAAGAGCAACGCAATGGCCTGTTCGCACGCCGAGTGAATATTAGACGTAGGTGCATTTACCACCATGACGCCCTTCTCCGTTGCCGCCGGAATATCAACGTTATCTAGGCCTACTCCTGCACGGCCCACAATTTTTAGCTTTGGAGCTGCTTCTAAAACCTCTGCATCAACAGTAGTTGCAGAACGCACCAGCAAAGCCTCTGCATCCGGAACTGCGGCGAGCAACTCCGCACGATTTGGACCGTCGACCCAACGAACCTCAACTGAATCCCCCAAGGCCGTAACAGTGGATTGAGCTAATTTATCGGCAATAAGGACTACCGGCTTCGACATATCTTCCTTCGCTTAAGTGTGATGCGGTGCACGCGGAATTCCCGCGTGTCAAGGAAGTGTAGTTCAGGAAGGAGTGCCCTGCTTGATTTTTGCCTTAAATTCTTTCACTCGACCGAATTCCGGTCCAAGGGCTACTAAGGCACCATCTTCAAGGCCTGCAACAGCGGCCATGCTGTGCTTATCCTCCAATGGATCAACAGTCGGCACCACCAACACCTTGCCGCCATAGGCTGCCGCCGTAATGACGTTCGCGATGGGGCTGTCTTTTGTCGCAATGATATTCGGCGCCATCTGGGCATCCCTGCGGGACTGTGCTGGGACAGGTTTTTTCTTTTTCCCATCAGCCTCAGGCTCGCCTTCATACGGCACCCATGCGGGCCGCAGCTCCACTTGGGGAGTCTTGTCCAATCGCGCAATATCTTTGACCATTTGCTCTGGGGAAGCTACCACCTTGGAGCCGTATTGGAATGCCGTAAACTCTCCCAGCGCTTTGTGCGTACCTGGATCCTTAATCACCTCGAAGTCCCCAGATGTTTGTGTCCACGGCACATCGCCGACAATCACCAAGCGTCGTACTCCCAGGTCCGTGAGTAGCTTATGGATTTCCAATCGCCTAGCGTCGTCATACTGCACCGCAGGCAAATGCTGGTTTACCGCCAACGTTGCTGCACGCAGAATAGATTTATCATCCGCGGTAAAGAGGACGAGCGAATCGGAATCTTCAAAAAATAGGCGGCTAGCCTCGATGCCTATGGGGTCATTGACAATGACGAATCTGCCGTCAAATTTCGGGTCAATCAGCCGGTTTTGGTTCTCCGCTTTGGCCTTATTGAGGTCAATTTCAGACTCATCCAAATCAGACAATCCCCGCCTGACCAGTTTGGTTTCAGTAATTGGCGTGCCACAGGCAGCTAATGCGAGCGATGCGACAAGCACTGTGGCAGTCAGGCGCACAGAATTAGCGATCAAAAGCTTGCGGGCCTTCCTCTCCACCAAACAGGTTTGCTTCATCCACATCACGGATGACAGGTTTACCTAAAGCATATTCCACGATGTCAAGGAACCGTTGACGACGGTCTGCTAGGAATTCTCGCGGCTGTGACGCCCGCAGGTAATTCAAATTCATATCGTGGGACGCTAGTACCTCATCAAATTGCCTGTCTTCCATGATGGACTTGGACTGAACGCGCGGCAGGTAGCGATCGGGAGCGAAGCCATCGAGTACTACCTCAGTTCGCTTGCCCATTGGGGTGTAGTTCATCACGGACTCCGCCAAAACGGGGTCCACTCCGTGGCGCTTGCACCAATTCAGCGGGAACACCGGGAAAAAGCCCGGCTTAAGCTCTTCAAATGTGCGCCTATTAAACGCCTTTCCTGTGCGCCAATCCTTTGCGCCGCGCGCCATAAGGAGGGCATAGAGACCATGCCATACACCGTCATTATCATCCACAGAGAGCAAACGGGATTCCCGGAAGGTGGCATCGGTGACAGTCTTCGGGGCCTCATCCGTTGCGCCCGCTACCCACTCGGTGACCTCATCCACGTCGCGAGCGGCGCGCAGCTGCACTGCAGACGAGCCATAAAGCTCGCCGAAGACGCCGCACCAGAACCATTGGTTCATGCGGTCCCACGATTGCTGGGTAGACAGCGCTCCCCCGCGTTTAGCCAGGCGGGCAATGATGACGGCTAGAGGAACAATCTGTTCATTAAACGGAACCTGATCCGTGTTAAGGATGCATCGTTCCGCCAAAAACTCAGATACCTCACGGAAAGTAATGCGTAAATCATTGGCCGCCGCCTTATACTCCGTTAGGGACAGCTTTAAGATGTCCTCGCGCTGCCCACCAGCACGGCCCTTTTCTCCGGAGACTAAAAGCGATACTGCAGAAAGAAATTCTGTGCGCCCAATTCCGTCCAAAGCTGGGGACTTACGCAGATCCTTTTCCACTTCTTGCCAATCAGTGGCCAGGTGGAACGTGGGATCCTCGGAAGCAAATACTGCGGTGAGTAAATCGAATACGTCCATTTGCAGGCCTGCCGAATTTGCCTGCGCGAAAATCGACCCGATGCCGGCTCGCTCTGTTTCTCGGGAAAGCCGAATCATCGGCAGGTCATAGCCGGACAATGGTCTAACGATGCGGTTATTAAACGCTGCTAGCTCCGCGCTGTATTCCTGTTTGGTCGCTGCAAGCTCAAAGAGCATGCCAACGCCATCTTCACTCAATAGTGAAGCAACAGGAATGCACATATTCTCTAGGGCGTCTTCCCGCGAAAGAATGTCCCCCTCAATCGTCGGTGCGAAGTGCGATCGAATTTTTCCTTTGTGATCGACTGCAAAGATGGCGTCATCCGGCATAATCTCGCCCCGCACGGCAGCTCGAATATCAATGAAGAAACGGCGATGAATTTTCTTCTTGCGGAAGTCAGTTGTGTCTACAAAGCCCTCGCCGTTGAAGCAGTGATACAGCGTGGTCAAACGCTGCTGTCCATCTAAAAGGAGCAAGCCGGGGTCGACGCCGGTATCCGGCGCGCCGGCGAGGGCGCGGGGGCGAAAGCGCATCTTTTCGTTTCGAGTATCAAGTGCCATAAGCGCCCCGATGGGATAGCCGCGCAGCACAGAAACAATGAGTGAACGGATGCGATCTTCGTCCCAGGCATAGCTGCGTTGGAAATCAGGTAGCTGGATGTCCCCGCGATTAATCCGTGCAAAGAGGTCTTTGAGATCATAACTTGGCGTCGTAAAGCCCATGCCCGACATCCTACCCCCAAGGATTAATTCTTTCCTGCCGATAATTCAGAAAAACCCCCGGTGAACACCCCTAATTCACCGTGGGTTTGGCGCTATTCGCGCGGCCTTATGTGCTAGGCCGTAGCATCCAGTGGGTTCTTGACCCAGCTCATCAAATCGCGCAGCTTAGCGCCGGTCTTTTCAATCTCGTGCTGTGCAAATTCCTCGCGCAGGTCCTCCAATTCCTTGTTGCCGCCCTCAATATTGGCCAGCAGGCGCTTGGTGAAGGTGCCATCCTGAATATCAGACAAGATGTCTTTCATGTGCTGCTTGGTATCGGCATTGATAACGCGGGGACCGGAAATGTAGCCGCCAAACTCTGCGGTATCAGATACCGAGTAGTTCATATTGGCAACGCCACCTTCAAACATCAGGTCCACAATCAGCTTCATCTCGTGCAGAACCTCAAAGTAGGCCATTTCTGGCTCGTAGCCAGCCTCAGTCAGAACCTCAAAGCCGGTACGAATCAGGTATTCCACACCGCCACACAAGACAGCCTGCTCACCGAAGAGGTCAGTAACCGTCTCTGCCTCGAAGGTGGTCGGGATAACGCCGGCACGCGCGCCACCGATGGCTGCGGCATAGGACAAGGTCAAATCATGTCCTTCACCCTTCGGATCCTGCTCAGTAGCGATGAGGCACGGAACTCCCTTGCCATCTACAAACTGTCGGCGAACCAAGTGACCAGGTCCCTTAGGAGCAACCATTCCGACGGTGACATTGGCCTGCGGCTCAATCAGCTTGAAGTGAATATTCAAACCGTGACCAAACAGCAGTGCATTGCCATCTTCCAGGTTAGGGGCGATTTCCTCTTCAAAGATCTGCTTCTGAGAGGTATCTGGCGCCAGCAGCATAATGACGTCTGCCCACTTAGCAGCCTCTGCCACGGTCTTAACCTCAAAGCCTGCTTCCTCAGCCTTGTCCGCCGACTTGGAACCCTCGCGCAGGCCGATAACAACCTCAACGCCGGAGTCACGCAGGTTTTGCGAGTGTGCATGACCTTGGGAACCGTAGCCGATGACGGCTACCTTGCGGTTTTGAATGATGGACAGATCCGCATCATCGTCATAAAAGGTCTCAATTGCCATGTCCTAATCCTCAATTCTGTAGTGATTAAAAGTTCAATGAATCAACGTCCCACCCACTATTGTATCAGCGTGTGGGATTTAATGCCCACCTAGTGAGACATTAATTTCGGGGTGGAGCTAATGCTTTGGGCCCACGCCCTAAGGCCACGTCACCCGACTGCACCAGCTCGAGTACACCAAAAGGTTCTAATACATCCAGTAGCGCCGCCAGCTTTCCCGGGGTACCAGTAGCCTCTACCACCACGGATTCTTGCGCCACATCTACCACGCGAGCGCGGAAGATATTGACGGCATCGACAACCTGGGGCCGGTTGGTATTATTTGCAGCCACCTTGACCATCATCAGAGCTCGCGCCACGGTTGCGTCAGCCTCAAGCTCAACTATCTTGATGACCGGAACAATTTTATTGAGCTGCTTAGTTACCTGTTCCATAATTGTCTCGGATGCATCAACCACGATAGTCAGCCGGTTGATACCCGGATTTTCCGTTTGGGCGGAAACCAGGGAAATGATGCTATAACCGCGCCGCGAAAACATTCCGGTCACCCGCGACAGGATTCCCTCTACGTCTTCCACCAGGACCGACAAGGTATGCCGGGAAACGTCAGTGGGTGCCATGCCTATACCTCCTGGATGGTCTCGTCGATATCGGCAGGACTTTCTGCTGCCGATTCAGTTTCATCGAATAGCGGGCGCAAACCGCGGGCGTATTGAATCTCTTCGTTAGACGCCCCACCGCCAATCATCGGCCACACCTGGGCATCTTCTCCAACGATGAAGTCAATAACCACAGGGCGGTCATTGATTGCACGGGCCCGTTCAATCGCTGGCACCACTTCTTCCTCGCAGGTGACCCGGATGGCTTCACACCCCAGTGCTTCTGCCAAGCGGACAAAGTCCGGGGTATAGACATCGCGCTCTCGCAGCTTGGTATGGGAGTAGTTCTCATTAAAGAACAGGGTTTGCCACTGGCGGACCATACCTAGGTTGCCGTTATTAATAACGGCAACCTTGAATGGAAAGCCCTCCAAAGCTGCGGTGGTTAGCTCCTGGTTGGTCATCTGGAAGCAGCCATCACCGTCAATCGCCCATACCTCTTTATCTGGGCATGCTGCTTTGGCGCCAAGGGCTGCTGGTACCGCGTAGCCCATGGTTCCAGCTCCGCCGGAGTTAATCCAGGAACGCGGCTGTTCAAAGTCAATAAACTGTGCCGACCACATCTGGTGTTGCCCCACTCCGGCACAATAAATTGCCTCGGGGCCTACGGTTTCACTGAGCTTCTCCAAGACAAATTGAGGATTTAGCTGCCCATCCGGAGTGGGATCATAACCACGGGGAAACCGCTCTTTGAGTCCGTCAAGGTAGTCCCGCCATGGACCTGTCTGCGGCAGATCCAGAGAGGAGTTTTTACGGTATTCCTTTAAAAGTCCCGCTAGTACTTTTTGCGCATCACCCACGATAGGCACGTCCACCTCGCGGATTTTGCCGATTTCAGCAGGATCGATATCCGCATGAATCACCTGGGCCTCAGGAGCAAAGGTTGAGGTATCCCCAGTTACTCGATCATCGAAGCGCGCGCCGATGGCAATGAGCAGATCCGCACGTTGCATCGCCGCGACCGCCGGAACGGTGCCGTGCATGCCCGGCATGCCCATATGCAGCGGATGAGACTCTGGAAAGGACCCCAAGGCCGTGAGTGTGGTCACGACTGGAATTTCGGTAAATTCCGCAAACGCACGCAGCTCCCGTGCCGCCTCTGCCTTGATGACACCACCTCCGGCATAAATAACCGGCTTTTCTGCTTGCGCGATGAGTTCAACCGCTTGCGCGATTTGACGGTGGTGTGGCTTGGTCGTTGGCTTATATCCGGGCAAATCGAATTCGGTTGGGAAAGAGTAGTCCAAGTGGCCATTTTGAACGTCTTTCGGAATATCCACTAGGACCGGTCCTGGGCGCCCTGTAGAAGCCAAATGGAATGCTGCAGCAATAGCAGCGGGAATCTGCCTAGGCTCCGTCACGATGTAGTTGTGCTTGGTGATCGGCATTGTCACACCACGGATATCGGCCTCCTGGAAGGCATCGGTTCCCAAAAGATTGCTTCCCACTTGGCCGGTGATAGCGACGATGGGGACGGAGTCTAGGTTGGCGTCGGCAAGCGCTGTCACCAAGTTAGTCGCACCCGGCCCCGAGGTGGCAATGCACACCCCCACCTTGCCAGAAGCCTGCGCATAGCCTTCCGCAGCATGTCCAGCTCCCTGTTCATGACGGGTGAGCACATGCCGCAGCTTGGTCGAGGTATGCAAAGCATCGTAGAGCGGAAGCACGGCACCGCCTGGAATGCCGAAGACAAGATCGGTTCCCAAATCTTCAAGAGTGCGGACAATGGCGTGGGCACCACTCATCCGCTCCGGAGCGTGGGCGCGTGAGGCTGCAGCCACCGAAGCGGGCGTGGGCGAAGTTGTCGTAACCACGGTTAATGTGCTCCTTGGATTGCTCTAATACTGGTCGCGATCATCATCGTTAACGCCTTTAGATATGAACAAAGCCCCCGCGGGCTGGTGTGTCTGCGGGGGCGAAAAGCGTCGACGTCATGAGCGCCGCGGTCACCGCCGCATTGGTACTACCTGAAGTCGAATAATGATCATGAGCATGACTATACACTGATAGGTATTACACTTCTGGCCATTACCCCCATTTGGGATCAGTTTCCCACATGGTGAGACATACCTGAAAATAGGTTAGCCCTCACCCACCTCTGTGAATTAGGCTTGCACACTATGACTCCACCACCTAAGGACAATAAACCTCATCAGTCCACCACCCAGGCAGAGGTTTTCAAGCCATCCCGTGACCACATCTTGGGCATCCTTATCCTGTCCACCATTGCGCTATTGAGCATTGGGTGGGCCCCCAAATACCTCGCATGGCTGTTTATCATCCCCGTCCTTGGGCTGTGGTGGGTCATAAAATCCCGCACCAAGGTCTCCGAATCCGGGATCGACATTTCCTATGCTTTCCGGAAAAAGGTCCAGATCCCATGGGACGATTTTGCCGGTATCGGGTTCCAACGCTCCCGCACCTTTGCTCGTACGAGAAGCGGCGCGGAGCACAGCCTGCCCGGTATCACCTTTAACTCGCTCCCACGCCTTTCGGAGGGCTCCCGCGGCCGCATCCCGGACGCCCTTACCCAGGGCCGTGAAGCGGCAGATGAAAAGGTGGTTATCGTCCACCGCGACGGCCAGCAAGTCCTGCTCAGCAAAGAAGAGTATGCGGACTACCTTGAGCGCCACCCCGAGCTCAAGCCCTCGGCCGAAAACTAAATACGCCACCGACGCTCTCCCCCACATCCCTTGAAGGAATGGTGACTTTAAACCATGTTCCCGCTGCGCTCAAAAGTAACTACCGTCGGCCGCCAGGCCTCTGGCGCCCGGGCCCTGTGGCGCGCAACCGGCACCAAGGAAAATGACTTTGGTAAACCGATCGTGGCCATCGCCAACTCCTATACCCAATTCGTCCCCGGCCACGTGCACCTCAAAAACGTCGGCGATATTGTCGCCGATGCCGTACGTGAGGCCGGCGGAGTGCCCAAGGAATTCAACACCATCGCAGTCGATGATGGCATTGCCATGGGCCATAGCGGCATGCTGTACTCGCTTCCCTCCCGCGAAATCATCTCCGATTCCATCGAGTACATGGCCAATGCCCACACTGCCGACGCCCTGGTATGCATCTCCAACTGCGATAAAATCACCCCCGGCATGCTCAATGCTGCCCTGCGCTTGAATATCCCCACCATCTTTGTCTCTGGTGGGCCAATGGAGGCAGGAAAGGCGGTCGTTGTAGATGGCGTAGCCCACGCCCCAACCGACCTCATTACGGCCATTACGGCCTCCGCCAATGATGAGGTCTCGGATGAAGGACTGACCCAGGTCGAAGCATCTGCCTGCCCCACCTGTGGTTCCTGCTCCGGCATGTTTACCGCCAACTCTATGAACTGCCTGACCGAGGCCCTCGGCCTTGCACTGCCCGGCAACGGTACCACCTTGGCCACCCACACGGCCCGCCGCGGCCTATTCGAAAAGGCCGGCACCACCATCGTCGATATGTGCCGTCGCTATTACGGCGAAGAAGACGAATCGGTCCTTCCGCGCAACATCGCTACCAAGGAAGCTTTCACTAACGCCATGGCCCTAGACATGGCCATGGGCGGCTCCACCAATACCATCCTGCACACCTTGGCGGCCGCGCAGGAAGGCGAGGTGGATTTCACCCTGAATGACATCAACGACATCTCCTACCGCGTGCCGTGTTTGTCCAAGGTAGCACCCAACGGGACCTACCACATTGAAGATGTTCACCGCGCCGGCGGCATTCCCGCAATCTTGGGCGAGCTTCGCCGCGCCGGGCACCTCAATCTCAAGGTACATACAGCGCTATATGACAACGCCGAACAGTGGCTCGATGACTGGGATATCCGCAACCCTCACGCCACCGATGAGGCCCGCGAACTCTACTACGCCGCCCCCGGCGGCGTGCGCACCACGGAGCCCTTCTCCCAATCCAACCGCTGGGACGAGCTCGATACCGACGCCGCCAATGGCTGCATCCACGACGCCGAGCATGCCTTTTCTTCCGACGGTGGCCTCGTTGTACTGCGCGGCAACCTCGCTCCCGACGGGGCCATCGTCAAGGCAGCAGGCGTCGAAGAGGAGCTGTGGACCTTCTCCGGCCCTGCACGAGTCGTGGAATCTCAGGAGGAAGCGGTATCTATCATCCTCAATAAGGAGGTTCAGCCGGGCGATGTCGTGGTCATCCGCTATGAAGGCCCGGCCGGTGGCCCTGGCATGCAGGAGATGCTCCACCCGACTTCCTTCCTCAAGGGCGCCGGTTTGGGAAAGGCATGCGCCTTGATTACCGATGGCCGTTTCTCCGGCGGCACTTCCGGCCTATCCATCGGACACATCTCCCCCGAGGCTGCTCACCAAGGACTTATCGGGCTGATCGAAAACGGCGACACCATCTCTATTAATATCCACGAGCGCGAGCTCACCCTAGACGTGGATGAGGAAGTACTGGAGCGCCGCCGCGCCGCCCAAGAACAGCGCGAATCCCCTTGGACCCCCGTAAGCCGCAACCGCCCGATCACTAAGGCACTGCGTGCATATGCGGCAATGGCAACCTCAGCTGACCGCGGCGCGGTTCGCGTGGTTGACGGTTATGTGAATTAGCGGGAGATAGCTGCTAAATTGCTGTGCCTCGGTGGGGTGCGCGCCTTTTGCCTGCAAATCACATAAGATATCCTGCGATGAAATTCGCGCGTACCCCGTTATTCCGCTATGCCCTGGCCTTACTGGGGCTCATTCTTGGCGCTCGGAAGATCGTCCAAGATATCCACATTACGGACTTCCCCATCGATATGGTGGTCTACCGCGAAGGCGTCAAGGCCTTCCTTGAACACCGCTCTGTCTACAGCGAACCCATGCTGGCTGGCGATATTCAATTGCCCTTTATTTATCCGCCCTTTGGCGCGTTGGTCATGGTTCCGCTAACGGCCTTCGACGGTATTGACCACGACACGGCAGGCGACATCGTGGTCGTCCTCTCTGATCTTCTCGTGCTCCTCTGCCTCTACCTTGTATTCAAGGCAGTGCTGAAAAAGCCGGAGTTCCTCCTGCCCGTCGCCGCCATTACTTGGGCAATTGTATTGCGCTTTGAGCCGGTTGACCTCAATAACGGCTTTGCCCAAATCAATATCGTGGTCATGACGCTCGTTGTCCTCGACCTCGTTCCGCGCCGGCGCTTCCTACCGCAAGGAATCCTGATCGGTCTGGCGGCCGCCATCAAAATAACCCCTCTGGCCATGCTGCTTTACTTCCTCGTGCGCAAGGAGTGGAAGCAGATTGCCACAGCGCTCCTTTCCGCTGTTGCGGCCACCCTCCTTGCCGCAGCCTTCCGCTGGGACGCGTTCGTGGAGTTCTTCAGTTCCAAATTGCTCGATATGGGCTCTGGCGGCGACTTCGGCGTGGGGACTGATTACCAGTCCAATAGCTCTATCAAGGGCGCCATTCAGCGCATGTATTCTTCTTCGGAGGCCATGGACGCTAATGGTCTGGCCATCAACATCGCGTGGATCGCCGCCTCCCTCGTGGTCATTGCATTCGCGGCGTGGCTTATTAAGCGCCAGTGCGAGGAGCATTTGCTTGTCGACGCCCAAATGGTCACCGCCCTCACTCTCCTCCTCATCTCCCCCGTTTCCTGGTCACACCACTGGGTCTGGCTCACGCTCATCATCCCAGTCTTTCTTTACCGCGCCTGGAGCTGGCTTTCTACGGGATGGGCCGCGGGCAGCCTTCTTACCGTCCTCGTCGCCTGGTCAGCCATGCTGCTGACCGTCCCGCCCAAGTGGTGGTGGGGCGATCAAGTCGATGTCCACGCCATGGAGCGCTACCAGAAGTTCTGGGTGGATGACTTCGTGTGGCTAACCATACTGACCGTCGCACTTTTCGTAGCCGCTTTCTATGCATCCCAGCGCAATAACCGGAACGCGAATACCGCTACTCCTGTCCCGCTAGCGTCTTAAGCGCTGCAAGGTGCGAATCGAATGCGGCCTTACCTTTAGTTGTGAGCATTACCCATACCGTGTCCTTGCCACGTGAGGATCCATACTCACGAAAGCGACTGACATACCCCTCTTTTTCCAGTGCGCTTAGCTGCTTAGACAGCGTGGCATCGGATTGATTCACCTTGTCCCGGATCGCCGCAAAGCGCATCTCCTTATTAATGGCACCTTCCACTGCCCCGGCAGCATTAAGTACCGCACAAATCTTAAACCGGTTAAGCGGGTGAATTACTGGATCAAGCTCACTCATCACCGCTCGCCTGCTTGTCGTCTCTATGGCCACGCGTGGACATATCCATTGCTCCCGAATTGAGAGCCCAAAACACACCCACGCCCCACAGCGTGAATACGGTGGCCGCAATCACCATGTGCCCTTCGAGAAAGGTCTGGAAAAACGTAGGGGCAAACATTAGAAAAAATCCGAGATAGTATTTCCAGTCCGGCTGCGGCTGGTCAAAAGGATTTTGTCTATAGCCTGCACGTACGTCACGCTTTTTAGCGCCTACCCAAAGGCCTACACCCACGCAGGCAACTATGACTCCGAGAGATAACCATAGCGGCATACCTTCCCCAAATTGGCTCAGGCCAAACCACAGTCCTGCTAACGCCGCAGCAAACAATACATTAAGCGCGGTCTTCCGCCCTGCGCTCTGGTCTTGCTCCATTTCTTCATTAAATGCCAGTGCCTCGTGCACGCTGTCTTCCATAGTTGTCGATTCCTTTCACTCTTGACTCTCCGTTGTTTTCCACTTTAGAAAGTATCATACTTTCCACTCGAGAAAGCAAGGGGCAAAGAAAATCCGCCGCGTGCGCGACGGATAATCTATTGGCGATTAGTTCAGCGGATTAACTCCCGCACCGAAGAACCAGAGTGCAACGAGAATCGCTACGCCGATAAGCACAAAGACCCAGGAGGTGACCAGCGGGCGGCGTGCCCAGGAGCGCTTGAAGTCTAGGGAAATAAAGCCCGGGCCAGTAAACTGCAGGCCCACAGCGATAACGAAGAGGACCAAAGAAAGCCAGACGGAATCTGGCCAGCTAAAGACGTCCAAGCCGGCGCCGGCCTGCGCTAGTTCATGCACAGCGCTAAAGCCGGTCACTACCAATCCGAGCATGGCAGCCAGAGGCGTAATGAGACCCAGCAACAGGAATACACCAGCGATAAGCTGCATGGTCGGAACCGCAATGGATAGTGCGGTATCCCAGGCATAGTTAGCAAAGTCGCCCTCTAGACCGGACAAGCCCTGACTATCACCGAGCTCGAAAAAGGTCTTTGCACCGGCAATGATTAGGTAGGCGCTCAGTGCGATGCGAATGAAAAGCAGACCAAAGTCGATAGTGCCGCGGCGACCGTAGCGGTGATATCCTTCTTTTTCTTCTTGTTCCGCCTGCAGGCGGGCCTCGCGCTCCTCTGCGGTTTCAGTGCTGAGGGTGCTTTCCGCGGGGGTGTCGGCAGTAGCAAGTGCCGATTCCTCCTCGGCACTGCCCGGCGTGGCTTCCTCCGGTTGCGCGAATGCTACGGTCTCCTCGCTGGCGCCACTTTGCTGACGCGCGGCTTCATTCGCGCTGGAGTAGGACATAACCTCGGTTTCAGGGTGGTCCTGCTGCCTTTGGGAAGGCTTGATCTCCTGCGGCTCGGCGCGGCCGGCGCGCTCAAAAAGGCCCGGCTTCGAGTTCTTCTCGCTGGAAACGGAATCTTTGCTCGCGGGCTTGGCGTTGTAGGTAGGCACGTCCATATCCTCATCTAACGGTGTGGCTTTATCCGGCTGTTTATCGCTCATAGCTCCAATTTAAGGCACGGGCCTGCGCTTTTGTGGTACCCGCCACGGCGCGCCGTTGCAGCAAACTGACTAGAGTGCTTCCAAGCCGCTTGCGGCCTCAATCACCGAACGCGTAAGTTCACCCAAAACCTCCGATTCCAAACGCCAACGCTGCCAATAAAGGTCGATATCGAGCGGGGAGTCATCGAGAAGCACCAGCTCCTTAGTCTCCAAAAGCGGCAGTGCCTGGGCCTGGGGCAGCAATCCCCATCCTAGGCCGACGCGAACGGCCTCTAGGTAGCCCTCAGAGGAAGGAATCTGCGACACCCGGGCACGCACCACGGCCGAGTCAATAAAGCGCTCGCGCATCGCATCATCCAATACCTGATCGTTAGGCCCGTACCCCACCAAGGGCACAGTTTCCCAGGTCAGCCTACCGCTATGAAAGCTATCTGCAATATGCGGCGCCGCCACTGGGTAATAGCGCATAGTGCCCAAAAAGCTAGACTCGCAGCCCGAAACCGGCGTAGCTTCCCTCGTTACTGCACCCAGCACATCGCCACGCCGCAACATGGCTAAGGTGCGTGCTTCATCCTCAATCCGGATGCGCAAAGCTACGTCGCCCCGCCGTGCGGTATCGCTCAGGACCTTTGTAAACCATGTCGCCAGGGAATCCGAGTTCACGGCCACAGACAGCGGGACCCGGGCCAGGCGATGGCCTAGGCGGGCATCCGTTTCTGCCTGCACTAACGCCATGCGGCGGGCGGACTGGACAAGGATCTCGCCCGCTTCCGTGGCGGTTACCGGGGTGGCACGGCGAAGGAGTACTCGTCCGGTGCTCGACTCCAAGGCCTTGATACGCTGGCTCACCGCAGACGGCGATATACCGAGCACGGCCGCGGCAACGTCAAAGCTGCCTTCGTCCACGATCGCAAGCAAGGTTTCTAGGTGCACCGGGTTCATGAAGCTATTCTAAACCAACTGAAGAAGCATTAACTGGACTAATCCAACCTAAGAATTCACACTAGAAGGCATGTCCATCGTGCTTGCTGGTTTCTTTCTGGGATTATCGCTCATCGTGGCCGTCGGCCCGCAAAATGCCATGCTGCTTAAATTCGGCATCCGCCGTGATCACATCGGTTTAATCATTGCCGTCTGCGCGCTTTCCGACGTCATCCTGATTACCTCCGGCACAGCCGGCGTGGGCTACCTGGTAGAAAAGTTTCCCAACGCCCTGCAAGTCCTGAAATACGTTGGCGCGGCTTACCTGGCCTATTTTACTTTTACCTGCTTCCGCGATGCGTTAAAGACCAAGGGCGAGGCCATTGAGGTCGAATCCACACAGCCTAAGGTCCCGCAGGAAGTAGCCACCTTCGATGGTTCCACCTCACACAGCACGACGAAGACTAAAACTCGGGTGGAGATAAAGCGCTCCCCCTCCTGGGTTAAGCCACTATTGACCGCCCTGGCCTTAACGTGGCTGAACCCAGGCGCCTACGTAGACGTGGTGGTCATGCTTGGCAGCATCGCCAACCAATACGGCGAATCAGGGCGCTGGCTCTTCGCCGTGGGTGCTATCTGCGCCAGCTTCACTTGGTTCCCCTTCATCGGCTTTGGCGCCGCACGCTTTTCCCACGTGTTGTCCCGACCCACGGTATGGCGCTGGATCAACTTCGGTATCGGCGTCATCATGATTGGCCTAACGCTCAAGTTGCTCCTGCTCTAGGGGCCGGGTTCAAAGGGCCGCCTAATTGCCGCGAACGCGCGACGCGGTCGCACCGGCCCACCGGTTGATCCCGGCGTCATGGGCGACGTCGTCAATCGCGCCCAGCTCCTCCGCACTGAAGTCGAGGTTATCCAGTGCCCCCAGGTTGTGCTCGAGCTGCTCCACCGAAGAGGCGCCCAATAGCGCCGAGGTTAGCGTGCGGTCGCCTTGGTCGCGCAGTACCCACGAAATAGCCATCTGAGCCAAAGACTGCCCACGCTTGCGCGCAATATCGTTAAGAGCGCGAATCATGGACAGGTTCTCCTCATTAAGCCAATCCTTTTCCAAGGTCTTATCTTTTGCTGCGCGGGAATCTGCGGGAATGCCATCAATATAGCGATCCGTCAGCATGCCCTGTGCCAGCGGCCCGAAGCCGATGACTCCCAATCCGCTACGCCCAGTGACGTCAAGCAGCGACTCGCCGTCTTCGCCGGGACGTTCAATCCAGCGGTTGAGAATGGAATAGCTTGGCTGATGAATCAGCAATGGGCAGCCTTCCTCTTCCATAAATTGCACGGCCTCCGCGGTAAGCTCCGGCCCGTAAGAGGAAATGCCCACGTAGAGGGCCTTGCCGGAAGCTACGATATCGCGCAGTGCATACAGGGTCTCTTCCAGCGGGGTATCTGGATCCGGGCGGTGGTGATAGAAGATGTCCACATAATCCAAGCCCATTCGCTTGAGGGACGCGTCCAAGGAGCTCACCAGGTACTTGCGGGAGCCACCAAAGCCGTAGGGGGAATCATTCATCACCCAGCCGGCCTTGGAAGAGATGATCATTTCATCACGGAAGGGACGGAAATCGCGAGCGAAGATGCGGCCGAAGTTGGCTTCGGCGGCGCCAGGTTCCGGGCCATAGTTATTAGCCAAATCGAAATGAGTAATCCCCCGGTCATACGCTGCGCGTAGAATCTCGCGCTGCGTGGCCAGGGGACGATCGTCTCCAAAGTTCTGCCATAGACCAAGGGAAATGGCCGGCAACTTCAGACCAGAGTTACCTACTCGGCGGTACTCCATCGAATCATAACGGTCAGATGCGGGTGCATAGATACTCATGACACCCATTGTCCGCTTAATTCTTCGGTTTGTCAGCCTTCGGCTGCTGCTCATCTTCCTCGGGATCGCCGGATGCACCGGTTTCTTCGACCCACTTTTCAATTTCTTCCGGGGTACGGTCGGTTTCTACCGCATCACGCTCGGTGTAGTAGGAGTAATCGTGGCGCTTTTCTTCGTACTTTTCCTTGTCAAAGTCCACGTCATCGTCGCTGTCGAGTTTCTCGGTGACTTCCTCCACCAGCTCATCATAAAGGGCCTCGTTATCCATATTGGAGTCCTCGATGTGCTGGCCAATTTCATCATCGTAGCGCTCGGCGTCATATTCCTTGTCCGGGTGCAGCTTCAGGTGCATGAGGGCACGTACGCGCTCGCGACGCACTGCCTCGTCCTGGATCTGGGACTGGCTACGGAACCACGCAAAAACCAAGATGGCGACCATGAGGATTCCCATGTAGCCAATGATTGGGTAGATGTAGTTCATCAAGGTCTTAAAACCGGCAAAGGAAACAGCGAAACCAGCCAAGCAGCCGATGACGAAGATGACCGGGTAGCGCTTCTCATGGCCGGCAGACAGGCGCTTACCCAGCGCGTAGAACATGCCGATGGCGGTATTGAAGATCATCAAGTAAATGATGACCGCCATGACAGCGCCCAATGTGGGATTGACGTCATCGACCAGAGACAACATCGGAATATCTGAGCCTTGTGCCTTATCCGAGTTCATCAGCAAAGAGAAACCGGCAAGACCCATCATGACGGAGTAGATAATGCCGCCCACGACGCCGCCCCAGCCGGCCTCGCGCGGGCTAATATTATCGCCGCCGATAACCAGGGACATAGATACGGCTAGCATCAGAGCAAGGCCGTTGTAGTTCAGTGCGGAAATCAGCCAGTTGCCAATCGGAGTATCGATCTGACTGGAGGCATCCATGGCAGCACCGATATCATCCGGCATATTAAGTGCGGTATAGATGGCTACACCAATGACCGCAATGATGATGGTCGGCGTTACCGCACCGATAACCTTGGAAACCTTATCCACGTCGAGCATGCCAACAATCAGAACCAAGACCAGCATGAGCGTGGAACCGATCCACGTCTTCCAGCCAAACTGCTGCTGCATATTAGAGCCAGCACCAGCCAACATCACAAAGCCAATGGCAAAGAGGGTGATGATGACCGCCACATCCAGCAATTTGGAGACGATCGGGTGGGTAACATTGCGGAAAACAGTATTGTGTTCCGAGGCGTGGAAATAGCTTCCCAACTGCAAGAACACTGTGCCTGCGAGGGTCATGATGAGTGCGGCGATAATGATGCCAGGAATACCCCAGGTACCAAAGGCAGTGAAGTACTGCACCACCTCTTGTCCCGTGGCAAAGCCTGCGCCGACCAACAAGCCCACGAAGGACATTGCAATGGCGATAATGTTTTTAGAAGACACAGTTGCCTAACTTTTGTAGCGAATATCTCTCGCATACTGGTGCGCGCGGCCCCTTTGTCCCCCGCTCCCCAGCACGTGGGCTACGCAACACCGATATGCGTTCCTTAAAGAATGGTACGTAAGTGACCCGCCAAACACCTACTGACGCATACCGATGTTGTGCTAAATCACATATGGAGATTCAGTGAAATCAACCAAACGCCTTAGTCTTCGAAGGTTGCGGTATCAATCACAAAGCGGAATTTCACATCGCCGGCTACCACGCGCTCATAGGCAGCATCGACATCGTTGACACCGATCTTCTCGATGACGGCTCCAATGCCGTGCTCCGCACAAAAGTCCAGCATCTCCTGGGTCTCGGCGATACCGCCGATATTATTTCCCGTCAGCACCTTGCCGCCGCCGACGAGGCTGCCCATGTGGATTCCCAGTTCCTATGGCGGAAGGCCGACCACGGACATGATGCCGCGCGGCTTAAGCAGCTGCAGGTAATCATCGAGAGAGTACTGGGCAGAAATGGTGGACAGGATGACATCGAATTCGCCGCGGTGGTTGGCAAAGAAGTCTTCGTCTTCACCGGTGGCCAAAATGTGCTTCGCACCAAGCTCGTAGGCTTCCTTCTCTTTGCGCAAGGAGCGGGAAATCACGGTCACTTCCGCACCCTTTGCCGCCGCGATTTGGACACCCATGTGGCCCAATCCGCCTAGGCCGACTACAGCGACCTTGTCACCTTCCTTGACCTGCCAGCGGGCCAGCGGCGAATAGGTGGTGATTCCCGCGCACAGCAGCGGGGCTGCTTCATCAAAGTCAATACCCTCGGGGATGGTGCACACGAAGCCTTCATTGACGACTACCTTCTGTGCATAGCCACCTTGGGTAATGGTGCCGTCTACGTCCTCGGAGTTATAGGTTCCTACATTGCCGTTAAGGCAGTTCTGTTCCTGTCCATTGCGGCATTGCTCGCACTCGCCACAGGAGTTTACTAGGCAGCCCACGCCAACGCGGTCACCCACCTTGAACTTCGTGACCTTATCGCCCACGGCTTCTACAACACCGGCGATCTCATGGCCCACCGTCAGTGGGAAGTGGGCTTCGCCCCACTCGTTTTGAATGGTGTGGATATCGGAGTGGCAAATGCCTGCAGCTTTGATATCAATGACCACGTCATCCTCGCGCGGATCGCGGCGCTCGATTTCTACGACCTTAAAGGGTGCTTCAGGGTTTTCCTTTTGCAATACTTTGCTCTTAATTGGCATGCCCACAACCCTACGCTTACCCCTGCTAACCTCGCCTAACGAAAATAATCACCAATTTTGACAGGAAATGAGGGTACAAAAAAGCCAGCCACGCGTCCTGTTCGAGGAAGTGCGAGCGCGGCTGGCTTAACGTGGTGCTTAGTTCAGCTTCTCTGCGATGAGCTTATTGACCTGACCAGGATCGGCCTTTCCCTGGGTGGCCTTCATGACCGCACCCACAATGGCACCGGTTACCTTCTTATTGCCGGCACGGTACTTCTCCACGATGTCCGGGTTAGCTGCCAGCGCATCATCCACGGCCTTTTCAATGGCTCCATCGTCGCGCACGACCTCCAAGCCGCGCTTTTCGACGACCTCATCGACGTCGCCTTCGCCCGCCAACACGCCATCTACCGCCTTACGCGCCAGCTTGGTAGTCAGCTTCCCTTCATTGACGAGCGCGATAACGCGCGCCACCTGCTGCGGGGTAATGGACAAACCTGCAAGATCGGTTTCCTTCTCGTTGGCCTTGCCTGCTAGATAGGAAACCCACCAAGAGCGCGCCTCGTCCGGCTTCGCGCCGGCCTCAACGGTATCCACGATGAGGTCGAGTGCGCCGGCGTTGACCAAGTCGCGCATCTCTTCATCCTTGATGCCCCACTCTTCCTGAATGCGCGCACGGCGAACCCATGGCAGCTCCGGAAGGGTCTGGCGCAGTTCTTCTACCCACTCGCGTGGGGCGATGACCGGTGGAAGATCCGGGTCATTGAAGTAACGGTAATCCTCCGCGGTCTCCTTCGGACGCCCCTTGGAGGTAGTGCCGTCGGTCTCTTGGTAGTGGCGGGTTTCCTGATCGATGGTGCCGCCATCTTCAAGTACCTGTGCCTGGCGCTGCATCTCGAAGCGAACCGCCTGTTCCACAGAACGCAGGGAGTTGATGTTCTTGGTCTCGGTACGGGTGCCGAATTCTTCCTGCCCCACTGGGCGCAGAGACAGGTTGGAATCCACTCGCATCGAGCCCTGATCCATACGGGCATCGGAAACGCCTAGGGCTGCCACGAGCTCACGCAGGGCGGAAACATAGGCCTTAGCCACCTCCGGTGCACGCTCGCCGGCGCCGACGATCGGCTTGGTGACAATTTCAATGAGAGGAATGCCCGCACGGTTGCAATCCACCAAGGAAGCCGTAGCACCGTGAATACGGCCGTCCACGCCGCCCAAGTGGGTCAGCTTGCCGGTGTCTTCCTCCATGTGCGCGCGCTCAATTTCCACCCGCCACTCGGTGCCGTCCTCCAGAACTACGTCCAGGTAGCCGTCGTAGGCAATCGGCTCGTCATACTGGGAAATCTGGTAGTTCTTTGGTTGGTCCGGGTAAAAATAATTCTTGCGGGCAAAGCGAGAGGACTCGGCAATGGAGCAATTAAGCGCCAAGCCAATCTTGATGGCGCCCTCCACGCCCTTGGAATTTACTACCGGCAGCGCACCGGGCAGACCCAGTGAGACCGGGTCAACGTTGGAGTTAGGCGCTGCGTTGAAGTTCGTAGGAGAGGTAGAAAACATCTTGGTTTCCGTATCCAGCTCTACGTGGACTTCCATGCCCATTACCGGCTCGAACTTTTCTAGGACCTCATCAAAGTCCATCAGGTCATACATCGCAGCAGTCATGCGTGCCATCTTAATACGTCCATGCACCCGCGCGCTCACGCCCCTAAGCTGAATATTATGACTACACCACATAGCGTTGATGCTCAGCTTATCGATGCCCCTTTGATCAACATCGCAGTCTTTCGCACTGCCCCCACGCCCGAGGAGGTAAGCGAGCGTTTGACCACCACTTTTGCCGATCGCTTGGGAGACATCACTCCGGGCAAGAATCCCGGTAGCCTCATGGCCGAGCTCGATGATTCATTCTTATTGCACTACCAAGCCATCGATACCCCTCCCACCCGCGATAGTTATGGTCTCCACCCCATTTTGAGCGCGGACGCACGCGGTCTCGATTCTGCCACCGCACAAATCCTCGTCTCCGTACTTCCCCGGGATGCAGAAGACAACGGTGCCAAGCAGTTTCGTGAGGCTCGCCGCGAGCACCTAGAGCTGCTCTCTAAAGCCACCGCTGTGGTAGCCGAACACCCAGAATGCCTCATCGTCCACAACCCCAGAGGCAACGTATCTATCGCTCCGAATACGTTCCTCGAGGCCGTTCGGGACAACCTTGCCCCGATGCACATTGCGCCAGTATGGCTCACCCAAAAGGGAAACAAGATTCTGGGTTATACCGTGGGGCTAGTCCAAGCAGGTCACCCCGAAGTCCAAGCGGCCACCGAATCGATGGATCCCACCGATCTCTATTACAAGCTGGCTAATATCGCAGACCACGTTCTCCAAGGCGCCACCGTCAAGGACGGCGACACCTTAAGCTTCGAAGAAGGTCAGCCGCCCCTGACCGCACAGGAAGAACCCTGGTTTGTAGACGAGTCTCTTCCAGCGGTCACGATTGGTTTCTAGCTAGTACTCTCCTTCCTACGGGAATCCACATAGCGGCAGATGGCAGCCAGCACCGCACCGGAAAGGTTGTGCCACACGGAAAAGACGGCTCCTGGCAGAGCAGCCAATGGGTTCATATACGTCGATGCCAAGGAGGTGGCCAAGCCGGAGTTTTGCATGCCCACCTCGACGGCCATCGTGCGCCGAGCAGCGACTGGCTGCTTGGTTATCAATCCGGCTAGGTAGCCCAGACCGTAGCCACACCCGTTGTGGATAATCACGGCGGCAAAGACCAGCGCACCGGCGCTGGCGATGGTGTCGTGCGCTCCGCCCACCACGATGCACACGATGGCGGAAATCGCCGCAACCGAAATCCAAGGCAATGCCGAGTTAATCCTTGCCACCACCCGCGGCGCCAGCATGCCTATGAGGATGCCGGCGACGACAGGAATGAGCACCACCTTCACAATGGACCATGCCATAGACGAAGCGGAAACCGGCATATACTCCCCTGCCAGCCACAAGGTCAGCAACGGGGTAAACACCGGTGCCAATAGGGTGGAAATCGAGGTCATGGTCACCGACAGGGCTACATCGCCACGCGCTAAATAGGACACCACATTAGAGCTCGTTCCACCGGGAGCGCAGCCTACAAGAATGACCCCGGCCGCTACCGCTTCTGGGAGGTCCATGATTGCTACCACCGCCAATGCCACCATCGGCATGATGACAAACTGCGCAACTACTCCGATGAGCACGGGAAGCGGCCGGCGGGCCACCAAGGCAAAGTCCACCGGCTTGAGGGTAAGGCCCATACCAAACATGACAATGCCCAGCAGCGGGGTGACCTGCGGGGCAAAGGATGCCGCGGTATTCGGTGCAAAGTATCCAATCACGCCGCCGATAATCACGAGCACCGGAAAGCCTAGCGCTGCGATAAACGCTTGGCGGTCTTGAGCTGCGGAGGGCACAGTAGCCGCCGCCATCCGATTATCTGTCATGCTATCGATACTCATAGACAAAAGAATACGCTCCCACCCAGTGGGAGCGCTATCCTAATATTCGAAATGTGCGTGGTCTCTACCCAAAGAGCGCTTGTGCATTGCGGTAACGCGATTCCGGCACTGTCTTAAGGGTTCCCACGGCCTCCTCCAACGGAACTAGATCAATATCCTCGCCATGGAGAGCTACACACATACCTGACTTGCCTTCATGGGTAGCACGGGCTGCGTGCACGCCGTATCGAGTTGCCAGAACGCGGTCATAGGCAGTCGGTGTACCGCCGCGCTGGATGTGTCCCAGCACCGTCGTTCGCACGTCATATCCAGTGCGCGCCTTGATCTCATCGCCAATAACCTGGCCAATACCGTTGAAAGTCTGGTGTCCGAATTGATCCACGCCGCCGGCTTCGAAGTCCATCGTCCCCTCCTTGGGGAGGGCGCCTTCTGCAACGCAAATAATGCCGTATTTTTCACCCATTTGGAAGCGGCGCTCCATCGCCTTGGTGATTTCTGCGATATCGAAGGGCTCCTCGGGCACCACCGTGTAATGCGCGCCACCAGCCATGCCCGCGTGCAAGGCAATCCACCCCACATGGCGGCCCATTACCTCCACAATCAGAATACGGTTATGAGATTCCGCGGTGGTATGTAAGCGGTCAATAGCATCGGTAGCTACAGATACTGCGGTATCAAAACCAAAGGTGTAGTCGGTGGCATTGACGTCGTTGTCAATGGTCTTTGGAACACCTACTACCGGCACCCCATTATCGGATAGCCACTTTGCCCCCTTGAGGGTGCCCTCGCCTCCGATGGCAATGAGGGCATCCACTTCGGCGTCGGCCATATTGGATTTAATCTGATCAAGACCCGCCTTAAACTTATCCGGATGCAGACGGCCAGTGCCTAGGATGGTGCCGCCGCGCAACAAAATGCGGTCGATTTCTGCATCATCATAGAGATCGCGACGGCGGTCCTCCATCAAGCCCACCCAACCGTCTTCATAACCTACGACGGTATCTCCAAATTCATTGGATGCGGTACGCACAACCGCACGAATTACAGCATTGAGGCCGGGGCAATCGCCACCGGACGTTAAAACACCTAGACGCATACCTACCAATCTAGCGCGCTATTTTTAGCCCTGCAGAGTGTCCCGAAAGCAGAGAGCAGAAACCAAGCCCACCACCAGCGCAACTACGATGACAAGGAGCGAATTAATAAGTGCCACTGCTGGGTCACCTGTTTGCATAACGGCAGACACTAAGGCGACGCCCACTACGGATCCCACTTGGCGGGAGGTGTTATACACACCGGATGCAGCACCCATGAGCTCCGGCGAAATATCGCGCAAGGTGGTAGCTGCGTTGGAACCCCAGATGAAGGACTGCCCCACGCCAAGGCCTGCAATGGGCAGCCCGAGCACCCACGGCAAGGCGTCTACATGCATCACCCACCATGCCGCAAGCAGAGAAAGAATAAGGAGGGAAAATCCCACCAATCCAAGAATTCGAGGATTCACATAATCCGCCATAATTCCCGCGAGCGGAGATATCAGTAGAGAAACCAGAGCCATTGGCGCCACGATAATGCCAGCCTCGCCTGCTGGAATGCCCTGCATGGTCTGCAGCCACAACATGATGGGTAGCATCACTGCAGCCGCCATAAACCCCATGGCAATAATGCCCACCGAGCCGGCAAGGTAATTGCGGTCGCGAAAGAGCGTCAGCGGCACCAGCGGGCTCGCCCCGCGGGCATCGGCGGTAGCCTGCAACCGAATAAAACCTGCGCTAGCGATTGCTCCGGCGAGCAGAATAAGCCAAATGGTCCAGCCCCACCCCAGTACTGGTCCCTGTTGGATGCCAAAGACAATCGCCGCCAACGCGATCAGAGAAACAACGGCCGATGGCGCATCGATGGACTGCGGGGTAGTAGGCAACTCGGGCACCCACAACAGCGCCAGCACGATGGCCAGCACCACGAAAGGAATGTGTACCCAAAAGGCGGCCTGCCAACCGAAGTTTCCCACTAAGAAGCCTCCGGCGAGTGGACCGACAAGTGCTGCAATCGAGCCGATTACACCCCACACGCCCAACGCACGTCCACGGCGCTCGCGTGCGAAGATTCGGTTGATGACGGACATACTTTGCGGCATCTGGAGAGATGCCCCTACGCCTTGCACGGCACGCGCGGCAATGAGTACTTCTACTTGGGGAGCTATGGCACAAACCATCGCACCGACCCCGAAGATAGCCACGCCCAGACAAAACATCCGGCGTTGGCCCAAAACGTCGCCCAGACGGCCGGCGAAGAGCAACGGCACCACTGCAGCCAATAAATAGGACGCGGATACCCACATGGCCTGGTTTACACCCGCGTCTAGATCACGTTGCAGGTTCGGCAGCGCGACCGCCACCATGGATTGGTCCAGAAGAGACACAAAGAATCCCAGGGACAGTGCAAACATGGCGCGCCATGCTTGGCGCTCAGGCGGCAAGTGCGTCTCCACAGTCATAGCCATAAAGTCTAGCGGGGCCAGAATTATCGGCCTAGACTGGCCGCATGTCCATGATTGATATCAAAAAGCCCCAAGACGTATCTACCGCCACTACTGTCACCCTCGGCCTTATCGGCGGGTGGGTGACCGCCCGCGAGACCGGAATCCGCCCGCTCGGCGGCGTTATCCTCGCCGCCGCTGGCGTGTGGGCAGGCCGCTCTTGGGCAAAGAAAACCACTCCGGCTACCACTGCTGGCCTGTGTGCACTCTACGTGGGCGCATTCGGCGCCTCCCACCCGTTGGCGAAGAAGATTGGCGCCTGGCCAGCCGTCCTTAGCGTGACCGCGGCCTCGGCGGGCGCAGCCTATGCGCTTTCCGACGCCAAGTAATCCCCACACACACAAAATGCGCACCATGCCCGAAGACATGGTGCGCATTTTTAGTTTTAGTGTGCTGCGAGTTTTTACTTGGCAACACTAAACTCGGCCGCAGCTTCCTCGCTGCCCAAGGCGACGGTGCCGCCAGGGAGGTTAAAGAAGGAAGGCTTGGACTCAAGGAGGCCGAGCAGGGCGTCGGAAAGCTGCTGCGTATGCTCATCGCACGCCGCGCGGGTGGAGTTAAACTCGCCGACGCTGATGGTGCCATCCGCAGCCACCTTGTAGGTGGTGGTGTAAGTATTGCGGCCATCATTCATCACCAAGGAGTGGTCCTTGGCAAATTCGACGCTAAACTTTCCTTCTTCCTTAATGGAGTGGAGAGTTCCAGTGATGGTCTGCCCCTCGATGTGAGGCTCCAGCTTCTCCGCGCCCTTCGGCAGCGGGGCAATAAGCCCAGAGTTGGTCGGCGCGGTCATGCTGAACCCCGGATCAATGGAGGGCACCTGCGCGGCATTGGCAACGCCCACGCCCATGAGTGCAGCGGCGGACAGCGAAAAAATTGCGGTCTTCTTGAAATGCATACCCGATAATTTTACCCCCGCCGAATATAAATTCAACGGGGGCAGATAAACCTTTATGGAATTGCCAGGGACCCCACAGGAAGTCGCTTATTTATTGCGGCCAGCTTCATAGGCAGCGCCGACCTTGTACAGGCGGTCATCTTGGAAGGCTGGCGCCATGATCTGCAGACCGGTGGGCAAATTGGTATCGCTTGCCATACCGGATGGCACAGACATGCCGCACAGGCCAGCCAGGTTCAGCGGCAGAGTGCACAGGTCAAAGTTGTACATTGCCATCGGATCCTCGGCCTTCTCCCCCAGCTTAAACGCGGTAGTCGGGGTGGTCGGGGAAACAATTACGTCAACCTGCTCGAAGGCGCGAGCAAAGTCCTGGGCAATGAGCGTACGCACGCGCTGCGCCTGCAGATAGTAGGCATCGTAGTAGCCCACGGACAGTGCATAAGTACCCAGCATGATGCGGCGCTTGACCTCTGGGCCAAAGCCTTCCGCACGAGACTGGGACATGACCTGCTCGGCAGAGTGGGAGCCGTCATCTCCCGCACGCAGGCCGTAGCGCATGCCATCGAAACGCGCCAGGTTAGAGGACACCTCGCACGGCATGATCAGGTAGTACGCAGCCAGTGCGTCATCGAAGTGCGGGCAATCTACCTCGACAATTTCCGCACCCTGCTCGCGCAACTGCTCAACGGCGGCGTGGTAGTTCTCCATCACGCCTTCCTGCCAGCCATCGCGCTCAAATTGCTTAATCAGGCCGACCTTGACTCCAGAGAGGTCACCCTTAGCACCCTCGCGTGCAGCGGCGACAACCGGCGCTACCGGCTTATCAACGGAAGTGGCATCGAAAGCATCGTGGCCAGCGATGACCTCGTGCAGGAGCGCGGTATCGAGGACAGTGCGGCCGCACGGGCCCGCTTGGTCGAGGGACGAGGCAGCAGCGATAAGACCGTAGCGGGACACGGTGCCGTAGGTCGGCTTTACGCCTACGGTATTGGTCAGCGCAGCTGGCTGGCGGATGGAACCGCCGGTATCGGTACCAATGCCAAGCGGCGTCTGACCAGAGGCGAGTGCGGCAGCGGTGCCACCGCCGGAGCCGCCTGGGGTGCGCTCCGTGTCATAAGGGTTATGCGCTGGGCCAAAAGCAGAGTTCTCATTGGAAGAACCCATAGCAAACTCATCCAGGTTGGTCTTGCCCAGGATGGGGATTCCAGCCTCGCGCAGGCGCTTGGTCACGGTAGCGTCATAGGGAGAAACGTAGCCCTCCAGCATCTTGGAAGCAGCGGTTGTCGGCGCATCGGTGGTAACCAGCAGGTCCTTAAGCGCCAGCGGCACGCCGGCCAGACCAGAAGCAGGCTCTTCACCGGCATCGAGTGCCTTATCCACGGCGTTGGCAGCCGCGAGGGCTTCTTCCGCGCCCACATGCAGGAAGGAGTTAAGCTCCTCGTTGGTCTCTGCAATGCGGTCTAGGAATGCCTGGGTTACCTCGCGGGAAGTAATTTCACGGGCGTGAATCTTCTCCGCCAGCTCGGCAGCAGTCAGGGAGGTCAGGCCCTCCGCGGGAACGGTCAGGTTAGACATTTATTCTCCTCCCAGGATCTGTGGCACAACGAAGCGCTCTTCTTCTACGGCCGGTGCTTGGTCCAAGGCCTGTTCTGCAGTAAGGGTGCGCACAATAACGTCCTCGCGCATCGGGGCGTCCACGGAGTGCGGGTGGCTCATCGGCTCCACGCCCTCGGTATCAACGTTTCCCACCGCGGAAACCGAATCAACAATTTCATCAATCTGCGTTGCGAACTGGGCTAGCTCTTCCTCACTCAGGGCCAGGCGGGAAAGCTTGGCGAGGTGGGCTACCTCATCACGCGAAATCTCAGACACGCGAACTCCATCCTTTTTCTGCATAATTGACACGCGGGTGAAAAATATTCGCCGTCAGCATGTACTATGTGAATTGCTAACGACCCATGGTACTGCACCGACCACGACGGTTGCCGCGTCACCCCAAATTTGCGTTGCTTGAAGCCCGCATTGTGACGCACGTATCATGTCTGGGACTACAAACTACCGAAAGCGTGCAAGACCATGTCCTTTTTGATCCGCGTACTGCTCCCCGATGCTCCTGGCAGCTTGGGCCAGCTTGCCGACGCCTTTGGACTCGTCGATGGCAATATCCAATCGGTCGATATCGTAGAAAACTTTCCCGATGGAACAGTCATGGATGACATTGTCATTGAGTTGCCGCAAGGCACCATGGCCGATGTCCTCATTACCGCCGCCTCCTCTGTCGAGGGCGTGGAGGTCGACTCCATCCGCCCATTCAGCGGCCGCGTAGACCGCCGCGGGCAAATCGAGCTCCTTGCACGAGTTGCCCATGCCACGAATGTCACTGCCGCTATGGAAGAGGTAGTAGCCGCGATCCCAAGGGCTCTAACCTCCACGTGGTGCATCGTCATCGACAATAACGAGCCCATCCACCGCGTAGCTTCTTCCAATGCCGCCCCCGAAGATGATGGAACCGTACCTCACGATATTGAGGTGGAAAGCGCCCGCGTGCTCAGCCCTGATCGTGATGAATGGATCCCGGAAAGTTGGTCGCTACTCGATTCCGCCTTGGCCGCCGCCCCGCTCGGCGATACCGGCCTAGTTATAGCCATGGGCCGCACCGGCGGCCCTGACTACCTAGCCTCCGAGGTGGAGCACCTAGGTCACATCGGCACCATCTTGGGCAGCTTCCTCAAGTAGCCGGACCGATTTAGGCTTCACCTGTTTCTAGTAGCTGCTGGAATTCCGCTTCATTGAGAATCGGGATTTCCAGCTCACGGGCCTTGTCCTCCTTGGAGCCCGCGTTCTCACCGGCCACCACATAGGAGGTCTTCTTCGAGACCGAACCGGTAGCCTTTCCCCCGCGAGAAACAATAGCTTCTTTCGCGGAATCACGGGTGAAGTTCTCCAAGCTGCCGGTCACCACGATGGTCAGACCCTCTAGAGTCTGCTCCTTGTGGTCTTCCACCGCTACCTCCATAGCCACCCCTGCGGCAGCCCATTTGTCCACGATAGTGCGGTGCCAGTCCACTTCGAACCAATCATGGAAAGATTGTGCGATGGTCATACCCACGCCATCGACTTCTGCCAGCTCCTCCGTTTTGGCTGCGCGTAGCTTTTCCATGGATCCATAGCGGGAGGCCAGCGCCCGAGCGGCAATTGGCCCCACGTGGCGAATAGACAGCGCGACCAGGACGCGCCAGAAGTCACGGCCTTTGACCTCATCCAGATTCTTTAACAAGTTCTGTCCGGCCGTATTGACCTTGACATTTCCTTCTTTTTTGGTGCGCTTGTCCTTTGTATCCTTCTTCGCCGTGTAGACGTCCGAGGCCAGGAGCTTTTCCTCGGTGAGCTCGAAAAGCTCTGATTCGTCGACGAGAATGCCATTTTCAATTAAGTCCATTGCCCCCTTCTCGCCCAGGGCCTCAATGTCCAGTGCCTTGCGCGAGGCCAAATACTCCAAGCGCGCGGAAAGCTGTGCTGGGCACGATTGGGCATTGGGGCACCGCCAATCCGCGTCGCCGTCTTTTTGTGGGGCCAACTTCGTGCCGCATGCCGGGCAGTTCTCCGGGAATGCCCACTCATACTCGCTACCATCGCGCTGCTCGCGCACTGGTCCGAGCACCTCCGGGATAATCTCGCCCGCCTTGCGAATGATGACGGTATCCCCGATAAGCACGCCCTTGCGCTTTACCTCGGACTGATTATGCAAGGTAGCCATGGACACTGTCGAACCGGAGACAAAGACCGGCTCCATGATGGCAAACGGGGTCACTCGCCCGGTACGTCCAACACCCACCTCAATGCCATTGAGCTTTGTAGTCACCTCTTCTGGTGGATACTTATAGGCAATGGCCCAGCGCGGGGCGCGGGAAGTCGCACCCAGTGCGCGCTGCGAGCCCAAATCATCTACCTTGACGACGAGTCCATCCATCTCAAAGATGGCATCGTGGCGGTGTTCTGCCCAATGTGCCACCTCGTCCTGGACCTGCTCGGCCGAGTGAACCTGCTTGGTATATGGGGAAACGGGCAGCCCCCAAGCCGCAATTGCCTTATAGGCATCATGTTGGGAGGTGGGTGAAAATCCCTCGCGCGCGCCTAGGCCGTGACACACCATTTTCAGGCGGCGCTTTTTCACCTCGGCGGGATCCTTCATGCGCAGTCCACCTGCCGCGGCATTGCGCGGATTAGCAAACTTTTCCTTGCCATCGGCCGCGCGCTCCTCATTGATCTCTTCAAAATCCTCGGGGCGCATATAGACTTCGCCGCGAATCTCGATCAGCTCTGGGACCGGGTATTCATCTGTCCCCTTGAGCTCATGCGGAATGTCTTCAATCACGCGTGCATTAGCAGTGATGTCTTCGCCCACCGTGCCATCGCCACGGGTCGCGGCGGTGGTCAGGCGCCCATTGCGATAGACCAAATCGATAGACAAGCCATCAATCTTGAGCTCAGTGAGATAAGTCTTTGCTGGGGTTCTTTCGAGCCAATCCTGCATCTCGCCAGCGCTAAAGACATTGTCCAAGCTCATCATGCGCTCAAGGTGTTCAATATCCTCACCGGCGCTCGGTGCAGCACCCACCTGCTGGGTAGGTGAATCAGGCACGGCAAGCTCAGGATGTTCTTCTTCGAGTGCAAGAAGGCGTTGGAAGAGGGCATCAAAGTCGGCGTCGGGAATAGCCGGCTCACCGTTGTAGTACAGGTTGCGGTGGCGGCGCACTTCCTGCGCAAGGTCATTCCATTCACGGTGCAGATCAACTGGATTAGTCACGCTGCTCAAGTGTAGCTATCCCTCGTGTCGGGGCTAGCTACTAAGGTATTGATCATGACTTTCGACGCCTCCCACATGCTCGCCTTCGACCTTGAGACCACCTCGGCCAATCCCAAAGAAGCCCGCATCGTCACCTCTGCCTTAGTCCGCATTGATGGCCGCGATGTACAAAAGGTGGAGCACCTCGCCGATCCCGGAATCGAGATCCCGGAGGAAGCGACCAACGTGCATGGCATCACTACCGAAAAGGCCCGCGCCGAGGGCCGACCGCACGAAGAGGTTCTGAAGGATACAGTCGAGGCCATCAAGGCCGCCTGGGAGGATGGTCTAACGCTCATTGTCTACAACGCTGCTTTTGATCTCACCGTGCTGCGGAGCCTCACCGGCGATTTCACGGTCACCGGCCCAGTCTATGACCCCTATGTAATCGACCGCGTCAGTGATAAGTGGCGCAAGGGCAAGCGCACCCTTGGCGCCGTGTGCGAGCACTACGGCGTCGAGTTGGGCAACGCCCACGAAGCTACTGCCGACGCCCTCGCAGCCGCCCGCGTCGCTTGGAAACAGGTACGCCAGCACTACCCCAACTTGGCGCAGATGGATGAAAACGAGCTCATGGAATTCCAGGCGGTCAAGTGGTACGAGGATCGGACTGCATTTAAGAAATACCTAGAGGGCAAGGGCCGCGATGCCTCGGATGTCTCGACTGCATGGCCCCTCATCGGATAAAGTCTCCCAAATCTCCTAGATCTCCAAGTACGGCTAAAAGTCTCCCAAATCTCCGATAACAAGGGTTACACTAGCGTTATGGAAAATCCGTTCCGCCCTACATTCGGCGCTCCTCCCCTGTTCTGGGTCGGGCGCGGTATCGTGCTCGATAGCTTCCGCACTGCGCTCAATGGCTCGGCAGGCAATGCTTCCCGCTCCATGGTGCTCAGCGGTGCAAGGGGCATCGGCAAGACTGTTCTCATCAACGAGTTGGAGGACATCGCCGAGGCCCGAGGGTGGGTAACGCTACGCTCCTCAGGGCGCTCCACCATGGTCGAGGAACTGGTCAATACCACCATCCCCAGGCTGCTTGAACAACTCTCTCCGAGCGACAAGAAGAAGGTCAGCCGCATCGGCATCGGCGGCGTGGGATCAATCGGCTTCGACCATCAAAAGGAAGATCGCTTCACCCCCACGCTGAATACTCGCCTGCGTGAGCTTTCCACAGAGCTAAAAGGCACCGGAATCCTGCTTACCATCGACGAGGTGCAAGACGCCGATGTCGATGAACTCACCACCATCGCCGTGGCCTACCAAGACCTGGTGCGCGATGAAATTGATATCGCTTTGGTAGCCGCCGGCCTTCCCCAAGGGGTCAACCACCTATTGGATTTGCCCGGGGTGACGTTTCTGCGCCGGGCCCAGAAGTTCGTCTTAGGACCGCTGTCTCCGGCCAATTCGCAGCAGGCTCTAGAGCACACAGCGTCTGGCTCGGGGTTAGAGTTTAGCCCCGAGGCGACTAGGGACGCCGCAGCGCTTACGCGCGGCTACCCGTACCTCGTGCAATTGGTTGGCTCGCTGGCATGGGAGCGCAGTCGCCAGAACCAAGAAAGTGGCATTTCTCAGGAGACGATTGCTTCGATAGCTCCAGATGCGATTTCAATTATGGGAGCGCAGGTGCACCAGCCTGCGACGTTGACCTTGCCACCGGCGCAGCGGGAGTTTTTGGAAGCAATGGCCGCAGTCGAAGTGGATGGCATCGCCACCATTGCCGACATAGCAGGACACATGGACCGCACTGTACGATCTTTGTCCGCCACTCGCCAGCGGCTTATCGACGCCGACCTGATCGAACCCACCGCACACGGTAAACTGCGCTACGTCATCCCCTATATGGGTGAATACTTCACTACCACGGATAGCCGCGGGCGCGTCGATTAAAGATCGCCGGCGTCCCGGGCGAGGATGTCGGCGGTCTCAGTGACAGAACGAAGCGAACTAGCCGAAGCCGCACTGGGAAAAACATCGAAGTGGTCGTCCAATAGCTCGCGCGTCATACCTATGCGATCAAGGTGGGAAGCTAGGGCGATTGCTTCCTCCCTCGCATCTTTGCCGAGAATGCCCAAGCCGATGCGGTAGCCCGCACTGAGGTGCTCGCCCAATCCGTCATAGTGCTGTGGGGTGGAAAGCTGCTGGCGAAAGCGCGAATCAACCAAAAAAGTCTTCGCTGCGCGCGCCACCGACCAAATAGGCGCAGCATGCACATAGTCGACCTCAAACGCTAAAAGGCTTTCTAGGACGACTTCCTCTGGGACCGCTGGTATCGAGTCAAAATCAGTAGTCCCGGGAATCCGGCCAGCAATGATATCTGCCAGTAGCGGTTCATCGAGTTGTACGTGCACCTCGCCGTGGAAACGGCTTGCCACATCGTGGGCATGGGTGTGGAGGCCGTGTAAGAGGGCGTCGGAAAGCTCTGCGAAAGCGCTAGAGTCAGTGAACACGCGGTGGCCATCGGAGAGCTCGATGCTCGCCGCCAAAGACCAGGGCCCCAAGGCTTGCACCTTAATGTGGGAAACCGTCTCGCCCCAGACCCCCTGAACCTCATCGAGGTCGCGTTCTAACCGATCCCAGGTCCGCCGCGTCAAAAGCTGCGGACGCGCAGTCATGCGCCACGACCGCGGACCACGATCGATATTGATGGCTTCGAGCATGCTGGCCGTACGCCCAACCGCATCGGAGCCGAGTCCCCTATCAGGAAGCTGCGGGATAGCGGGAAGGTCAGTCTCACTGATTATGATGTCCGCCGCCTCCGCTACGGAAGTGCCGGGCATGGGGCCAAGTGCAAAGCCGGCCATCTAGGCCGTCCCGCAAATGGTGCCGGACCCGATAACGATATCGCCAAGCTCGTCTGGCGACGGCAAATACAGCACCGCCGCCTGGCCACGAGCCACGCCGGAAAGCGGTTCCTTAAGCTCAAGGCGCATCTCATCCGCAGCGCGGTCGACGTGCGCGACACAAGGCACCACGGAACCATGCGCACGCACCTGAACCTCGCACTCGAAGGCCCCATCCATGCCTGGGTGGAGGTACTTCAGGCGGTCAGCGTGAATCGAGGTCACGGCCAAGTCCTCGCGGGCACCGACGGTCACCGTGCCCGTAGAAGCATCGATGTCGGTGACGTAGCGGGGACGGCCGTCGGCAGCCGGCGCCTTGATGTCTAGGCCCTTTCGCTGACCGATGGTGTAGTTCCATGCACCATCGTGCTCTTTAAGCTCCGTGCCCTCCTGATCCACGATCAGGCCAGGGCGAAGCCCGATGCGAGCGCCCAAAAATGCCTGAGTGTTGCCGTCGGGAATGAAGCAAATATCATAGGAATCCGGCTTCTTCGCGGTGGAAAAGCCATGCGCCGCGGCCTCTTCACGGATCTGCGGCTTAGGAGTATCGCCAATGGGGAAAAAGCAGTGCTCCAGCTCTTCGGCCGAGATGACGCCCAAGACATAAGACTGGTCCTTATTCTCATCCAAAGAACGGCGCATGTAGCCGTTTTCGTCAATGGTGGCATAGTGACCCGTCGCCACAGCATCGAAGCCAAGCGCCATGCCCTTTTGTAGCAGTGCTCGGAACTTAATCTTCTCGTTGCAGCGCAAGCAAGGATTAGGTGTCTCGCCGCGAGCATAGGAATCCACGAAGTCCGTGATGACTTCTTCTCTAAATTCCTCCGAAAAATCCCACACATAGAAGGGGATGCCCAACTTATCGCAGATGCGGCGAGCATCGGCTGAATCCTCCAGCGAGCAGCAACCGCGCGCTTTCTCTCTGGTTTGCTGCGCGTCCTTGTGCAGGGCGAGGTGAACGCCAATCACCTCATGGCCAGCTTCTACCGCCCGGGCGGCGGCAACAGATGAGTCCACGCCGCCGGACATGGCAACCAATACTCGCATCTCGCTCCCCAATTCACCTTGACTACAGGCCCGAAAGTCTACTCCCTAGCCCCAACGCGGTTTAAATCGAATCCATTCCCTAAGCTTGTGTCACATGGGAAGAAAGCGAGCCTCCACCGAACAAGGAATCACCGGCACCTACGAAATCTCGACCGGAACAGCCGAGGTTGTGGCGGATGAGTTCCGCGATGGAGCCTATATCCTCAACGTTAACGGCGTGCCGAGTAGCCACATCGTGCTGGGCGAGCCAGAAGAATTGGAGTTCGAATACATGCGCTGGATTGCAGCGGCCGTCGAACACCTCAATACTCGGCCAGCGAATAAGCTGCGTGTCACCCACCTAGGTGGCGCAGGCTGCTCCCTTCCACGCTATTTTGCCAGCAAGCTCCCGGGTAGCCGCCACACGGTGGTCGAACTCGACGCCAAACTTGGGGAATTGGTGCGTACGCTTTTCGACGTCCCCCGTTCCCCTACCGTGAAGATCCGCGCCGGCGAAGCACGCAAAGAAACCGAGGGGTTCCTGCCCGCCAGCCGCGACATCATCATCCGTGATGTATTTGCTGGCGATAAGACTCCGGCTAGCCTCACCACCGTGGAGTTCTTCCAGGCTGCAAAGCAGGCACTAGAGCCAGGTGGACTCTATATTGCCAATTGCGGAGACCATTCTGATCTGCAGCTAGCAAAAAGCGAACTGGCCGGACTAAGCAAGGTTTTTGACCACCTCGCGGTCATCGCGGACCCACCAATGCTTAAAGGCCGGCGCTACGGAAACATCATCCTTATAGCCTCGGATACAGAAATGCCAGCCGAGGGCTCCATTGAAGCCGCTCAGCTGGCTAAGGCACTCCTTGGCGGGGCGGTGCCTGCCCACTACAAGGACGAGGCGTGGACCCGCGCGTTTTTCGCTGGTGCTACTGCAGCACGCGATTAAGTAGCGTGGCTACTTGGCCCGCATCGAAATCGGGAACATCAGCGCCAGCCTTCTTGGCCGCGTTCTTAGCCTCCGAAACTTCGGACTCGGAGACATTGCCAGACTTAACGTTGTTCACGTGACCGGCATTGTCCAACAGGATTGCTAGGTCACTGACAGAGAAGTTCCCCTTTGCCATATCACCCAGATCTTCTACTGGGAGGACATCCTTGTCCTGCAAGGTCTTCACGAAGCCTGCTAGACCTTGCGCTGCTTGGGGGTCAAGGCCGGACTTTTCGGCGGCGTCGACAAGCTGTGGTACCGCAATCAGTCCTGCTGCGAGGGCTAGGATAGCGCCGATAAGCGGCGTGCTGTCCGAGCTTAGGTCAACGCCATCGCCCACCACGAGCTGTTCGAGCGCGCCGCCGACATCCACATAATTTCCATCGCTAAAGGACTGCAGCTGCTGCTTGGAACCATTAAAAAGGTTCATATCAACGTCGGTAGGAATTCCAGCCACCTTGCCGGAGCCAGAACGCTGCCAGAAGGATAGCTTCTTCCAGCCACCCACGGCCTCGGGCGCCTGATCCTGATAGGCCGCAAGCCACAACGGCATATCCGAGAACTTCTGGGAGTTATTCATCTGCCCCATCCAGAAGTACTTGTAGGTGTAGATCATGGGAGTGCGGCCGGTAAGGCGCTTGAGCTCGCTGGTAAATTCTTCGATCCACTGCTCCAACTGGGCCGCGGATTTACCTTCATCCACCTCGATATCGAGTGCGGGAGGCAATGTCTGATCTGGCGCCAGCGCAATCTGCGCGGCAAAGTTCGCCGCTTGCGTTTTGGCGTCAGTCGATGGACGAGCGTAGTGATATGCGCCTGTCTTAAGGCCGGCAGCGTGGGCGGCCTGAACATCTTCGACGTAGTGCGGATTTACCCAATCCCCACCCTCAGTTGCTTTTACAAATGCAAAAGACTGACCGTCAGTACGTACCTTAGACCAATCGATGGGCGTGCCGCCCGGGTGCTGGTGTGCCGCAACGTCCACGCCCTTAGGGACGCCAAAGCTCACCGCCTGGGCAACAGCGGTACCACTAATAGCTAGTGCAGCCACGGTAACTACCGCAGTAATACTCTTTCGGAGTGCCTTCTTTGAAGTCATGCGCGTGAGTCTAACAATGGTTTCACTCTATCAACATCTTTAACACGCGCCACTTGAGATAATTTTCTTTTCTTCTATTCCTGTCACCGTAGGCAATTTCACCATTTAGAACATATGTTTGCCTCCCCTCTTGTGGCGGGCGCACCCACAGCGTAAGATAGACACCGTGAAGATTAGTTCAGCAGTTCTAATATTCGGGGGAAATAATTTTGGAAGCCTATTACATAGTCAATGATCCTAAAGATCCATTAGCAGTTAAAGCTACCGAAATCAGAAAGCAAGATTACCTTTTCTGGAAAGACGCCAAACCAGACTTAGAAGACGATTTCGACATTTCTTGCCATACCCTTGCCACCCGTACGGGATTGAGTGAGCGGCGCACGCGCGATATAACCATGGCGATCTACCGGCTGGCTGAGTTACCTCTAACAATGGCCCTGCAGGAAACCTACTACTTCCTGGATTTTTCTCGCCTCATTACTATCGACGCCGTACTTAGCAAGCTCGGTGATGTCCCTGCGGAAACCCTCGAGAGGATAGACCAAGAACTATCTCGTTATTTGACCCCCTCGAAGCCGGGACAGGTACTACCCTCCAACACGAATTTACGGCGAAAACTCAATGGCCTCATTGCTATTGAAAACCCATCCACCGAAGAAAACAAAGAGGCTCCCACGAAGAATAACTCCTATTTCACCTACTCCAGCTTCGGTGGCAAAGCCGGGCTAGCAGTTGAATTTGACGAAACTACCCTTATAGCTATCGACGAACACATCAGCATAGCCGCCGAGGAACATGGCCTTTCCAAGGCAGAAGCACTGGCCAAATTGATTCTGGGTGAAATTGAGTCTCGGACTAAGGTAGTTCTGCATATGTATCGCGCCCATGATCAGGAGTCTGCACCCGCGTTTATCCGGGGATTCGGATGGGTAAGCCCAGAGACCGCGGATAACCTGCGCCCCGCTCAGACGCGAGACATGGACTTAGCCAAAGAAATGGAAAGCGAAAGCTACGTTACTCCCCCGCTCATAGGCGCCTATGTGGAAGGCCGCGATGGGGTGTGCCGCTGGCCGGGGTGCTACCGCCCTGCGGAAAGCTGCCAGAAAGACCACCGCATTGACCATGCTCGGGGAGGGAAAACTGCAGGGAGCAATTTGGCTTCACTATGCCAGCACCACCATAACGTCAAGACTGACGGCGGTGCTTTTATATCATGGATCCGCACACTGGGGACATTGTGTGGCTGTTTGATGATGGGCGCTGGGAATATGACGAGCCCCAAGGACCGCTAGCACCCAAGAACAAGAACTGGGCGCTAACGGTGGGCCAAGCTATCGCCGCCCGACGGGCAGCGGCGAAGGAAAGGAATGAAAGCTAGACGGATCGGGCTCGGGAGATTACCTCGGGAAGATGAGCCAACACGTAATCGACATCTTCTTCCGAAGTAAGCCGGCCTAACGTAAAGCGCAAGGAACCGATTCCTTCAGCCTCGCTTACTCCCATCGCTTCCAGAACGTGAGACATGCGGTTTACACCTGCGCTACAGGCGCTGCCGGTTGAGGCCTCAATCTGCAGGGAATCTAGCAGCATGATGAGGCTATCGCCATCTGCACCAGGGAAAGAGACGTGCAAGTGAGAAGGCAAACACGGTTCAGTGGAATTGATGACTGCATTGTCAATGGTGGCGAGAATTCCATCGCGGAGCTTATTGCGAAGCGCGGAAATCCGTTCACCTTGAGTAGAAATTTCCGCGACGGATTCCTCCAAAGCCGCAGCTAGACCGGAAGCACCAGCGACGTCGACAGTTCCAGGACGAATTCCGCGCTCCTGCCCACCGCCATAGGCAATGGGTTGGGGTGCGGGACTCCGCTTGGCTAGAAGTAGGCCAATGCCGCGGGGACCGCCGAACTTGTGGGCGCTAGCTGCAAGGCTGGTGATCCCTAGGTGGGAAAAGTCGATGGGAACCTTTCCTACCGCTTGCACGGCATCAACGTGTACCGGTGTACCCACTGCGCTGGCTCGGGCGGCAATATCTTCGATGGGTTGAATGGCGCCGGTTTCGTTATTGGCCCACATGCAGGTAGCGACGTCGGCAAGCGTGTCTAGAGCCGACAGGTCTGCTATGTGTCCGGAGCGATCGACAGGAAGAATCTCGACGGTAGCACCCGAATTGTGCAGCTTAGCCACGGTATCGCGCACGGCGGGATGCTCAATATCGGTGGAAACTATGCGGTTTGTTTTACCGGCCGCATAAAGTCCCTGAATGGCGATATTGTCTGCCTCTGTGCCAGAAGAAGTGAAAATCACCTCGATTGGCTCGCAGCCGAGGAGTGAAGCAACCTTCTCGCGGGCATCATCGAGCACAGACCGAGCCTTGCGGCCGGAACCATACTGCGCGCCGGAGTTCAGGGAGCCAGCCGCAGCTACCCACGCGTCAATCGCGCTCTGGCGCATCGGCTGGGTAGCAGCGTAGTCAAAATAATGCGGCATTACTGACGTGCCTTCAGTTCCTCGGTCAAGGCTGGGGCGATTTCATGGAGGTCGCCCACAACGCCAAGGTCCGCGATCTGGAAAAATGGCTCATCCTGGTCCTGGTTGACCACCACAATAGTGCCAGAGGTCTGCATGCCGGAGGTGTGTTGGATAGCGCCGGAGATGCCCAAACCGATGTAGAGCTCAGGCGAAACGGTAACGCCAGTCTGGCCGATCTGATAGGCAGCGTCATAGAAGCCTTCGTCTACCGCATCGCGGGTAGCGCCGACTGCGGCGCCGAGGGCGTCGGCAAGCGGCTCGACAACATCACCGAATTCATCACCCACGCCCCGGCCGCCAGCGACGACCACCTTGGCTTCGGTAATTTCCGGACGTGCAGATTTCTGGGCAGGGGTAAAGGAAGTTACCTTGACATCTTTGCCAGTAGCGGCCGGCAACGGCATCGGGGCTGGTTGCGCTTCCACCTGCTGTGGTGCGGCCTCTACCGCGCCTGGGCGCAGCGTATAGATCGGGCACTGGCCGGTAGCGGTAGAGGTAGTCTCATAGGAGCCACCAAAAATGGTCATCTGGGCGGAACCATCAGCGGCGATGCCGCTGACATTGACCAGTGCGCCGGAAGCGAGGCGGGCAGCTAGGCGGCCGGCAATCTCGTTATTGGCGGGAGTTGCGGCCAGCACGATAGGTGCGGGGTTCGCGGCGCCGAGAGCATGCAAGGCATCGACTTCTGGAATCAGGAGGCGCTGGTCATAGTCTTCGGCCGTTGCTTGGACCACCTGCGCGGCGCCAAGGGCGGCAAGGTCAGCATCGAACTTATCTGCCTGCTTGCCGACGACCACTGCAGACACCGTACCCAATTCGCGCGCGGCCGTAATCAGTTCTCCGGTAACGGGAAGGACTTTTTCCGCATCGTGCTCAACTAATACGTAAACGTGAGACATATCGACTCCTAAATCAAGTTCTTTGCGGCTAGGAAGTCAGCGATCTTCTTCGCTGCGTCTTGCGGGTTGGGCTCAGAAATAACCTCGCCAGCGGTGCGCGGTGGGCGCTTTTCGGCGGCCGAAACGGAGGTAGTGGGCGCAATTGCCTCAATTCCCAAATCAGCTAAGGAGAAAGTAGTGATTTCCGCCTTCTTAGCGGCCATCAATCCCTTGAAGTTAGGGAAGCGCGGCTTGTCGCTCTTATCGTTCACAGAAACAATTGCAGGCAGCGGCGTTTCTAGTTCCCAGGTGCCACGCGCATCATCTCGCGTGCCACGCAGCGTGCCGCCCGCCAGCTCTACCTTGTGCAGCCCGGTAAGGGCAGGCAGCTGGCGGTATTCGGCGAGCAATCCAGTAAGTAGGCCGGTCGAGGCATCGGAGGCCTCGGTGCCAGCGGTGATCAATTGGACGTCGTCAAGCTTGTTCAGCGCAGCGTTGAGAGTCCATGCGGTCGACAGCGCATCCGCTCCCGCCAGCGAATCATCGGAGACAAGCACCGCGTCATCGGCACCCATAGCCAGTGCCTTGCGCAATGCTTCGTCTGCCTGGGCCGGCCCCATGGTCAGCGCTACTACCTTATAACCCGCATCCGGGTTGTCGTCGCGCAGGCGCAGGGCTTGTTCCACGGAATACTCATTAACCTCATCAATGACGTTATCCACGGAGGTGCGATCCAGGGTGTGGTCATCTTCCAAAGACTTGGTAGACCACGTATCCGGCACGTGTTTGACCAGAGCCACGATAGTTGGCATTGGGCACTCACCTTTCCGATATATTTATGTTGCGTAATTATCCTCGGACGATGATACTCGGGGTTTGCACAGCAAGGCGATTCCTTGTGCGCCAATTCGCGTAATGATTACCGCAAAAGGCTTCTTCCCCTTGAGCTTCATCTTCTTCCGCAGCTGGTCAGGGTCCACTTCTACCCCGCGCACGAGGATTTCCAAGCTCCCCGCGTCATAGGATTTAAGTACGGATTTTAATCTCTTTAGGGGTACTTTTTCTATGAATGGAAAACCCGAGGTTCCCTCCGGAATCCTCTCCCCTGTCAGGTACGCGATGCGCTCATCGATTTGGTGCAGCCCTTCCCGTGCCGCGTAATGCCGCACCAAGCCGGAGCGCACAATGGCACCGTCCGGGTCAATGAGGTAGCTACCAATCTCTCCGGCCTCGGGCAGGTTTGTTTCTTTATCATCGAGGACGTCTAGCTTGTGTCCACGAATCATTACTGCCCTTCGGCCGGTTCCTAGGCCTGGGGTATAAAGGCAGGCTTCTTTTACTCCGCCGTCGACGCTTGCGACGGTAACAAGGCCGTTCCATTCGCTGAAATCAAGGCCGGGTGCACACTTAATGGCCAATTCCTTGCCGCGATGCTTGTCGACGACCTCTGGAAGCGGTGGCACGAGATCCTCCGGCCGGGTGATTCTTCTACCTCCGGCGCGACGGGCGGGATCTGCAAGGAGGACATCGGCAGTCGTTGTAGTGGTGAGCGCATCAGCGCGAAAGATCTTGGTCGAAGAAAGATTGTGCCTCGCCATTCTCACGCGCGACTCGTCCAAGTCTGAGCCAAAGTAGTCGAGCGGAGAATTTAGACCTTCCGTACCGATGGAGCAGGTGATGTCGTGGACGCTGCCCACCCCCTGCTCTGCAAGAAACTCCGCCCGGTATGCCGCAACCTCGACGGGGGTTGCTTGTTGGGCTGAGTCGGCGTCCATCAGCCAATCACTGGGAAGCTTGCCCGAACTACGTGCGGTCACCAGTTCCATGACTGCGCGTCCATAGTCGCCGAACTTCTCTTTCAAGACTTCGGTGTCTTTAAGCCGAGAAGCCTTGGTCAAGGCGAGATCGAGGTGAGCAATTTCCTCGTGGTGCTCAATCAAGAAGCTGACTTCTGCGGGGGTATAACTCATATGCGGTCTAAAGGAGTGGTGGAAAAGAATTCGCGGTAACGAGGGTCCTCGCGCGGATCCCCGATAACGGGGCGCAGGTCAGAAAAGGACGCATCATCGAGGACTTCTTGAACCGAGGAGTATCTGCTCAGCCTTTGCATCTGCGCCCAAGTAGGAATGACTAGGCGCACCAGCCCGGCGCGCCAGCCGTCCAAGATGAGCTGGGGAGAAAACCATCCGGTATCGTCCGCCTCGTCGGTATCCCCATCGGGTTCTTGGCCAGAAGGCAGCACCCCGACGAAAAAGAAAGTGTCGAACCAGTGGCTTTTTCCCTTTCCTACCCACCGGGCCCAGGGAAGGAGCATATCGGCGTCGACACGCATGCCGTTATTGCTGAGGAATTCGGTAAAGGAAATGGTGTGGCTCTCGAGTAGTTTTCGCTCCTTGTGATACCGCCGTGCATTGGAGACAATTCCGTCTTCGCGGATGGCAAAGAGGGTGCCGGCTTCCTCAAAGAGCTCTCGGGCAGCGGCGAATACTAGGGCGTGCGCTTTGTACTTTGTTACGCCCATCCGTCGGGCCATGGAGATGACGGATTTTCCGGCCCATAGCTCGCCCGAGTCCCAGGAACGCGGTGGAAAGTCGCGTGGGTCTACGCCGCCGCCGGGAAAGACCGAATGCCCCGGGTAATTGTGCATGGTGTGCACGCGCTCTTGTACCCATACTTCAAGACCATCGACGCCGTCCCGTAGGAGCAGGACGGTTGCCGCCAAGCGCCCACCGTTAAAGCCGGTGGTATCGCTGGCGTCAACGGCATCGATACGGTCATGAAAAGGGTTGGTCATAGAGAAGCTCGGCGGGCGAAGTATCGCTGTCCAATGCGGTCCACCTGAATGGGCTGGTGGAAGGCGCGAGTCAGGTTTTCTGAGGTGAGGACTGAATTAATCAGACCTTTTGCCACTACCTTACCCTCATCCAGCAGCATGGCGTGGGTAAATCCGTATGGGATCTCCTCCACGTGGTGGGTGATCATGATGATGGCTGGGGCATCTGGATCCATGGCTAGATCGCCGAGGTATCCCACCAGGTCTTCGCGGCCTCCCAGGTCCATTCCGGCGGAAGGCTCGTCTAGGATGAGCAGCTCTGGGTTAGTCATGAGTGCGCGGGCGAGGACGACTCGCTTCTTTTCGCCCTCTGACAATGTTCCCCAGGTGCGCTCCTTCAGGTGGGTTGCACCTACCTGGGCCAAAATCTCATCAGCACGGGAGAAGTCCATGTCTTGATATTCCTCCCGCCAGCGGCCCAGCACTGCATAGCCTGCGGAGACGACGAGATCGTCCACGCGCTCATTTTCGGGGATTCGCGATTGCACTGCAGCGGAGGAGATGCCGATGAGCGCGCGCAGATCGCGCATATCAGTTTTGCCGATCTGCTCCCCCATCAAAAAGGCGGTGCCCTTTGAAGGGAATTCTTCGGCCGCGGCCATGCGCACTAACGAGGTCTTACCCGCGCCATTGGGGCCAATAATGACCCAGCGCTCATCGAGTTCCACTTGCCAGTCCACAGGACCAACGAGGGTCTTGCCGCCGCGGCGCAACTCGACGCCGCGAAAATCTACGAGCCAATCTTGATCTGTAGGAGTTACGTCGTTCACGCCCTCCATTGTGACTGATTTATTCTTTGCCCGGTGAAATTGACACAGCTGCATTAGTCTTATGGGCATGACTACTCGCCTTGGTATTGACGATGTCCGCCCGCTTATCTCCGCCGGTTCTGTAGCTTCTAAAGCCGTTGTGGACGAGGTAATTCCTGTCACCGCACTGGTCTGGCGCGAAGGCCACGACGCGGTCTCAGCCACTTTGTCTGCCTGGGCGGCGCGGTCCACGGCTACGTCCTCTGTCACCATGCAGGTAGACCCCAAAGACCAAGATCGAGTGCACGGCGTCTTTACCCCAGGTACCCAAGGCACCTGGTACTTCCGCGTCGATGCCTGGTCCGATCCCATTGCTACGTGGAAGAACGCGGTTACTAAAAAGATGGCGGCTGGGCAATCCGCTGCCGAACTGGCCAATGACCTCCAGCATGGTGCGGATCTATTTTCTCGGGCGGCCTTGCAAACCCCCTCGGATATTGTGGCGCCCCTCTTTGCTGCTGCACGGGACTTGGAGGATGAGTCCTTGGACGTCGATAAGCGCGTGCAGGTAGCGCTCTCGGACGAGGTCGCAGACATCCTGCACTCCCATCCCCTGCGTGATCTCCTAGTAGAAGGCGCCATTCACGAGGTCTACGTGGAGCGCACGGCCGCGCTTTATAACTCGTGGTATGAGCTCTTCCCCCGTTCCACGGGTGACTGGGACAAAGAGGGAAATCCTGTGCACGGCACCTTCGACACTACTGCCCAAGCACTAGAGCGCGTGGCCGATATGGGCTTCGATACGGTGTATTTTCCACCCATTCATCCCATTGGCAAGGTGCATCGGAAGGGAAAAAATAACTCGGTCGTTGCTGAGCCCGGTGATGTGGGAAGTCCGTGGGCCATCCAGGACCACTCCACCACCCACCCCGAATTGGGCACAATAGAAGACTTCAAGAAGCTGGTCTCTCGCGCCCAGGAACTTGGCCTGGAAGTAGCGCTTGATTTCGCGCTGCAGGCATCGCCCGATCACCCGTGGGCCACCAGCCACCCAGAATTTTTCACTGTCCTTCCAGATGGCACCATCGCCTACGCTGAGAACCCACCGAAGAAGTATCAGGATATCTATCCACTCAACTTCGATAACGCGCAGGATGCCATCTATCACGAAATCTATGAAACGCTCATGATTTGGGTCGAAGCCGGAGTGAGCACTTTCCGCGTAGATAACCCACACACCAAGCCCGCCAACTTCTGGGATTGGCTGATTACCCGCGTACACGCCACCCACCCAGACGTCATCTTCTTGGCAGAGGCCTTTACCCGCGCCCCTCGCCTTTTCGGGCTAGCAAAAGCAGGGTTTTCCCAGTCCTATACCTACTTCACTTGGCAGACCACGAAGCATGAGCTCACCCAATTTGGCCAGATGCACGTAGAGCAGGCGGATATTTGCCGGCCTAATCTTTTTGTCAATACCCCGGATATCCTGCATGAATCTTTACAAACCGGGGGGCGCGCCATGTTCGCCATACGCGCTGTCCTCGCTGCCACCATGTCTCCGCTATGGGGCGTGTACTCCGGTTTTGAGCTCTATGAGCACACCCCGGTAGCCCCAGGGTCCGAGGAATACCTCGACTCGGAGAAGTACGAACTGCGGCCACGCGACTTTGCTGCTGCGGTTGCGTCAGGAGACTCTTTAGAGTCCTATATCCGGCTGCTCAATCAGATTCGCCGCGATAACCCCGCATTGCAACAACTGCGTACCCTCCGCTTCCATGACACCGACAATGACGCCATCATTGCCTATTCCAAGGCCGATCCAGCCACCGGCAATGTGGTTCTCGTCGTGGTCAACCTGGATCCGCGCAATGCGCAAGAAGCGACCGTTACGGTAGATATGCGCGCTATCGGCCGCCATCCCGGCGAGTCCTATTCCGTCCAAGACACGATTACCGGCTCTGCCTATCACTGGTCCGAGCGCAATTTTGTGCGCTTAGAGCCGCTTCGCGACGTCGCCCATGTCTTCGTCCTTCCCCCTGCCGACCATGCCCTTCAGGAGCAGCTCACCTGGCGCGAGGTCACCGACTATCGCCCGTAAACATTTGTCCACCGGAACGCACCCAATCTAGGTACCCTGATTATATGAACATCCCGGCCGCTGACCTCGCTCGTCTCAATGACTGCCGCCACCATGACCCACACGGATTCTACGGCTGGCATGAAGGTACCGTCCGTACCCGCCAGCCTGGCGCCACCGCGGTACAACTTCATACCCCCACACAATCCTTGTCTATGAATTTGGTGGGCGACGATATCTGGGAAGCGGAAGTAGGCGAGAACTGCGACTACCGCCTCGAAATCTCCTACCCCGGCGCCCCTACCCGCACCGTGGCAGACGGATATCATTTCCTGCCCACCATCGGCTCTCTAGATCTGCACCTTATCGGCGAAGGTCGCCACGAGCGCCTTTGGGATGTCCTCGGCGCCAACCTACGCTCTTATGACACAGAGATGGGCCCCGTAAGCGGTGTGTCCTTTGCCGTATGGGCCCCCAATGCCCAAGGTGTTGCCGTCGTGGGCGATTTCTGCGGCTGGAATCCTACCCAGTACCCCATGCGTTCGCTCGGTTCTACCGGCGTATGGGAGGTCTTTGTCCCAGGCATCGGTGCTGGCGAGCACTATAAGTTCGCCATCTTTAGCCAGGAAGGCCGCCAAGACAAGGCCGACCCATTGGCCAAGCGCACCACCTGTCCGCCGGAAACGGATTCGATCGTGGATTCCACCAGCTTCGGCTGGTCTGATTCCGCGTGGATGGACAAGCGCACCGGCAACCTCGATGTCCCGATGAGCATCTATGAGGTCCACGTTGGCTCGTGGAAGGTCGGGGCGAATTATAACCGACTTCGCGAGGAGCTCATCCCTTATCTCAAGGAGCATGGTTTTACCCACGTCGAGCTCTTGCCCGTGGCTGAGCACCCCTTCGGCGGCTCTTGGGGCTACCAAGTCTCTGGCTATTACTCGCCTTCAGCGCGGTGGGGCTCGCCGGATGAGTTCCGCGCATTAGTCAATGCACTGCACGAAAACGGCATCGGGGTCATCGTGGACTGGGTGCCAGCCCACTTCCCCAAAGATGACTGGGCCTTAGGCCGCTTCGATGGTCAAGCGCTTTATGAGCACCCCGATCCCCGCCGCGGCGAGCAAGCCGACTGGGGTACCTATGTTTTTGACTTTGGCCGCAATGAGGTGCGCAATTTCCTCGTAGCCAACGCCCTGTATTGGGCTGAAGAATTCCACATTGACGGCCTGCGCGTAGACGCCGTCGCTTCCATGCTTTACCTGGACTACTCCCGCGATGAATGGCTACCCAATCAGTTTGGCGGGCGCGAGAATTTAGAAGCCGTCCAATTCCTGCAGGAAACCAACGCCACCCTCAACCGCACCCATCCTGGCGTACTCACCATCGCCGAGGAATCCACCTCCTGGCCGGGCGTTACCGCTCCTACTTCCGAGAACGGGCTGGGCTTTTCCCTGAAGTGGAATATGGGATGGATGAATGACACCCTGGAGTACTTCAAGCACGAGCCCATCCACCGCTCCTATCACCATGGCGAGCTCACCTTCTCCATGGTGTATGCCTATTCTGAGCGCTACGTGTTGCCGTTTAGCCACGACGAAGTAGTCCACGGCAAGGGTTCACTGTGGCAGCGCATGCCTGGCGACGACTGGAATAAGGCCGCCGGATTGCGCGCTTTGTATGGCTACATGTTCTCCCACCCTGGCAAGAATCTGCTCTTCATGGGCCAGGAATTTGGACAAACCACCGAGTGGTCCGAGGAGCATTCCGTGGATTGGGGCAACCTCGATGGTTGGGGCAATGAGTGGCACCGGGGCATTAAGCGCCTCGTGCGCGATATCAACCTCATTTACCGCGACACCCCAGCTTTGTGGAGCCAGGATTTTAGCCAAGACGGCTTCCAATGGGTCAAGGCCGATGACTCGAACAATAACGTGCTGGGTTACGTCCGCTATGGCGCGGACGGGTCTGCCTTGCTCGCTGTGTGCAACCTGTCGGGTTCTTCCATTCCCAACTACGGCCTCTGGGTTCCACGTGATGGTGCTTGGAAAATGGTACTTAACACCGATGATGCCGTTTATGAGGGCGCTGGGAACCCGCTTCCTCAGCATATTCACGTGGCGGATAATTCCGCCACGCTTCACCTACCGGCCAACTCGGTGCAGTGGTACGTACTGGAGCAATAAAACGCCTATCGCTGCGTGCGTAGGAACTCCACCACGCGCGCTTCGATATCATCGCGAAGCGCATCCATGCGCTCTTCACCTTCCAGACCACGCAACGAGGGATCCTCGATGGCCCACCTCTGCGCTGGCCCGTCATATTCCGCATCACCTACCACGATGACGTGGTCGACAGCGGCAGCAAGGTGGGGATCCACTAGAGCAGGAGTACCAGTCATTTCTGCCCCCACCTTCGCGAGGGAAGCTTTGGCCTCTTGATTGATGCCCTGCTGGATATGTTCCGGGGTAGTTTGCACCCCAGCCGAGTAAATATCCCACTCAGGCGCATGCTTGGCGGCAAGCGCCGCAGCCATCTGCGACTTGCCGCGATTTGTATTGCACAGGAAAAGCACTGAAGTCATGCTTTCCCATCCTACCCAAGCTAGTACAGGGCACTCGCCAGCTTGGTGCGAGCTTCCATCACGCGCGGGTCATTGCCCTCAAAGAGCCCGAAGAGCTCCAGCAAGCGCTCGCGCACGCGAGCTTTCTCATCACCGGCCGTTGCCTTCATCGTCTCGATGAGGCGATCAAAGGCCTTTTCTGGGGCGCCGGCAACCACTTCGGCGTCGGCAGCACGCATCTGCTTATCGACGTCCCCCTTGTCCCCTTCCGCAGCCGCAATCGGATCCTCGGTCTGGTTGGCAGGATCAAGGCGCTTGAGCAGTACGGTTGTATCGCGGGCCTGCTTAATCTGCACGTTTTCGGGCTCAGCCTCCAAGATGGAGTTATAGACCTTAAGAGCACCATCAAAATCGCCAGCATTTAAGAAGCCCTCTGCTTCTTGGAGGCGCGGATCCTCTTCTTCCTCTTGGGTCTGGGGCTCTCCCGCATCGCTCTGTAGGCCCTTCAACTGTGGGCCAACATTCTGCACCAAGGCATCTACCCATTGTTTTAGCGCATCTAGTGGTTGTGCACCCTCGAAATTCGTCAGCGGCCGCCCAGCGCCCAGGGCCACCACAGTGGGGAGGTTCTTCACGCCAAAGGCCTGCGCAACCTGTGGGGTAGTATCTGCATCCACGTAGGCAACTAGGAAGCTGCGGTTTCCTTGCGCGGCCAACCCCTGTAGGTCGGTCTTTAGCTGCTCCGACTGCGTGGAACGGGCGGTGCCAATGAGAACAATCACCGGAACTTCCGTAGAACGGCGCACCACGTCCTGGTCGAAGTTAGCTTCCGTCACAGTGAAGAAGGGTTGGATCCCGCCAGCAGTGGTCTGCGGAGATTCCTGTGCCTTCTGCCGTGCCTCGGCCCGCGCCTTTACTTGGCTGAGGTCGAGCGCGCCTCCTACATAAGCATTATTTGCTGAAGTCATCTAGTCCTCCTTTGCAAGGCGGCGGTTAACCGCATCTACCTTGTCAGTCAGTTGATTGGTTACGCCCTCGCGAATATCAGCCTTGACCACCAAAGATGTGCGCGGGGATACCGCACGCACCGCGTCAGTGGCCTTCTTAATAGTTCCAAAGACCTCGTCCCACTCGCCTTCAAGCAGGGTGAACATGGCATTGGTCTCGTTAGGAAGGCCGGATTCGCGGACGACGCGCACGGCCTCAGCGACGGCGTCGGCCATTTCTTGGGAATCATTATTAACTACTGCAGGGGCTACAGAGAATGCAACAATCATGCCCGCTAGTCTACCTACGCTCCCAGCAGTGGCGGTGCCAGTGCCGACGATCATCGCCCTGGCGGCCCACGTCGCGCGGCCACGCCACGATATGAGCCACCCCGGGAGGAATATTTTGATTACACCCTGGGCACACATAGTACTTTTGGGCACGCGCAGAACCGATATGCCGCATAACATAGGGCTCACCGTGCGTCCAGCTAGGCCCCTCGACCGTCTGCGAGCCGAGAAAAGTCGAACCATCTTTAGGCAAGGATCGAAGCTCGAGCGGTTTGCGTCTATTCCGCCGTGGCATTAGAACAATCGCAATTCGTTCGACTCAAGTCCGCGGAGTTCCTGATAGTCCAGTACGACGCACCGAATGCCTCGGTCCTCTGCTAGCGTGCGGGCCTGCGGTTTGATTTCCTGGGCCGCGAATACACCGGATACTGGGGCCAGAAGCTCATCACGGTTAAGCAACTCCAGATACCTCGTCAGCTGCTCCACGCCATCAATCCCACCACGGCGCTTCACCTCGATGGCAACATTTTTGTTGTTTTCATCTTTCGCCATAATGTCTACCGGGCCTATCGCCGTTGGGTATTCGCGGCGTACCAGCGTATAGCTATCGCCCAAGGTATCGATCTGGTCTGCCAAAAGCTCTTGCAAGTGAGCCTCCACGCCGTCTTTGACTAGGCCTGGGTCTTCACCCATGTCATAGGAGATTTCCTCATGGATCTCAGCAATTGTAATGCGCAACTGCTCGCCTTTAGGATTTTCCACCAGCCACAAAACCTCGCCGGTATCGTCACCGTCTAGGTCCTCAATGGCGGATTCTTTTAACGTGCACGGAGGGGTCATCCAATTAAGCGGCTTATACGCGCGGTCATCAGCATGCACGGATACAGAGCCGTCAGCCTTGACGATGAGTAGACGGTCTGCCATGGGAAGGTGGGCATCCAAACGGCCCACGTAATCTACGGAGCATCGGGCGATTACTAAACGCATGCCCTCTACCCTAGCGGGTAACCTTATCGCTTGGATTGACGGGTAGCGCGCTGGCGAAGTTGCCGGAAGTCGAAGCGCTGCTGACGTTTGGATGGTGCGGCCTCTACCCACGCCCCGAAGGCCATAATGCCGTGGGCATCAGATGCCAACTCATATTCCCGGCCCTTGACCCGAAAGCGAACAACCTCGGTGGCGGCAGACATAAAAGAAGCCTCGGCATCATCGAGCGAGCGGGTGCTTACTACTTCGATGTCGAGGCGGTTGATACGCAGATCGCAGCGCGGAGAAACGGAGCGGAGCTTGAAATACTCCACAAATTCGCCTTCATAACGCAGCGAACCATGGCGCCAAGAAAGGGAATTTCTAGCGGGTACTCGGCGTAGCAAGACGGCAGTGCCGCGGGCACGCACGGTAAAAAAGCGAAGCGCAGCCAGAAAAATAACCAGCAATAGGGCCACGCCAAGGGCCCACAGAAGCACTGTAACCACCGTTGAATTCATGGGCCTTCACGCCATCCTCGCTTTGTGGAGAAACTGATTCTTGAATTGTAGCGCTTGGCAGGACCTATACGCCAATAAGAAAAGGCAAAGAAAACGCAAAAAGGTGCCCCGGTTTAAACCGGGGCACCTTTAGAGAGCAGGAAGGGCGGCTATTGCTGCCCTCTCCTATCAATCCAAGGTACTAAGCCTTGGCGCGGCGGACAGCACGCTGTGCGGCCTCGCCACGGGACTTGGCGAGCTCGTGCTCAGAAGCAAAGTCCTTCTGAGCCTTCTCCTCATCCACCTCATCGGACCAGATGGCCCAATCAGCGAGGACGGTGATCTTGTCCTGGGTAACGGAGAGGAAACCACCCTGCACGGCGGCGACGCGGCGCTCGCCGTCCACTGGGTGGATGGTCACCACGCCATTATCGATCAACTGACCGATCATTGGCTCGTGACCGGGAAGCACGCCGATCTCACCCTCGGTGGTCTCAGCCGTGACCATGGAGGCCTGTCCAGACCACAGCAGGCGCTCGACGGAAACCAATTCGGCGGTGATGTCAGCCATGTGCCTCTCCCTACTTCTCGTTCAACTTCTTGTATGCAGCCTCGACGTCGTCAAGGCCGCCCAAGCCGTTGAAAGCCTGCTCTGGGTAGTGGTCAAACTCGCCATCGCAGATGCGCTCGAAGGCGTCGATGGTCTCGGACAGCGGTACGTAGGAGCCCGGCAGGCCGGTGAACTTCTGCGCAACGAAGAAGTTCTGGCCCAAGAAGCGCTCGATACGACGGGCACGCTGAACGGTGACCTTGTCTTCCTCAGACAGCTCGTCCATACCAAGGATGGCGATGATGTCCTGGAGTTCCTTGTTCTTCTGCAGAATACCGATGACGCGCTGTGCAACCTCGTAGTGCTTCTCGCCGACGATACCTGGCTCGAGAATACGAGAGGTAGAAGTCAGCGGGTTCACTGCCGGGTAAATACCCTTGGAGGCAATAGCACGGTCCAGCTCGGTGGTGGCGTCCAAGTGAGCGAACGTCGTAGCCGGAGCCGGGTCGGTGTAGTCATCGGCAGGAACGTAAACGGCCTGCAGGGACGTAATGGAACGGCCCTTGGTCGAGGTAATGCGCTCCTGCAAAACACCCATCTCATCAGCCAAGGTCGGCTGGTAGCCCACGGCGGAAGGCATACGACCCAGCAGGGTCGAAACCTCAGAGCCGGCCTGGGTGAAACGGAAGATGTTGTCAATGAACAGCAGCACGTCCTGGTTCTGCACATCGCGGAAGTACTCCGCCATGGTCAGGCCGGACAGAGCCACACGCATACGGACTCCTGGCGGCTCATCCATCTGGCCGAAGACAAGGGCGGTATCTTGCAGCACGCCCATTTCTTCCATTTCCAGGAAGAGGTCGGTGCCCTCACGGGTACGCTCGCCGACGCCGGCGAAGACGGAGGTACCGGAGAACTCGCGGGCGATACGGGTAATCATCTCCTGAATCAGAACGGTCTTACCCACACCTGCACCGCCGAACAGGCCGATCTTGCCGCCCTTGACGTACGGGGTCAGCAGGTCGATGACCTTAATGCCGGTCTCCAGAATCTCGGTCTTACCCTCGAGCTGGTCGAACGCTGGCGGCTCGCGGTGGATTCCCCACTGCTCGCCATCGCGGCCGAGACCCGGCTCATCGAGGCAATCACCGAGGGCGTTGAAGACGTGGCCCTTGACGACGTCGCCGACCGGCACGGAAATTGGCTTTCCGGAGTCGATGACCTCGGCACCGCGGACGAGGCCGTCGGTCGGTGCCATAGACACGGTACGGACAAGGTTGTCACCGAGGTGCTGAGCGACCTCGAGGGTGACGGTCTTTGCAACAGCTTCGAGCTTGATGTCGACGTGCAGTGCGTTGTACAGGTCCGGCAGTGCCTCACGTGGGAACTCCACGTCCACAACCGGACCGATGACGCGCACGACACGACCGGCGACTGCCGAAGACTGTGCATTCTGCTCTTGCAGAGCTGTAGTCATAATCTAGTCACTTTCTGCGCTGTCAGATAGCGCGCCAGCGCCACCGACGATCTCTGAAATTTCCTGGGTAATCTGTGCCTGACGGGCCTGGTTAGCCACGCGGGAGAGGTCTTCGACCATCTCGGTTGCGTTGTCAGTAGCAGACTTCATAGCTGTACGGCGTGCAGCGGACTCGGAGGCAGAAGCCTCCAAGAACATAGCAAACAGGATACGCGAGACGTACTGCGGAAGCAGAGCTTCCATCAGTGTATCTGCGTCCGGCTCGAATTCGAATCCGGCGGCAACATCCTCCGCAGATTCGGCGTCGGACAGAGCGGAGTCACCGAGGTGGTACTCCTCATCCTGAATAACCGGCTCAACTGGCAACAGCTGCTGTGCGCGCGCAGTCTGGGTCAACATGGACTCAAACTCGGTGTAGACAACGTGTACCTGGTCAAAGCCACGTACACCTACGCCCTCACCCTGCGCATGCAGGCCGTCGCGGCCCTTGGTAGTGCCGTTGGAACCAGCAATAAAGCCATCAATCAGGTGACGGCGCACATCGTGGGTGGCCTCCCAGGTTGGGTCCTGAGAGAAACCGCCCCAGCTGCCAACTACCTCGTCCTCGCGGAACTTGTAGTGGCCGATGCCCTTGTTGCCGGTAACGTACCGAACTACCTCGTAGCCCTTGCTTTCCAGGAGAGCTTGCAGCTGTGCGGCCTTCTTGAAGACGTTGTTGTTGTAGCCGCCACACATACCGCGGTCAGAAGTGACCACGAGAATGGCTGCGACGTTTCCGTCTTCGCGCTCACGCAGCATGTCATGCTCCAACGTAGAGGCGGAAGCCAGCTTATTCATTATGCTGGTCATCTCAGTCGCATAAGGCTGAGATGCTTCTACCCTGGCCTGCGCCTTGGTAATGCGCGAGGTAGCAATAAGCTCCTGGGCCTTGGTGATCTTCTTAGTCGAATTAACGGACCGGATGCGGTCACGTAGTTCGCGAAGATTAGCCATCGTTTCTCCTCCCTTCTTTAATCTAGACGGTTAGTTATGAGTTCTGAACTCTACTTAGCCGTCTTGCGGGAGACGTTGAGCTCGGTGTTCTTTACGTCGCTTTCATCCAAAGGCTCTACCGGTGCCTCAGAGCCCAAGTTATGGCCTTCGGAGGTGCGGAAGGTCGGCTGGAAATCCTTAGCTGCCGCAACCAATGCGTCCTTGGACTCATCGGTTAGCGGCTTGCCGCCGGAAATCTGCTCAAAGACCTCTGGGGTGTTGGCGTTGAGGTATTCGTGTACCTCGTCCTCGAAGCGGCGGACGTCTTCAACGGGAACGACGTCGAAGATGCCAGCCTCGGCGAGGTAGATGGATACCATCTGGTACTCCACCGGCTGCGGGGAGGACTCGGACTGCTTCAGCAGCTCAACCAGACGGGAACCGCGCTCCAGCTGAGCCTTGGAGGCAGCATCCAGGTCAGATGCGAATGCCGCGAAGGCCTGCAGATCACGGTAGGAGGCCAGGTCCAGACGCAGGTTACCGGCAACCTTCTTCATGCCCTTGGTCTGTGCAGCGCCACCGACACGGGAGACGGAAACACCGACGTTAATAGCCGGACGAACACCCTGGTTGAACAGGTCGGACTCCAGGAAGACCTGGCCGTCAGTAATAGAAATGACGTTGGTCGGAATGAAGGCGCCGACGTCGTTTGCCTTGGTCTCGATGATCGGCAGTGCGGTCATGGAGCCAGCACCCATGTCGTCGGAAAGCTTGGCAGCACGCTCCAGCAGGCGGGAGTGCAGGTAGAACACATCGCCCGGGTATGCCTCGCGTCCCGGGGGACGGCGCAGCAGCAAGGAAATGGCACGGTAGGCCTCAGCCTGCTTGGTCAGATCATCGTAGATAACCAGGACGTGGTTGCCCTGGTACATCCAGTGCTGGCCCAGCGCTGCACCGGAGAACGGTGCCAACCACTTGAAGCCCGCGGAATCGGAAGCCGGTGCGGCCACGATGGTGGTGTAATCGAGTGCGCCGTGCTCCTCAAGGGTGCGGCGCACACCAGCGATGGTCGAGCCCTTCTGGCCAATTGCGACGTAGATGCAGCGTACCTGCTTATCCTTGTCGCCGGACTCCCAGTTAGCCTTCTGGTTCAAAATGGTATCGATGCACACCGCGGTCTTACCGGTCTTACGGTCACCGATGACCAGCTGACGCTGGCCACGGCCGATCGGGGTCATTGCGTCGATAGCCTTGATGCCGGTCTGCATTGGCTCTTCAACCGGCTGGCGCTGCAGCACGGACGGTGCCTGCAGCTCGAGGACGCGTTCCTCTTCAGCGTTGATTGGGCCCAAGCCGTCAATCGGCTGACCCAAAGGGTTAATTACGCGGCCGAGGAATTCCTCGCCCACTGGGATGGAGAGAACCTCGCCGGTCCTCTTAACCTCGTCGCCCTCCTTGAGGGACTCGAAGTTGCCCAAGACCACGACACCGATGGAGTTAGTGTCAAGGTTCTGTGCGACGCCAATCACGCCGCCTGGGAACTCGAGCAGCTCATTCGCCATAACGGACGGCAGGCCAGAAACCTGCGCAATACCGTCAGCTGCCGAAATGACCACGCCGACCTCCTCACGGGAGGCCTCCGCGGAGTAGCTCGAGGTGTAGTTCGCAATCGCACTACGGATCTCGTCGGAGGAGATCGTCAGCTCCGCCATGTTCTTCCTGCTCTCGGTAGTATCTTCCAGCACTTACTTAAATCGTTTCTGTCGTTTCGGCTACGCCATCTGGGCACGCAGGCGAGCAATCTTGCCTGCCGTAGAACCGTCAATGACTTCATCGCCGACGCGGATGCGCATGCCACCGAGGAGGCTGGTGTCAACCTCAGAGTGAATGGACATCGCACGACCATAAATTTTGCCCAGCTTCTCAGCGAGTACTGCTTGCTGGCCTTCGTTTAGTTCACCCGCTGCGGTAACACGCGCAATGGTGCGGTCCTGCAGGTCTGCTGCAGAATCAGCCAAAGCGGCCACATCATCGATCGGGTTCTGCTCTGGGCGGGAGATGGCCTGAAGCACCAGTGCCTCAGTAAACATCGTGACCTTGCCATAGAGCACGTTTGCCAGCAATCCGCGCTTGCGGGCGGAATCAGCAGTTCGGTCGGAAAGCAGCTGGGTGAGCTCGCCCTCGCGGTCAAGGATCTGGGAAAGGCGGAAGAGTTCGTCTTCTACCTGGCCCAGCTGGCCCTGCGCTTCAGCGCCACGCAGCAGTGCGCGGCGGCCCAAGGAAACCAATCCCTTGACAAAGTCCTTCGGAGTGGACCACTGTACGGCCGCAGCTTCCTGAATGATGCGCAGCGCACCACCAGAAATCTTGGAGCCAAAAAGGTTCTCCGCTAGGGACTTACGTGCCTCGCTCGGGGCGGCGATATCGGTGAATGCAACGCGCAGTTCGCGGTCATCATCCAAGACATCGACAACCTCAAAGATGTCCAAGCCCGCCTGTGCGGCGGTGGCGACGTTATTCTCGCCAGCAAGGATTTCATCCAAGCGAGATTGCGAGGTTGCGAGTGCTTCGCGGCTAGCTGCCTTCATAGTTGCCTACTTTCCGGCCGGTGCCACAGAGTCGAGCTCGGACAAGAAGCCATCAATGGTGGAGGACTTCTTAGAGGCGTCGGAAAGCTCGCCGCCCAGAATCTTCTCCGCCAGGTTGATGGAGTTCTGGCCCATTTCGGAACGCAGCTCAGTAACAACCTGCGAACGGGAAGCCTCCAGCTGCTTCTCGCCATTGGCGACGATGCGGCGGGACTCTTCTTCCGCGTTGGTCTTGGCCTCGGCCTCGATCTGCTTACCGCGCTCGCGCGCCTGCTCGCGGATCTCGGCTGCCTCTGCACGGGCATCAGCCAGCTGAGCATTGTACTTTTCCAGAGCAGCCTTGGCCTCGGCCTGCTGAGCCTTGGCACGCTTCAAGCCGCCCTCGATCCGGTCTTCACGCTCTGCCAACATCTTGCTGTACATAGGAATTACAAACTTCCAGAACAGCAACAGAATTACGATGAAGCACAGCAAAGACCAGAAAATGTCATAGTTCTTGGGCAGAAGAACAGAGAAACTACCCGAGCCTGGGTTATCTCCGCCCTCTGCTGCAAGCAAGTAAACGACGTTATTCATTGGTCTCCCGTCTTAAAAGATTCGGTGTGAAAACTCGAGCTCTTAGAACAGGAAGCCGGCAACGAGACCGATAAGTGCCAAGGCCTCAGTAAAGGCGATACCCAGGAACATGGTGGTACGCAGCTGACCAGCCATTTCTGGCTGACGGGCCATAGCTTCAACGGTCTTGCCGGCAACGATACCGATACCGATGCCTGGACCGATAGCCGCCAGGCCATAACCAATGGTGCCCAGTCCTTCAAACTTCGAAGCGGCATCCGCTGCCAGAATGATTTCGTTCATGGTGAAAGTCGTTCCCTTTCGTAGAATTTCAGTCTGTCTCAAGACTGAATGTCGATGGTTTAAATTAGGTGGTTTACTCGGTCGCGCTCGTCGACCTCGTCCTTAGTGCGAATCAGCGTGCAAGGACAGCTCAATGTACACCGCCGTCAAAAGAGCGAAGATGTACGCCTGTAGGAAGATAACCAGAATCTCGAACAGGCTCATAGCCAAGCCCAGAATAATGGTTAATCCAGACAGTGCGGTCCAACCATTCAGCTGCCAGAAGAAGAAGTTCGTAGCAGAGAAGAGAAGAACCAGAATGATGTGTCCAGCAAGGAAGTTCGCCATGAGACGAATAGCAAGGGTAACCGGCCGCAAGATGAACGTAGAGAAAAACTCAATCGGTACCACCAAAAGATGCAATAGCGGTGGCAAGTTCGGAATCACTACCGAGGAGCGAATGAACTTACCAAGGCCATACCTCTTGGCACCCGCGTAAATCATCACAATGTACGAAACCGCGGCCAAGACAATTGGCATACCAATACGTCCGTTCGGCGAGACATTAAGCCCCGGAATTACGGTCGCAACGTTCATGAATAGAACCGCGAAGAAGATGCTAGCGATAATTGGCAGAAATCGCTTTCCCTCCTTCTTACCCAAAATGTCCTCAGCGATATGAATACGGACAAAGTCGACCGCATTCTCGCCCACATTCTGAATGCCAGAAGGAACCAACTTAGGGTTCTTAAAGGCGGCCCAGAAAAGGATCACCACAATTAGCGTCATCAAGATTCGAATCAGCATCAGGCGATCAAGCGCGAACCATCCGCCGGCGAAGTCACCGAAAAAAAGATGGTCGGCATCAATTTGCCCCGGGAAGAATTCTTCACCTAGATCGGGCGTGTGGAAGTGCCCTTTCATAGCCAATGTTGTAACGCTCAGCGTTCTCTCCCGTGTTCGGGCCACACAGCTTGTAAAAGCTTTTGTGGTGCGATGGACGTCTCAAACTTTCTGTCCTGTTCACGGACTCCGTCGCACATCAGCATGAACAAGACAGGGATTTACCAATACCGGAAGAGAGCACGTGCCTACTTCCACGGTAACCCGAAGTGAATCGTATCAGCTGGATCCTGAGTTTTTGCACGTGGGGGCCCCATAGAAGCTACTCTTCAATTCCAAAGTAAGTAATTAAGCTATAAACCTGCGATTTGCTGGCCAAACTCATAAGCGTGGAATTCATCACACCACATCTCCCCCGCCCCTCGTCGGGGGTATAAATCTCTCATAACCGCAAGTAACAGATGAAATAGAGCTGCTCGGTATCCCCCATGATGCTGAGCTGCCCCAAGCTTTTGGCAGCATTCTTTGAACGCAGATTAAGCCACGTACGTCACTTTAGAAGTAACTATCCCCCAGACTTCGGTTCCGAGGGTTACAACAAGAGCTGCAACTACGCTAAGAAACAAGGCCCACGTGTCATAGAAATCCATTTCCCTAATTACTGCCAAAACCCCCAAGAGCAAAACTAGCTTAAGCAGCCACCCACCGAGCACCACTGCAATTGTTGTCGAGGGGGTTGACTTGGCTGTAAATAGGACTGAAAGAGCCGTGCACAATACGAATCCTCCGCCTAGAGCTGCACCAATTAAGACGCCCCAAATTCCGGGAAGGCCTTTCAATCCCCCCCAAATGGCAAGTGATACCAACATAATGACAAGCAACGCTTTGACACCTAGCTGCACGGCGCGTTTGAGGGGCAGACGCGGATCATCAAAATCAGAGTTTACTTTAGGATCATTCACGGAGACCGAGCCTACCTCACGAGGGCTCGGTTTCCGCCACCACGACGGTCTCTCGAGCAGCAGGGCCAATCTTTCCTTGCCGCAAGGGCACGAGAGTAGCTGCAAACGCGAGAAGCAGGGCCACAATAGTCACGCCAATGGCCTCCGGCGCGGGAACGATGGAAAAGGACACCGCACCAAATGCCACTGCGGAAACCCACAAGTAGAGCACTAGCACGGTACGCCTATGAGTATGCCCAAGCTTGAGGAGGCGGTGATGAATGTGCGCCTTGTCCGCAGAAAACGGTGAACGGCCGTGCGATAGGCGGCGAATAACAGCCCAGACAAGGTCGAGGACTGGAATAAATACCGCTGCGGCGACCACGATAATGGGTGACATCAACGCGACAATATCCACCGTGCCATACAGAGACATGTTGATCTTGCCGGACGCAGAAGTTGAGGCCGCAGCGAGCAAGAGGCCGATAAGCATGGAGCCGGAGTCGCCCATAAAAATGCGGGAAGGTTCGAAGTTATGGGGTAAGAAGCCGGCGCACATTCCCACCAGTGCGGCACTAATAATGGCTGGCGGATAGGCCGATACAGCGCCGCCCTGGTCATGGAGGACGGTCAAGGAAAAGACTAAAATTGCCCCTCCTGCAATCATTCCAAGGCCTGCTGCCAGGCCGTCAAGCCCGTCTACAAAGTTGATGGCATTGATAAGCAAGACGGTAAAGAATGCGGTGAGCAGGGTGCTTTGCAATTGGTCCAGCACAACGGTGGTGCCGCCGCCAAACGGAATGAAAAGTAGTGTCCAGGTAAGGCCCAACCCACTCATGAGCGTGGCAGCGAAAAGCTGGCCAAAAAGCTTCACGACGGCGCTGAGTTCTACTAGGTCATCGACCACGCCAACAAGCACCAGCGCCAAGGCCGCCCATAGCACCGCATTCATTTCCGGAGTGACGGGCATAAAGCCGCGAGTCAAGGCTGGAAGCTGGGCTGCGAGGAATATTGCCGCCGCAAAGCCGGTAAACATGGCCACGCCGCCCATACGGGGTGTGGGCTGCGTGTGAGCGTCGCGCAGGCGAATTTCCGCCACCCGGCCGGTGCGCACTAAAAAGGAGCGCACCACACCGGTGGTCAGATACGTAAATGCTGCTGCGACGAGGATGACAAGGGCCAACTCGCGCAGCGGGACACCACTGCCGCTCACGCGAATACCTCCTTAAGCCTGGGGGCGGGTGCGCAGGGTTTGGGCATCGAGGCCGATGACCTTGCCGATTTCCTCGGCCGTGAGCGCGCCTTCACGGAGTAGATACGGGCGCTCACCGGAGAGATCGATGATGGTGGAAGGCTTACCGACGGCCGTCTCTCCCCCATCCAAGTAAACCGTCACGGCTTTACCCAGCTGTTGCTTAGCCATAAGCGCGGTGGTTGGTGGCTGGTGGCCAGAGATATTGGCGGAAGACACAGCCATCGGACCAACCTCGCGCAAAAGCTCAATTGCAATGGGGTGCAGCGGCATGCGCAGCATTACCGTGCCGCGGGTATCACCGAGGTTCCACGGCAAGGATGGTGCCTGAGGAACAACGATAGACAGGCCACCCGGCCAGAAGGCCTCGACCAAATCACGCGCAGTATCGGTATAGGAAGCCACGAGACCGCGAACGGTATCCCAGGAACCAACCAAAACCGGTACCGGCATATCCGGACCGCGCTGCTTGGTAGCCAATAGATTGGCTACGGCATCATTATCAAAGGCATCGCAGCCAAGGCCATACAGCGTATCGGTGGGCATGACCACAAGGCGACCGGATTGTGCAGCCTTGACCGCAATGTTCAGGCCCTCTTCGCGCTCGGCCTCATCGGCACAGTTAAAAATCTTTCCTTGCATAGTCTTTCCTCTTCTTGCCCTAAGTGGTGTCTTAGTCTACCGCGCGCACCGCAGTGACAAAGCGGGGCGTTCCCGTCATGTCCTGCAACGGCGAGATTTTTTCAAAGCCGCCGTGGCGGGTCAATGCGGCTTGTACGGCTTCGCTTGTGGAGTCATCGTGCTCGATGGCCACCTTGCCGCCCGGGCGCAAAAGGCGGGCGAGCGTCGGGATGAGGCCGGTGATGACGCCCATCCCATCCGCACCGGCAAAGACCGCGTCGTGTGGATCATGGTAGACCTCCGGATCGAGGTCCGTCGTCTCCGGTACATACGGCGGGTTGGTCACGATAAGGTCCACGGTCCCGTTCCACTCCGCCAAGGTAGTGGCATCCGTAGCATCGGCCTGAATAACCTCTACCCCGCTGCCGCGGGTATTGGCAGTGGTGTAGGCCAAGGCGGCGTCGGCAAGCTCAACTGCCCGCACCTGCGCCTCAGGTAAGTAGTGGTGCAGATATAGTGCCAACGCCCCTGTGCCAGTGCACAAGTCCACCAGCCGCGGGCCGTCCGCATTGCGCACCGCCCAGTCCGCCAACACCTCGGTTTCCGGCCGCGGGATAAATACGCCAGGGCCCACCTTGAGCTCCAGCGGACCGAACCAGGCGCTGCCTAGCACGTACTGTAGAGGCTCGCGGGACTCGCGGCGACGTAGCAGCGTATCATAGGCCATATCGAAACCGGGCATAGGAGCTTGGTCCAGCGGGATATCCATGTGGCCGCAATGAATAAGGTGCGCGGCAATGATGCGCGCATCCCACTCGGGGCTTGGTACCCCGGCAGCACGAAGGCGCTGCACCCCACGGCGCAGCGCCTGTCCATACGTGTTATCCACGCCCGTTTAGCCCTCGGCCTCGAGGCGCTCGGCACGCTCCTGGTCTTGCAAGGCCTTAATAAGGTCATGCATATCGCCGTTCAAAACAGAGTCCAGGTTATTGGCCTTGTAGCCAATGCGGTGATCCGTGATGCGGTTCTCCGGCCAGTTATAGGTGCGGATGCGCTCGGAACGGTCCATAGTGCGTACCTGGGAGGCGCGCTGCTCGCCAGCCTCGGCCTCGCGAGCTTCACGCTCCATCTGGTCCAAGCGGGCCTGCAAGACCTGCAGTGCACGCGCCTTGTTCTGAATCTGGGAACGTTCCTTCTGACAGGTAACGATAAGCCCAGTTGGCAGGTGGGTAATGCGCACCGCGGAGTCGGTGGTATTCACGCCCTGGCCGCCCTTACCCGAAGAACGGTAAACGTCAACGCGAATATCCTTGTCATCAATATTGACGGACTCCACCTCTTCTGGCTCTGGGTAGACCAGCACGCCGGCGGCAGAAGTCTGAATACGGCCCTGGGACTCGGTGACCGGGACACGCTGCACGCGGTGCACACCGCCCTCGAACTTGAAGACGGACCAGGCACCATCGCGCGAAGGAGACTTGGAGCGGAAGGAAATGGTCATATCCTTCACACCTCCCAGATCCGACTCGTTGAGGCCCAGGACCTCCCAGTTAAAGCCGGTCTTATCCGCGTAGCGCTCGTACATCCGGGCCAAGTCACCGGCGAAGAGGGCCGCCTCCTCGCCTCCCGCGCCGGCCTTGATTTCCATAATGATGTCCTCGGAGTCCTGCTCATCGCGCGGCGCGAGCAGATCAGCGAGCTTTTCTTCCAAGCTCTCCACGGACTTTTCGAGGCGGTCCGCTTCTTCTTGGAAGTCATGGTCCTCGTAGGCCATCTCCTTGGCGTCCGCGAGATCCTCGCGGGCCTGGGTTAGCTCATTATTAACCATGATGATGGGGCGCAGTTCTGCATAGCGCTTGGAGAGCTTGCGGAATTGCTTCTGGTCGCCGGCCACCTCCGGATCGCCCATCTGCATCTCAATGCCCTGGTACTCGGACACAATGTCATCAACGAGGGAAACCTGATTAGACATAATCTTCTTCATCCTTATCCGCAGCCATCGGGGCCGAGGAGGCCACCTGCATCAAGAACTCGCCATTAGAGCGGGTCTTCTTTAGCTGCTTAATGAGCAGGTCAATGGCCTGGTGGGAATCCAGGGCAGAGAGGATGCGACGCAGCTTGGTCATGATGCGCGCCTCCTCTGGTACGAGCAGCAATTCATCCTTGCGGGTGCCAGACGGGTTAACGTCCACGGCCGGGAAGACACGGCGCTCGGAAATGCCACGGTCCAGTTTCAGCTCGGCATTGCCGGTGCCCTTGAATTCCTCGAAGATGACGGTATCGCCGGTAGAACCGGTCTCCACCATGGCGGTGGCGATGATCGTCAGCGAGCCGCCCTCTTCGATATTGCGGGCGGCGCCTAGGAAGCGCTTTGGCGGGTAGAGCGCGTTGGAGTCCACACCGCCAGAGAGGATGCGGCCGGATGCCGGGGAGGAATTATTGTAGGCGCGGCCCAGGCGGGTAATGGAGTCGAGCAAAACAACGACGTCCTTGCCCTGCTCCACCAAGCGCTTGGCGCGCTCAATAGCCAGCTCGGCTACGGAGGTGTGCTCTGATGGCGGGCGATCAAAGGTGGAAGCAATAACCTCACCGTTGACGGAACGCTGCATATCCGTAACTTCCTCAGGTCGCTCATCTACGAGGACAACCATGAGGTAGCACTCCGGGTTATTGGTAGAAATCGCATTGGCGATATTCTGCAAAATCGTCGTCTTACCGGCCTTTGGCGGGGAGACGATAAGCGCGCGCTGTCCCTTACCAATGGGCATGATGAGGTCAATCACGCGGGTGGTGAGGATCTTCGGATCCGTTTCCAAACGCAGGCGCTTATTCGGATACAGCGGGGTCAGCTTATTAAAGTGCGGACGCTGCTTTGCGTTTTCCGGATCGATGCCATTGACGGTATCGACCTGCACCAGCTGGTTGTACTTGCGGCGGTTACGACCATTGCCATGCGTATGCGTCGGGCCGGAGACCTTAACCTGGCCGGTAATGGCGTCGCCGGAGCGCAGGCCCAAGCGGCGAACGATGCCATTGTTAACAAAGACGTCGGAAGCCGCGGCGCGGTAACCGGTGGTGCGCAGGAAGGCGACATTATTGTCTACCACGTCCAAAATGCCACCGACGGCCTGCAGCTCATCGCCCTCGCGGACCTGCAAATCGTTGCCGCCGTTATTGTCATTATTGTTTCCGCGGCCACGGCGGTTGCGGCGATTGCGGCGCCCACGACGGTTGCCGCGCTCGTGATTATTGTTGTCATCGTGGCGATTGCCGCGCTGCTTATTATCGCCGCGGTCATTCTTATCGCCCTGATTATCGGAGCCATCCTGGGAGTTATTCTCGCGGTTGTCTTTATTGCCACCCTGCTCCTCGTTGTGGCTGCGTTCCTCGCGCTCTTGACGTTCCTGCCGCTCCTGGCGTTCTTGCCGGCGGGCGCGGTTGCGGCGAGCGCGGCGTGCCTGAGAACGCGACTCATAGCGCTGCTCCTCACCAGAGTTCTGCTGGCGGTTATCCCGCTTCTCGCCGGATTCTTCCTGCTTTTCCGCCTTCTGCGGCGCCTCGTCCTGCGCCTGTGCGCGTGGCTTTTCTGGTTTATTAGACTTCTCTGCCTTTTCCGCCTTTTCTACCCGAGCGGCCTTTTCCACCTTGGCCTTGGCCTTTGGCGGAACTTGACCAGTCTTGATGGCGGTGATGAGATCCCCCTTGCGCAGGGCAGAGACACCACGTAGACCGCGCTCTGCGGCCATTTTGCGCAATTCCGGCAGCTTCAGGGATGCAAGATCCTGTGCTGCGGTGTTGTCCGTTTCGCTCACGGATATCCTTTCGTTGCTTGACCAGGTCCGATGATGCGGGAGCCGCCGTAGCCTAGGCTCACGGCGTTGCACTGGAAGCCAATGTGTATTTTTCTAGGACTTCTCGCCCTCGTGCCAAGGCGCATGCGCGTCCTGCCGGGCAATAAGTATGAGGCCTCTTCCATGTTCTCAAGGAGAATTCGCACAGCGGGTGCACGAACCGGAAGAAATCAAGAAACGACTGCGGGCAAAACTTCTCTGGGCCCGAATCCATAGGAAAGGGGAGCTAAAAATTCCGGTTTCCTACCAGTCGCGAATAAGTATAACGCATAGACCGCAACGCCCGCACCATGACACCGCTACAGTAGAGGCATGCTTTCCACAATGATGGATATCCCCCTCTCCCTGACCCGCATTTTGGAATACGGCGCCTCGGTGCACGGCAGCACCACGGTGACAACCTGGCACGGTGAGGGCACCGGCTCCGAATTTGATCCGGCCGAAGAAGTTACCTTCCGCGATATCGCCGCTCGCGCAGCCGCCTTCGCCCACGCTATTCATGATGTTTTGGGCATTACCGGCGATGAGCGCGTGGGTAGTTTTATGTGGAATTGCGCCGAACACCTCGAGGTCATGTTTGGCACTGCCTGCAAGGGCGCGATTTTTGCGCCGCTCAATAAGCAACTGATGAATGACCAGATTCGCCATATTATTAATCACGCGGAAATATCTGCCATCGTGTGCGATCCCCGGCTGGCGCAGCAACTAGGAAAGGTGCTTGTGGGTACGGACTCCGTGAAAAGCGTCATCATAACCGGCGCACAGCCGGCGCAGCAGTTTGCCCACCTCTTCCCTCGCGGGATCGAAGTGTATTCCTATGAAGCTTTAATTGATGGCCGCTCCACCGTCTATGACTGGCCGGAACTAGATGAGCGCACGGCCGCGGCACTGTGCTATTCCACAGGCACCACGGGTGCCCCCAAGGGTGTGCTGTATTCGCACCGTTCGCTGTATCTGGAAGCCATGCAGCTGCGCTCCTCGGACTCACTGTGCATCACCCACGGCGAGACTTTCCTGTGCTGCATCCCCATCTGTCACGTGCTGAGCTGGGGCGTTCCCTTTACCTGCTTCATGACGGGCACCCCGCTCGTGCTTCCCGACGCCGACGTCTCCGCCCCCACCCTTGCCAAGGCCATCGCCGCTACTTCTCCGCGCGTGGCCCACGGCGTTCCCACCATCTGGATCCAGCTCTTTGTCCACTACATGCACCATCCGCCAGAGCGTATGACCCTCACGGAGATCTATGCCGGCGGCTCCCCCGTTCCCCCGACGCTTATCAAGATGTGGGAGGAACGCTACGGCGTCGACGTTGTTCACGTGTGGGGCATGGTGGAAACCTCCACCGTCGGCAGGCTGGGC